>NZ_BAABKC010000039.1:0-32576 GCF_039543625.1 Streptomyces similanensis | reverse complement strand
GCCTACCACCGGCTGGCCCGGGCCCGCCGCGCCGTCGCCCACGCCCACGCCGAGCCGGGCCGCCCCGGCCGCGACCTGACGGCGCTGGAGGCCGCGGTCACCACGGCGGAACGGCTCTGCGACGCGGTCAGCGCGCGCAACCTGGGCGGCGGCGCGGCGGCGCCCTCCTCCGGGCCGGGTTTCCCGGCCGCCCGGTGCGCGGGTGTCCGCGCGGCGGGCGGGTGAGCGCGATGGATCTGGAGGTGCTGCGGTCCTTCCGGGCGGTCGCCGAGGGCATGACCGTGACCGAGGCCGCGGCGGAGGCCGGCCTCACCCAGCCCGCCCTGTCGCGGGCGCTGCGCCGGCTGGAGGAGGAGGTGGGCGCGGAGCTGCTCCAGCGGGTCGGCCGGGTGCTGCGCCCCACCCCGGCGGGACGGGTGTTCAAGGAGTACGCGGACGCGGCCCTCGACAGCTGGGACCGCGGGCGGCGGGCGGTCGCGGAGGTCGTCGACCCGGAGGCGGGCGTGGTGTCGCTGGCCTTCCTGCACACGCTGGGCACCTGGCTGGTGCCGAAGCTGGTGACCGGGTTCCGCGAGGCGCACCCCCACGTCCGGTTCGAACTGCGCCAGCACGAGGAGAACGGCCTGGTGCAGCACCTGCTCGACGCCACCGCCGACCTGGTGATCACCAGCGGCGACCCGGGCCATCCGCTGATCACCTGGCGGCGGCTGCTGGTCGAGCCGCTGTGGCTCGCGGTGCCGACCGGGCACCGGCTGGCCGGGCGCGGCCGGGTCCGGCTCGCCGAGGTCGCCGGGGAGCCGTTCATCCTGCTCAAACCGGGCTACGGGCTGCGCAGCGTCACCGAGACGCTGTGCCGGGAGGCCGGGTTCGCCCCGCTGGTCGGCTTCGAGGGCGAGGAGGTGCACACGCTGCGCGGCCTGGTCGCGGCCGGTCTGGGCGTCTCCCTGATCCCGTCGTCGCCGGACACCGCGGCCACCCCCGACTTCCCCATCCGGTACCTGGAGATCACCGATGTGCGCGGCGCCCGGGACATCGGGCTGGCCCGGCTCGCCGGGCGCACCCTGCCGCCGGTGGCCCGGAGCTTCGGCGAGCACGCGCTGCGGGCTACGGCCGGACCGGCGGCGGGACGGGACTGACGACGGCCCACGGCGGCGGGGCGGCGCCGTCGCTCCACGCCTTCAGGGCCTCGCCGTCGACGCAGACGATGCCGCACTGCTCGGCGTACTCGACGGCCGGCGCGGTGAAGTCGCTGGTGGTGACGAAGAGCGCGAGTTCGGCCTCGTGCACGGTGTAGCAGGTGCCGCCGAAGCGCTGGAGATCCTCGGAGCCGACCCGGTTGGTGGCGCAGTAGCGCTTGCACTGGACGACCACGCGACGCCCGTCCGGGGCGACGGCCAGCACGTCGGCGCCCAGGTCACCGGCCCCGCCCGACACCTCCACGCCCGCGCAGCCGTCCCGCTCGCACAGCGCCGCCACGGCCTGTTCGAACTCGTAGGGGTCGAGCAGGCCGTAGTCGACCACCGGGTCGGCCAGGACCACGGTGTCCTCGGCGAGCGGCGCGCCCCGGCCGCCGGGACCTGCCTGGGCGGGCACGACGACGGCCGGCGCCTGCTCGGGCGGCGTCTCCAGGGCGTCCAGCGCCGTCATCGCGCCCTCCTGGAGCGCGGCGGCGGCGCGGCGCGCGGTCCGCCGCGCGAGGTGTCCGCGCCGCCTGCGGCGGCGTACGGCGAGGGCGGCGGCGGCCGTGCCGATCAGGCACAGCACGACGGCCCAGGCCGGCCGCCGTTCGGCGGCGGCGAGCGCCGCGCGGGCGGTGTAGGCTCCGGCGACCAGCAGGATGGCCGCCAGGGCGAAGAACAGCGCGGTCGCCCGCAGGTCGAAGGCGCGTATGCGGCCGCTGCGGCGTACGCTGCGTTCGGGCACGGTCACGACGGCGGGTCCCCCTCCTCGGTGACTGTCGAAGATCACTCCCGCCGTATGCCCCGGATCGCCCGCTTCACCGGGGCCGCGGACATGCCCTTGCCTGGAGCAATGAAGCGGGCGCGGTGGTGGACCCCAGCAGGCTGGTGGTCTTGGTCAAGCCCGCCGGGAGCTGTTGTGAACAGGCCGCCTGAGTGTTTTCGCGAGGACCGTCCCACCGAGCCGGCCCGCGCGTCCGCGTGTGCCTCCGGCCCGCCGGCCGCGGTGCGCCGGGCCGGGCCCGGGCGCCGCCGGAGCGGGCGATGAGGCGGGCGGGCGGAGCCGCGGACGGCAAGCCGCCCGCGGCGTCGGGCGTCCCGCTGCCGCGCGTGCCCGCCCCGCCGAGGTGGCTGCGCTGGCTGCCCTTCCTGTACGTGGCCGGGGTGCTGATCCTGGAGCCGCTGACGCCGGTGGTCTGGCCCGTCAGCTTCCTGCTCATCGCGCTGCCGCTGGTCGCCGCCTACGCCTACGGTCCCCTCGCGGTGGCCGCCTTCACGGTGTTCGCCATCGTGTTCGAGGGAGTGCTGGCGGGCACCCCGTGCTGCGCCGGGCGTTCCGTCGGCTACCTGTGGGACCGCCATTACGTGGCGAACTACGTGTGCACCAGTCTGGTCGGGGTGCTCGGCACGATCCTGGCCGTGCACCGGATCCGCCGGGAGCGCACGCTCGCCACGGTGCGCTCGGTGGCCGAGACCGCGCAGCGGGTTTTACTGCGCCCGGTGCCGCGCCGGCTGGGCCAGGTCTCGGTGGAGACGCTGTACCTGTCCGCCGCCGCCGAGGCCCGCATCGGCGGCGACCTGTACGAGGCGGTGCCGACGGTCTACGGCGTACGGCTGCTGGTCGGTGATGTGCGCGGCAAGGGGCTGGTGGCGGTGGAGACCGCCGCGACGATACTGGGCGCCTTCCGGGAAGCCGCGCACGACGAGCCCGATCTGACGGGCGTGGCGCGCCGCATGGAGCGGAGCATGAGCCGGCACGCCGCGCAGTTGCCCGGCGGCGAGGCGGCGGAGCGGTTCGTCACGGCGGTGTTCGCCGAGATCCCGGACGACGAGCACGCGGTGCGCATCGTCAACTGCGGTCATCCGCCGCCCCTGCTCATCCACTCCGGCCGCGTCACCGAGCTGTACGCGAGCGCCCCCTCGCCGCCGATCAACCTCGGGGCGCTGGCCGGCAACGGCTACCACGTGGACGTGGTGCCCTTCCGGCCGGGCGACCAGCTGCTGCTGTACACCGACGGCGTGACCGAGACCCGGGACACCGACGGGGTCTTCTATCCGCTCGCCGAGCGGGTGGGACCGTGGGCGGTGCTGGCGC
Source organism: Streptomyces similanensis (assembly GCF_039543625.1). Classification (NCBI taxonomy): domain Bacteria; kingdom Bacillati; phylum Actinomycetota; class Actinomycetes; order Kitasatosporales; family Streptomycetaceae; genus Streptomyces; species Streptomyces similanensis. The sequence goes on along the minus strand of NZ_BAABKC010000039.1, from coordinate 29,303 downwards.
CGCGCGAGCTGCTGGACCGGTTGCACGAGGATCTGCTCGACTACAGCGACGGGCGGCTCGACGACGACATCGCCGCGCTCGCCGCGTACCGGATGCCCGGCCGGCCCGGCGAGCACCGGACCTGACGGGGCGGCCCGCGGGGCCGGTCAGGTGCGGCGGCCCGTGCGGTCGCGACGGGCCAGGGCGCGCTGGGCCCGGGAGAGGCCGGGGGGCAGCCGGCGGCGCAGGGCGGCGCGGGCCGCGTTGGCGCCGGGCGCGCCGTGGACGCCGCCACCGGGGTGGGCGCCCGCCGAGGCCAGGTAGAGGGCGGCCACCGGTGTCTCGGGGCGGCCGGTGCCGGGCAGCGGGCGGAACACGAGCTGCTGGTGGATGGCCGTGGTGCCGCCGTTGATGGACCCGGTGTCGAGGTTGCGGTCCAGCGAGTGGAGCGTGGTCGGGGCGAGGACGCGGCGGGCGCGGATCCTCGCGCGGAAGCCGGGAGCGAACCGTTCGACCTGCCGTTCCATCCGGTCGGCCATGATCTCCTGTTCGCCGGGGCTCCAGGCGCCGGTCAGGCCCTCCTCGCCCGCGTCGCCGGTGATCTCGCGCGGGACGTGGGTGTAGGCCCAGGCGGACTCCGTGCCCAGCGGTGAGCGGGTGGCGTCCGCGGTGGTCATCTGGCCGAACACGGTGAAGGGCCGGTCGGGCACCTGGCGCATGGCGATCTGGGCGGTGAAGCGGGTGAGTTCGTCGAAACCGTCGGCGAGGTGGACGGTGCCCGCGCCGACCGGTCCCTCGGTGTGCCAGGGCACGGGTCCGTCGAGCGCCCAGTCGACCTTGAAGGTGGCGAAGTCCCACTGGAAGCGGCGCAGGTCGGCCAAAAGCTGGCCGGGCAGCTCGGCCGGGTCGAGGAGGCGGCCGTACAGGTCGGGCGCGGAGACGTCCGCGAGGACGGCGCGCCAGGCGGGCACCAGGTCGCCGCCGGCCGTGCGGACGCCGACGGCCCGCCCGTCGCGCACGACGACGTGGTCGACGCGTTCGCCGCAGCGCAGGATGCCGCCGCGGGTGTGCAGCCGCCGGACCAGGGCGGCGGTGAGGGCGCCGGAGCCGCCGAGCGGGACGGGGAAGCCGTGGCTCTGGCCGAGCATGGACATCAGCCAGCCGAAGCCGCCGCTGCCCGCGGACTCGGGTGCGAGGTCGGCGTGCAGGGCGTTGCCGGCCAGCAGGAGCCGGCCGCCCTCGCCGCGGAACTCCTCCTCGCCCATGCGGCGGACCGGCAGCAGCATGGTGCGGGCCACCCGCAGTCCGCCGGCCCCGCGCAGCCGGGCCAGCAGCCGGGCCCCGGCCCTGACCGGCGGGAAGGGGGCGAACAGGGCGTCCATGAGGTCCGGGCCGAGGCGTTCCCACAGCTGGTGCAGCTCGCGCCAGGCCGCTCCGTCGCCGGCCGCGAAGGCGTCGAGCGAGGCGGCGGTGACACCGGGGTCGCGGTCGAGGACGGCGCACCGGCCGTCGGTGAGGGGGTGGGCCAGCACGTGCGGGGCGTGGCTCCAGCGCAGTCCGTGGTCCTGGAGCCGCAGGCCGGCCACGACGGGCGAGGCGGCGGCGAGCGGGTAGAACGAGCTGAACAGGTCGTTGACGTAGTCGGGGTGCACGCCCCGGTCGTGGCGGACCGCGCCGCCCGGTTCGGGCTGCTCCTCCAGGACCTCCACGCTCCAGCCGGCGTCGGCGAGCAGGTTGGCCGCCACCAGGCCGTTGGGGCCGGCGCCGATCACCACGGCGTCAGGCATGTCCGCCTCCCGACCGCGGCAGGCCCGCACCGTGCCGCGCCCCTCGCCGCGCGTCCTCGGCGTCGCCCTCGCAGACCTTGGCGAGCCGGGCGAGCATGGCGCGGTGGCGGAGCTGGATCAGTGTCTCCACGGCCATGTTGTGGACCGCGCCGCCCGCGCCCTGGAGGGGGTGTTCGTCCACGACGACCAGGCAGTGCTCGCCCCAGGGGCGTACTTCGATGGCGATGCGCGCGGTGCCGAGGAAGCCCGCGTGGGCCTCCAGTTCGAGGAGCGAGCCCGCCTCGTGGTTGCGCACGATGGTCTGGTTGGTGAGCCGCAGCGGGCCGACGCGGACCTCGTACTCGATGGCCGAGTCCAGCTGCGGCCACTGTCCGCGCACCGGCCGGGACTGCGCGGTGCCCACCACCCAGTCCGCGTACCGGCTGCCGTCGGCCAGGACGGTCCACACCTCCTCGGGACTGGTCCTGATGAGCCGGTGACGTACTGCCACGCGTGCCTCCGGGGGTCGGTGGTGCGTTGCGGGCCGGTACCAGACTCACCGCTCGGCGGGGCGCCTGCAATTCGTGCCCGCGGCCGGGCGGGGCTCAGCGCTCGCGGTCCGGGGCCGGTTCCGGCGCGCCGTCGGGCGCGGGCGGCAGCGCCAGGTGGGCGAGGTCGCCGGGCCGCGGGCTGCTCACCGGCCACAGCGGCGCCGGGGTACCGTCGGCGACGGCGGCCGGGGCGTCGGTGAGGTTCATGCGCTCGCGCAGCCGGCCGTAGAAGTCCATCGGGCCGAGCCGTACGGCCCGCAGCCGGCGCGGGGCGGCGTAGACGCCGATCCAGTCGCCCGGGTCGAGGACGCCGCGCAACTGGCCGTCGACGCTGACGGCGGCCTGGCCGGAGCGTTCGAGCACGCGCAGCGCGACGGGTTCGTCCGGGGCGGCCACGACCGAGCGGTTGAACGCCATGTGCGGGGCGACCGGGGTGAACACCAGGGCGTCGGCGCGCGGCGAGACGACCGGGCCGCCGGCGGCGAAGCTGTAGGCGGTCGAGCCGGTGGGCGTGGCGACGAGCAGCGCGTCGGCGGAGTAGGACGCGAGGAGCCGGCCGGCGAGGTAGACGCCGGCCGACACCTGCCGGTCCCGGGCGAGTTTCTCGACGGCGATCTCGTTGAGGGCGGTGATGTTGAGGGCTACGCCCCAGTCGCCGCCGGCCTCGCAGTCGGCGCGCACCCGCGGCGGGGGCAGCATGGGGCGGCGGCCGTAGCGCATCAGTTCTTCGATGCCCGCGGGCACCTCCAGGCGGCGCGAGGCGCGCATGGTGAGCAGCATCCGGCTCTCGACCGTGATCCGGTCCTCCCGCAGCGCGTCCAGCGCCAGGCGCACCTGGGTGGCGGGCACTTCGGTGAGGAAGCCGACGCGGCCGAGGTCGACGCCGAGGAGGAGCGCGTCGTGCTCGGCGGCGAGGCGGGCGCCGCGCAGGAAGGTGCCGTCGCCGCCGAGGGTGACGATGAGGTCGGGGTCGCCGGCGGCCTCGACCTCCGCGCCGGCGTTGCGCCGGCCGCCGTCGTGCCACGCGTCGATGTCGGTGCACGGCACGGCGCGCTCGTCGCACCAGGCGTGCACGACCCGCTGAGCGGCCTGGGCCTCGGGGCGTCCGCCGTGGACGACCAGGCCGATCCGGCGCACCGTCACAGCACCGCCGGGTTCCCCCCATAACCTCTTGGAAACATTGAAGAGTGTGCGCGTTTTCCTGGGAATCAAGGGCATTCGGTGGAGCGGAGGTTGATAATCATGGTTCCTTTGCTTCTCGTTCTTCTGCTGGCCCTGATCCTGTTCGGCGCCGGCTTCGCCTTGAAGATCCTTTGGTGGGTCGCGATCGTCGTGCTCGTGCTGTGGCTGCTCGGCTTCATCGTGCGGCCGGCCGGCAGCGGCGGCCGCAAGGGCCGCTGGTATCGCTGGTGACGGTCGCCCGCGGGGCGGCGTGAGCCTTCCGCGGTGATCAGGAACGTACGCCCGGCATCATGCCGGGCGTACGTCGTTTTCGGGGTGAATCCGGTTGCCACCAGGGGTTGTTGAGGTAAAGGAATCGTATGGTCTAGTCCAAAGAATCACCTGGTCCAGACCAATCCATTGACGTGCTCGCAACAGGGTCAGGAAGCTGGGGCCACTTCCCCCTCCCCACCCCCTGGAGGCACGCAGTGAGACCTCTTCGCGCATGTCTGGGCGCGGCCGCCGCCGTCGCCCTCGCCGCCGCCGGCACCACCGCCCTGGTCGCGGGCAGCGCCTCGGGCGCGACCAACTCGGCGGAAGCGCTGAGCAACCGCTGGTACGCCGCGGCCCCGTATCTGATGCCGCTCGACAACGACCCGCCGAGCGCCGGCGCCATCATGGACGCCACCGGGCTCAAGGCCTTCCAGCTCGCCTTCGTCCTCGCCCCCAACGGCGGCGGCTGCTCGCCCACCTGGGACGGCACGGCCGCCGTCTCCTCGGACACCGCCGTGAAGTCGGTGATCGACGCCATCCGCGCCAAGGGCGGCGACGTCTCCGTCTCCATCGGCGGCTACGGCGGCACCAAGCTCGGCCAGGCATGCTCCGACGCGGCCTCCACCGCGGCGGCCTACCAGCAGGTCATCACCAAGTACGGCCTGCACGCCATCGACTTCGACCTGGAGGAGCCGGAGTACGAGAACACGGCGGCCATCAAGAACGAGATCGGCGCCGCCAGGATCCTCCAGCAGAACAACCCCGGCCTCTACGTCTCCGTCACCACCGCCGGCACCGCCGACGGCACCGGCTGGTTCGGCAAGCAGATGCTGCTGGAGGCCAAGTCGCAGGGCTTCACGCCGAACAACTTCTCCATCATGCCCTTCGACGGCGGCTTCAACGGAGCGGCCTCGCAGACCGGCGCGCTGACCAACTTCAACAAGATCCTCCAGTCCACCTTCGGCTGGAGCGAGGCCACCGCCTACGCCCACGAGGGCTTCTCCGGCATGAACGGCCGCAGCGACACCGGCGAGATCTTCACCCAGGCCGACTTCCAGACCGTCCTGGACTACGCCACCTCCCACAACATGGACCGCTTCACCTTCTGGTCCCTGAACCGCGACCGCCAGTGCACCCCGGCCGACAACGGCGGCCGTACGTCGGGCACCTGCTCCAGCGTCGCGCAGAACTCCTGGGACTTCGCCAAGTACTCGGTGAAGTTCGCCGGCGTCACCCCGCCCACCACTCCCCCGACCTCCCCGCCGCCCAGCAGCCCCACCCCGCCGCCGAGCACCCAGTGCAAGCCGGCCTGGAGCGGGAGCACCGCGTACACCGGCGGCAGCGAGGTGTCGTACAACAGCCACAACTGGAAGGCCAAGTGGTGGACCCAGAACGAGACCCCCGGGGCCTCGCAGTGGGGTCCGTGGGAGGACGAGGGCTCCTGCTGACGTGAACCGCGACGCGGCCGGGCGGAGCAGCTAGCCCGCGCCGTCGTCCCCGCCGGGCCGGCGCACCACCGTCAGGAGGTCGTCGCGCCCGGCCAGCGCGTCCAGGGACAGGGTGTGGTAGCCGGCCTCGTCGAACAGGACGGTGATGCGGTCGCCGTCCTCCCTGAGGACCGTGCCCGCGCCCCACTGCCCGTGCCGCACCTCGGCGCCCACCGGGTAGCGGCCGGCGGCGGGGTGAGCGGGCCGGCGGCCGGCGGCGGCCGCGTCCGGGTCGGCGGCGGCCGCCTCGCAGCGGTCGCAGTTGCCGCACGGCGGCTCGTAGGCCTCGCCGAAGTAGCCGAGCAGGAAGTGCCGGCGGCAGCCGGTGGTCTCGGCGTAGGCGCGGGCCATCTCCACCCGGGAGCGGTCGGTGCGGCGGTGCGCCTCGGCCGTCCGCTCCGCCCGCGCCGCCGCTTCGTCCGGGTCGGCGCCCGGCGTCGGGCGCACCTCGCCCTCCTCGCCCGTGGTGACGGCGCCCGCCTCCTCCAGCAGGTTCACGGCCGTGGTCACCCGGGGGCGGGACAGACCGGTGTCCTCGCGCAGTGCGGCCAGGTCGGCGGGGTCGTCGCGGTGCTCGTGCACGGCGTCGGCGACCTCGTCCAGCGTGTCCCGGCCCGTCGTGCGGGAGGCGAAGTATGCCTGCATGCCGGTGTCCTCGGGCCGGTAGTGCAGCACCGCGAGGGCCGGCCCGCCGTCCCGGCCCGCGCGGCCGATCTCCTGGTAGTAAGCGTCCAGCGAGCCGGGCAGCGCCGCGTGCAGCACGAACCGCACGTCCTCCTTGTCGATGCCCATGCCGAAGGCGGAGGTCGCCACCACGACGTCCGCCCGCCCCGACTGGAACGCCTCGTGGATGCGCCGGCGATCGGCGGCCCGCAGTCCCGCGTGGTACGCCTCGGCGGCGAACCCGAGGTCGGCCAGCTCCCGCGCGTACCGCTCGGTGTCCTTGCGGGTGGCCGCGTAGACGAGGCCCGGCTTCGGTTCGGCGGCGGCCCGCTCGATCAGGGCGCGCCGCCGCTCCTCGTCGTCCCGGAAGCGGCGCGCCTCCAGCCGGATGCCGGGCCGGTCGAACCCGGTGACCAGCACCTTGGGCCGTTCCATGCCGAGCCGTTCGACGATCTCGCGGCGCACCGGCGGGGCCGCCGTCGCGGTCAGCGCCAGCAGCGGCGGCCGGCCCAGACGGCGTACGGCCTGCTCCAGGCGCAGGTAGTCGGGCCGGAAGTCGTGGCCCCAGGAGGAGACGCACTGCGCCTCGTCCACCACGAACAGGGCCGGGTGCGCCCCGGCCAGCCGCTCCACGACCTCGTCCTTGGCCAGTTGCTCGGGGGCGAGGTAGACGAAGCCGGCGGCGCCCTCCTCCACCGCCCGCCAGGCGGCCTGTTCCTCGGCCGCGGTGAGGGCGGAGTTCAGGGCGACGGCGCGCGGCGCCCGCTCGGGGAGCCCGGCGATCTGGTCGCGTTGCAGGGCGAGCAGCGGGGAGACCACCACGACCGGTCCGGGCAGCAGCGGCGCGGGCGCCTGGAAGACGGCGGACTTGCCGGAGCCGGTGGGCATCACCACCAGGGCGTCGTGGCCGGCCAGCACCCATTCCATCGCCGTGAGCTGCCCGGGCCGCAGGGCGTCCCAGCCGAACACCTCGGCGGCCGCGGCCCGCAGTCGCTGTGCCGGCTCGTCCGGCCGGTCCGGTCCGTGCGTCGTGGTCATGTCCGGCTCCTGACCGCTTCCGGCGCGGGTAGTCAGGGTTTCTTGGCGACGGTGAGCAGGGCGGCGGCGCGCGGTCAGTAGCGGACGCCGATGCGGCGCCAGCGGCGGCCTCCGGTGCCCGGCTCGGCGGGGTGGGCGGGCACCCGGCGGCGGTAGAGGACGTAGGGGCGCCACAGGTACCACAGCGGCAGGCTCCAGGCGTGGACGAGCCGGGTGAAGGGCCACACGGCGAGGATGGCCCAGGCGGCGGTGGCGTGCACCTGGTAGATGAGCGGCGCGTGGGTGATCGCGGGGACGTCGGGGTTCCCGGCGAACAGGCCCCGGAACCACAGGGAGACGCTGCGCCGGTAGTCGTAGCCCGCGCCGAAGAGGTTGATGCCGAGGGTCGGGATGACGCCCAGCACGATCACGACCGCCAGCAGGATCAGGGCGAGCCAGTCGACCGGGCTGGTGGTGGCGCGCACCCGGGGCACGGTCGTGCGGCGGAAGGCGAGCACGGCGACCCCGGCGAGCACCGCGAGCGCGGCGACGGTGCCACCGACGGAGGAGAACCAGCGGTAGGTGTTCTCCGGGATGCCGAGCCGGCGGGTGAAGGACTCCGGGACGAGGATGCCGAGCACGTGTCCGGCGATGGCCGCGAAGGCGCCGTAGTGGAAGAGGGGGCCGCCCCATTTGAGCAGGCGGCCCTCCTGGAGCTGGGTGGAGCGGCTGGTCCAGCCGAACTGGTCGTAGCGCCAGCGCCAGATGTGGCCGACGACGAAGGTGACGAGGGCGAGGTAGGGCAGGATGACCCACCACCACAGGTCCCAGGAGTTCATCGGTCCTCCCTGTTCGCGCTCGCCGCGGACGCCGCCGGTGGGGGCGTGTGGGCGGAGGTCAGGTATTCGGGCGGGGCGAAGGGCTCGGTGCCCGCCGGGTGCGCGCCCACGTGTTCGCCCGGGGGTCCCTCGGCGGCCAGCCGCCGCCAGGTGTCGCGGTCGCGGCGGCCCGGCCGGGGCAGGCGTCCGCAGACGGCGTCCAGGACGGGGGTGTACGGGTCGGAGCGCTCGGCCAGTGCCGTGCGCAGGAGTTCGAGTCCGGCCCGGCACTGGAGCAGGACGCGGTGGCCGGGTTCGGGGGCGAGCGCGGCGAACTCCAGGACGAGCGGCAGGTGGTCGGGCAGTTCGTCCTCGGGGGGTTCCTGTCCGGCCTGCCGGTAGGTGTGTTTGAGGGCGAGCAGCGCCATGCCGCGGGCGCGGGTGTCGCCGTGCCGGTAGTAGGTCAGGTGCAGGCAGTGGCGGCGGGTGTGGTCGAAGGTGGCGACGTAGCGCTCGGCGGCCTCGTCAGGCGGCAGGGCGCGCAGGTGTGCGGCGACGGCCGCGAGCCGGGCCCGGTCGGCGGTGTCGCGGACGGCCGGGAGCGCCGCGGTCACATCGTCGAGGCGGGCGAGCACCGTCGGGTCGGGATAGCGCAGCAGGACGGCGGCGATGCGGTGCAGGGCGGGGGTGTCGGGGGCCGGGCGGCGGTTCACGGGGCGCTCCCCTCGGTGCCGCCGAAGAGGCCGGGGGCGGGTGCGCTGCCGTTCCAGCCGAGGAGGTTGAAGCGGACCTGTCCGTCGCTGTCGCGGAAGTGGGCGCCGCCGCCGGGCGCGGCGAGTCCGGGCAGTTCGGGCGGGGCGGGGTCCACCTCGTCGTGGGAGGCGAGGTCGGCGACTCCGCCGGGGCGGTCCAGGGAGCAGTGCTGGGCCATCAGGGCGCCGGAGCCTTCGGCGTGCGTCTTGGGGATGACGTAGCGCTCGTCGTACTTGGCGACGGCGAGCAGCCGGTAGAGGTCCTCGATGCCGTCGGCGGTGGCGCCGGCCCGCTCCAGCAGGCGCCGGTCGGCCGGGTCGCCGAGCTGCTTGGCCCGCATGTGGCCGCGCATCGCGGTGAGTTTGCGCAGCACGCCCTCGACGACGGCGGTGTCGCCCGCGGTGAACAGGTTCGCCAGGTATTCCACGGGGATGCGCAGCGCGTCGATGGCGGCGAAGATCCGGTCGGGGTCGTCGTCGTGGTAGCCGGTGGCGTGCACGGCGTCGGCGACCGGGGAGAGCGGCGGCACGTACCAGACCATGGGCATGGTGCGGTACTCGGGGTGCAGGGGCAGCGCCACCCGGTGTTCCTTGATCAGGGCGTACACGGGTGAGCGGCGGGCGGCCTCGATCCAGTCGTGCGCGATGCCGTCGCGGGCGGCGGCCTCGCGCACCCAGTCCTCGTGCGGGTCGAGGAAGACGGACAGCTGGGCCTCGTAGAGGTCCTTGTCGTCCTGGACGGAGGCGGCGTCGAGGACGGCGTCGGCGTCGTAGAGCATGACGCCGAGGTGGCGCAGCCGGCCCACGCAGGTCTCCGCGCAGATGGTGGGCTGGCCGGCCTCGATGCGCGGGTAGCAGAAGGTGCACTTCTCGGCCTTGCCGGTGCGGTGGTTGAAGTAGACCTTCTTGTAGGGGCAGCCGGAGACGCAGAACCGCCAGCCGCGGCAGCGGTCCTCGTCGACCAGGACGATGCCGTCCTCCTCGCGCTTGTACATCGCTCCGGAGGGGCAGGAGGCCACGCAGGACGGGTTGAGGCAGTGCTCGCAGATGCGCGGCAGGTAGAACATGAAGGTGTGCTCGAACTCCAGGCGCACCCGTTCGGCCAGGCCCCTCAGGTTGGGGTCGGCGGCGGCGTACTCGGCGGCGCCGGCGAGGTCGTCGTCCCAGTTGGGGCCGTGCACCGGCCGCATGTCCCGGCCGGTGAGCTGCGACTTGGGGCGGGCGCTGGGGAAGGTGTCGGACAGCGGCGCGGTGGTCAGGCTCTGGTAGTCGTACGTCCACGGCTCGTAGAAGTCGTCCAGCGAGGGCATGTCCGGGTTGTGGAAGAGGGTGAGCAGTTTGCGCAGCCGGCCGCCGGCCTTGAGCCTGAGCCGGCCGCGGCGGTCCAGGGTCCAGCCGCCCTTCCACTTCTCCTGGTCCTCGTAGCGGCGCGGGTATCCGGCGCCGGGCTTGGTCTCGACGTTGTTGAACCACACGTATTCGGTGCCCGGCCGGTTGGTCCAGGTCTGTTTGCAGGTCACCGAGCAGGTGTGGCAGCCGATGCACTTGTCGAGGTTCATCACCATGGCCACCTGGGCCATCACCTTCACTGGAAGTCGACCTCCTGCGCGCGGCGGCGGATGACGGTGATCTCGTCACGTTGGTTGCCGGTGGGACCGATGTAGTTGAAGGCGTAGCTGAACTGGGCGTAGCCGCCGATGAGATGGGTGGGTTTGATCAGCAGGCGGGTCAGGGAGTTGTCGCCGCCGCCGTGCAGCCCGGAGGTCTCGGTGCGCGGCACGTTCAGGTGCCGGTCCATGGTGTGGTACATGAACACGGTGCCCTCGGGCATGCGGTGGGTGACCACGGCCCGGCAGGCGACGACGCCGTTGCGGTTGTACGCCTCGATCCAGTCGTTGTCGGCGACCTGGATCTTCTCGGCGTCCAGGGGGCTCATCCAGATGCCCGGACCGCCGCGGAACAGGGTGAGCATGTGCAGGTTCTCCTGGTACTCGGAGTGGATGGACCACTTCGAGTGCGGGGTCAGGTAGCGCACCACCAGTTCCGGGTGCCCGGCCGGGTTGCGGCGGGGGTCGCCGACGTGGGCGAGCATGTTCAGCGGGGGCCGGTAGACGGGGAGTTGCTCGCCGAACTCGGCCATCCAGTCGTGGTCGAGGAAGAAGTGCTGGCGGCCGGTGAGGGTGTGCCAGGGTTTGAGCCGTTCGACGTTGACGGTGAACGGCGAGTAGCGCCGGCCGCCGGACTCGGTGCCGGACCACTCGGCCGAGGTGATCACGGCGCGGGGCTGGACGCGGGTGTCCTCGAAGGTGATGCGGTCGCCGGAGCGTTCCTCGGCGAGGTCGGCGAGGGGCACTCCGGTGCGTTTCTCCAGGGCGCGCAGCGAGGCGACGGCCAGGCGGCCGTTGGTGGTGCCGGACAGGGCGAGGACGGCCTCGCAGAACTGGTCGTCGCGGGCGATGGAGGGCCGCCCGTCGGCGACGCCGCCGCGCACGACGCCGTTGCGGGCGCGCAGGTCGTCGATCTCCTCGCCGGGGTGCCAGGTGACGCCCTTGGTGGCGGTGCCGAGGGTGTCCAGCAGCGGTCCCACGGCGGCCATCTTCTCGGCGACCTTGGTGTAGTCGCGCTCCACGACGGTCAGTCTGGGCATGGTGCGGCCGGGGACGGGCTCGCACTCGCCGGTTTTCCAGTCGCGCACCACGCCGTGCGGCTGGGCCAGTTCGTCGGGGGTGTCGTGGGCGAGCGGGGCGGCGACGACGTCGCGGCGCACTCCGAGGTGGGTGGCGGCCTGGCGGGAGAACTCGGCGGCGAGGGTGTGGAAGATGTCGAAGTCGCTGCGGGTCTGCCAGGGCGGTGCGATGGCCGGGTTGAAGGCGTGCACGAAGGGGTGCAGGTCGGTGGAGGACAGGTCGAACTTCTCGTACCAGGTGGCGGCGGGCAGCACCACGTCGGAGAACAGGCAGGTGCTGGTCATCCGGAAGTCGACGGCGACCGACAGGTCGAGCTTGCCGACGGGCGCCTCCTCGCGCCAGGTGACGTCCTGGGGCCGCAGTTCGGGCGGGGTCTCGGGGGCGGTCATCGCGTCGTCGGTGCCGAGCAGGTGCCGGAGCATGTACTCGTGGCCCTTCATCGACGACGCGAACAGGTTGGCGCGCCAGATCAGCAGCACCCGGGGGAAGTTGGCGGGGTCGTCGGGGTCCTCGGCGGCGAACCGCAGCCGGCCGGCCTTCAGTTCGTCCACGATGTGGTCGGCGACGTCCTTGCCGGCCCGCTGGGCGTCGTCGCAGAGGTCCAGCGGGTTGCGGTCGAAGGTCGGGTGGGAGGGCATCCAGCCGAGGCGGGCGGCGAGCGCGTTGAGGTCGGGCAGGGTGCGCCTGGCCAGCCGGCCCCGGCCCAGCGGGCTGGTGAGCACGTCGGCGGGGAACGCCTCGTAGCGCCACTGGTCGGTGGCGAGCCAGAACAGCGGGGTGCCCACCATGTGCCGGGTGGGGCGCTGCCAGTCCAGGCCGAAGGCGAGGTGGAACCAGCCGGTGAGGGGGCGGACCTTCTCCTGGCCGACGTAGTGCGCCCAGCCGCCGCCGTTGACGCCCTGGCTGCCGGTGAGCATGGTCAGGGAGAGGAAGGCGCGGTAGATCTGGTCGGAGTGGAACCAGTGGTTGGTGCCCGCGCCCATCGCGATCATGGAGCGGCCGCCGGTGCGTTCGGCGTTGCGCGCGAACTCGCGGGCCACCCGGGCCGCGGCCTTGGCCGGCACCGAGGTGACGGCCTCCTGCCAGGCGGGGGTGCAGGGCGTGTCCGCGTCGTCGTAGCCGGTGGGCCACTGGCCGGGCAGGCCCGCGCGGCCCACCGCGTACTGGGCCATGACCAGGTCGAACACCGTCGTCACCAGGTGCCCGCCGACCCGGGTGGCGGGCACGCCGCGCCGTACCGCGCCGCCGGACTCCTCCGGGCCCGCGTCGAAGCGCGGCAGGTCCACCGCCACCTCCTCGCCGCCCGGGCGGCCGTACAGGGTCAGCAGCGGATCGACGCCGTCCAGCCTGAGGTTCCACCGGGGGCCGTCCTCGGGCGAGGTCCAGCGGAAGCCCAGTGAGCCGTTCGGCACGACCGGCTCGCCGGTGGCGGCGTCCAGCAGCACGGTCTTGAACTCGGCCGCCTCCTCGTCGGCGCCGGGCAGGTCGGCGGCGGTGAGGAACTTGTCCGGCACGTACGCGCCGTCGCGCTCGCGCAGCCGGACCAGGAACGGCAGGTCGGTGTAGGTCTTGGCGTACTCGGTGAAGCGGGGCACCCGCCGGTCGCGGTAGAACTCGGTGAGGATGACGTGGCCCATGGCCATGGCCAGCGCGCCGTCGGTGCCGGGGACCGCGGCGAGCCAGTCGTCGGCGAACTTGGTGTGGTCGCCGTAGTCCGGGGAGACCACGACGACCTTCTGTCCCCGGTAGCGGGCCTCGGTCATGAAGTGGGCGTCGGGGGTGCGGGTGATCGGCAGGTTGGTGCCCCACACGATGAGGTACCCGGCGTTCCACCAGTCGCCGGACTCCGGTACGTCCGTCTGGTCGCCGAACACCTGCGGCGAGGCCATCGGCAGGTCGGCGTACCAGTCGTAGAAGGAGGAGATGGTCCCGCCGATCATCGACAGGTAGCGGGTGCCCGCCGAGTACGAGGCGATCGACATCGCCGGGATGGGCGAGAAGCCGACGATGCGGTCGGGACCGTACCGTTTGACCGTGTCCACCTGGGCGGCCGCGACCAGTTCGACGACCTCCCGCCAGGTGGCGCGCACGAAGCCGCCCTTGCCGCGGGCCCGTTTGTAGAGGGCGCGGCGCTCCGGGTCGGAGGTCAGCCACTGCCACGCCTCGACCGGGTCGTCGCTGCGGGCGCGGGCCTGCCGCCACAGCTGGAGCAGGGGGCGGCGGACGTAGGGGTAGCGGATGCGGGTGGGCGAGTAGGTGTACCAGGAGAACGCGGCGCCGCGCGGGCAGCCGCGGGGTTCGTACTCGGGCGAGTCGGGGCCCACGCTCGGGTAGTCGGTGGCCTGGGTCTCCCAGGTGATGATGCCGTCCTTGACGAACACCCGCCAGGAGCACGAGCCGGTGCAGTTCACTCCGTGGGTGGAGCGGACCTCGCGGTCGTGGCGCCACCGCTCGCGGTAGAACTCCTCGGCGGCTCGGCCGCCGTCCCGGTACAGGACGCGCCGGTCGGGCGACTGTTCGCCGGGGAAGAAGTACTGCGCCGAGCGCATCAGCCGGTCCAGCGCCTCACCAGAGCGGTCGCTGCTCACACCCTCGCCTCTCGCCTCGCGTGCGCCCTGCGCGCCCCGCGGGGGCGGGGGCGGAGTCGGCGGCCATGGCAAGTCTTGGCCGCGGCAGGGGCGACCGCAAGCGGCCAATCGTGCGAATCGGCGGACGGCGGGCCGTCGGGGGCTTTCAGGTGTGGGGTTTCGGGTGTGGGGTTTCGGGTGTGGGGTTTCAGGTGCGGGGGCGGCTGTCGTGGTGGAGCCATTCGGCCAGGACCGCGGCCTGGCTGTGGTCCACGTCCTTGGTCGCGGTGAGCAGGGTGAGCCGGTCCTGGTCGGCCAGCTCGCGCAGCCGGCCGACCGCTTCGCGGTGTCCGGCGTCGCGCAGTTCGGCCAGGTAGCGGCGGCGGAACTCGTCGTAGCGGCTCGGCTCGTGGCCGTACCAGTGGCGCAGGTCGGTGGAGGGCGCCACGTCGCGCAGCCACTCGTCCAGGTGGGCGTCCGCCTTGCGCATGCCGCGCGGCCAGACGCGGTCCACGAGCACACGTGTGCCGTCCTGGGGCGAGGTGTCCTCGTAGACGCGTCGGTAGGTGATGTGGGTCGCCATGAGGGTGCCTCCGTTCGTCCGGGCCTTCGGGTGGGGGTGTCAGGGAGGGCAGCCGGGGCCGGCGGGGTCCTGCCCGTCGTCGGCGGCGGGGTCCGGTCCGCCGCCGGGGTCCGCGTGCGGGGGCGGGTCGAAGTGGACGCTGACCTTCTGGAAGCCCTTGAACGCCTCCGTGGCGGCGTAGGACCGGTAGGCCCGCTGGTCGCCGGGGGTGAGGTGGACGCGGTCGGTGAACGGGGTCAGCAGACTGCGGGGCCACAGCCGCATGCACCGCACCGCGCTGATCTCCGCCGTGAACACGTACACCAGCGCCCCCAGGTAGATCCACGCCAGCAGGCCGAGGACGATGCCGAACAGGCCGTACGTCGCGGTGGCGCCCTGCAGGACGTGGTCGACGTAGTACGTGCCGCCCCACAGCAGTCCCTGCCAGGCGCACGCGGCGCCCAGCGCCGGACCGTACATCAGGCGCAGCGGCAGCCGGCGGCGGGTCAGCACGCGGTAGCTGCCGACCAGCAGGGCGGCGTTCAGCAGGACGGACAGCAGCTCGGCGGCGATCCGCACCCCTGTCTGGAGCCGGGCGCCGAACACCCCGGACGCCCACTCGGCGGCGGTGGACAGACCCGTGGTCACGAGCAGTCCGGCCGCGAGCAGCGTGAGGAACTTCAGCCCTTTGAGCCGGGAGCGGAACGGGTCGGGGCGGGCGTGCCGGGGCACCGCGAAGATCTTGTTGAGGGCGTGCTGGGCGGCCTGCGCCACGTTCAGGGCGCCGTAGGCGCTGCCGAGCACACCCACCGTGACGGCGACCGTGTTGCCGTGGAAGGAGTGGATGTTGTGGCCGATCTGGTCGCCGATCACCGGGAACTCGCTCAGGGCGGAGTTGAGCACCGCCTGCTGGAGCTGCGGGTTGCTGCTGAGGACGGCGCTGAGGACCGCGACCAGGAACAGCAGCATCGGGAACAGCGCCAGAAACCCGTAGTACGTCAGCAGCGCGGCCAGGTAGGCGGCCTGGTCGTCGAAGAACTTGTAGACGACGGCCAGCGGCAGCCCCGCCCAGCGGTGCCGCCGCTGGTAGGCATCCAGTCGGGCCAGCACGTCCATGCGCTCTCCCACACTGTCGGCCGTGGCGCCGCTCGCACCGGTCGCCACCGGTTCCAGGTGCCCTGGCCAGGGCGTTCCATGCGTGAGGCGGGCCGGGCGCCCGGCCGGGCCGGGTGGTTGGGGACGGCACAGCCGGTTACTCCGTCCCCATGGACGCCAACGACGACAGCAGGCCGCTCGCCCTGGTGACCGGGGCCTCCAGCGGCATCGGGTACGAGCTGGCCAGGCAGTTCGCGGAGCACGGCTACGACCTCCTCCTCAACGCCGAGGACGACCGTCTCGACCACGCCGCGCAGCGGTTGCGGGAGACCGGCGCCGAGGTGCGGGCGGTGCGCGCGGACCTGCGGGACCCGGCGGGCGTGGACCACCTGGTGGCCGCCACGACGGGTTCGAAGGTGGACGTGGCCGCGCTGAACGCGGGGGTGGGGATCGGCGGCGCCTTCGTCGACACCGACCTGGCCGACGACCTCTCCGTGATCGACCTGAACGTGACCTCCACGGTCCGCCTCGCCAAGCCGCTGCTGCGGGACATGGTGGAGCGCGGCGAGGGCAGCGTGGTGTTCACGTCCTCCATCGCCGCCACCATGCCGGGCCCCTTCCAGTCGGTCTACAACGCCTCGAAGTCGTTCGTGCAGTCCTTCGCGCAGGCCCTCGCGGACGAGGTGAAGGACACCGGGGTGAGCGTCACCGCGTTCCTGCCGGGGCCGACCGACACGGACTTCTTCCGGCGGGCCGACATGGGCGACACCAGGATCGGGGCGGGCCCCAAGGACGATCCGGCGCAGGTCGCCGAGCAGGCGTACGAGGCGGTGGTGAAGGGCCGGAAGAAGCTGGTCACCGGCTCGCTGAAGACGAAGGCGCAGGGGGCGGCGAACAAGGTGCTGCCGGACTCCGCCAAGGCCGCGGCGCACCGGAAGATGGCCGAGCCGGGGTCGGGGGGCAAGGGCGACGGGGACGGGGGCGGGGACGGTCGGCAGGAGTAGCCGGCGGCTCCCCCGCTCCCTGCCACCCCCTCCCACTCCCACTCCCCTCCATGACGCGTCGCGGGCGGACCCATGCAGACCTTCCTGCCGTATCCCGGCTTCACCGAATCCGCGCTGGCCCTCGACCGCCGCCGGCTGGGCAAGCAGCGGGTGGAGGCGCTCCAGGTGCTGCGCGGGCTGACCGTTCCCGGCTACGGATGGCGCCGGCATCCGGCGGTGCGGATGTGGGCGGGCTACGAGGAGGCGCTGGTGCGCTACGGCCTCGACGTGTGCCGGGTCTGGCGGGAGCACGGCCACCAGGACAGCTGCGCGGCCACCCTCGTCGCCGACCTCGCCGCCGCCCGCCCCGGCACCGAGGTGCGCGGCCAGCGGGAGCTGGCGGACGCGGGAGAGCTGCCGCCCTGGCTCGGCGACGAGGCCCTGCACCTGAGCCACCGGTCGGCGCTGGTGCGCAAGGACCCGGAGCGGTACACGCCGCTGTTCCCGGGGGTGCCCGACGACCTGCCGTACGTGTGGCCGGCGTCGGACCGCGCGTCGCTCGTTCCCGGCGACTGAGCGGACTTCGCGCGGCCGGGGCGCACGCGTGTGCTCCGGCGTCCGTCCCGGGTGTGCCGTTGCGCCGCCCGGTCGAACCCGCTGGCCCAAGGGGGCGGGGCGCGTGAGCGGTGCGGCGGCGGGGGGAAGGGATGGCGCACACGCCAACCCGAGGAGACCGGATGCCCGAGGCCGTGACCGAGAACGGCGCCGCCGACGCCGACGGCGCCGCCACCGCTGCCGCTGGGGACAGCGCCCTCCCGGCCGGCTCCGGTCCGGACGGCGGCGCCGTCGGCCCGGCGGGATTCGAGCAGCTGGGCGCGATCGCCGACGCGGTCCTCTACGAGGGCTACCTGCTGTATCCCTACCGCCGCTCGTCGCCCAAGAACCGGGTGCGGTGGCAGTTCGGCGTCCTGCTGCCACGCGACTGGGCAGAGCGGGACGGTCCGGTCACGGCCGGGCTGTCCGGTTCCGCCGACTCCTGGTACCAGCGGACCGAGTGCCTGGTGCGCGTGCGGCGGCCGGACGCCGTCGTACGGGTGCGGGTGCGGTACCTCCAGACCCAGCACAAGCAGGTGGAGGCGGCCGGGCCGGACGGCGGCCACCGCCCGGTCGGGTCGCTGCGGGCGGACGACGGGACGACGTGGCTGACCTTCGACGAGGCGGTGCCGTGCGCGAGCGACCTCGTCGTCGCCCTGGCCGACCTGCTCGACGGACGGGAGCACACCTCCTCGGTCGGAGCGCCGGGCGGCGAGGTGACCGAGCCGCTGCCCTCGGGCGCCGGCCGGGTGGTACGGCGGCGCGAGGAGATCCGGGCGAGCACGACGCTCACCGCCGAGCGGCTGGCGGACGACCTGGTCCGGCTCCGGGTGCGCACCGAGAACGCGGCACGGTCGACGGACCCCGGCGCGCCGCGTGAGGAGGCGCTGCGGCGGTCGCTGATCGCCACGCACACCCTGGTCGGCGGCGCGGGCGTGGAGTTCGTGTCGCTGATCAACCCGCCCTCGTGGGCGGCGCGGCAGGCGGCCGAGTGCCGCAACGCGTTCACGTTTCCGGTGCTCGGCGGTGCGCCGGCGCCGGGCGGCACGGCGGCGGCCGGCACGGCGGCGGGCCGCGTTACGGACCGCATGGCGTCAGGCCGCACGGTTACGGACGGCACGGTGCCGGACGGCACGGTGGCCGACGGCAGTACGGGGCCGCTGCTCCTGTCCGCGCCGATCATCCTGCCCGACCATCCGCAGATCGCCCCGGAGAGCCCCGGCGACCTGCACGACGCGGGCGAGATCGACGAGATCCTGACGCTGCGCACGCTGCTGCTGACCGACGAGGAGAAGGCCGAGGCCCGCGCCACCGACCCGCGCGCCGCCGAGATCATCGACCGCGTCGACAGCATGCCCCCGGAGGTGTTCGCCCGGCTGCACGGCGCGATCCGCTCACTGACCCCGGCGGACCCCGCCGACCAGGGGGCCGCCGTGGACCCGGCAGGGCCCGCCGACCCCTGGGACTTCGACGCCGAGCGGCCCGCCTGGTGGCAGGAGGGCGGCGACGACGGGCTGTCCCCGACCACCGACACGGTGCTCGTGGACGGTGTGCGGGTGGGCGGCGGCAACCGGGTCGTGCTGCGCCCCCGAGGCCGGGGCGCCGACGCCCAGGACATGTTCCTGGCCGGACGCACCGCGCGGGTCGCCGCCGTCTTCCACGACGTGGACGGCAGCACCCACCTGGCCGTCACCCTGGAAGACGACCCGGCGGCCGAACTGCACACCTGGTACGGCCGCTTCCACTACTTCCGCCCCGACGAACTCGAACCGCTCGACACACCTGAGGCACCGGGCACACCCGAGGCGTCGGACACACCCGAACCGCTCGGAGCGCACGAGCCACCCGAGGCGCCCGAGGCGCCCGAGGCTCGCGAGGCGTAGACACCCGCTCCCCGGAGACGGCGAGCACCGCGCACGACCACCCATCCATGACACACCCACAGCAAGGGGCGAGAACCGAGATGACGGCGACCGAGGCGCGTGCGGCGGGACGCAAGCCCGCACAGATCGTGGACATGTCCTGGGATCCGATCACCCGGATCATCGGCAATCTGGGCATCTACACCAAAATCGACTTCGCCAACCAGGAAGTCGTCGAATGCCGCTCCACCTCCTCCCTCTTCCGCGGCTACTCCGTCTTCATGAAAGGCAAAGACCCCCGCGACGCCGGCTTCATCACCTCCCGCATCTGCGGCATCTGCGGCGACAACCACACCACCTGCTCCAACTACGCCCAGCAAATGGCCTACGGCGTCAAACCCCCACCCCTGGCCGAACACATCACCAACCTCGGCGAAGCCGCCGAATACATGTTCGACCACACCATCTTCCAGGACAACCTCGTCTTCGTCGACTTCTGCGAAGCCATGGTCAAAGCCACCAACCCCAGCGTCCTCGCCCGCGCCGAGAACACGCCCGCACCCCACGCCGACATCCACGGCTACCGCACGATCGCCGACATCATGCGCGCCTTCAACCCCTTCGAAGGCGAGGTCTACAAGCAGGCGTTGAAAGTCTCCCGCGTCACCCGGGAGATGTTCTGCCTCATGGAAGGCCGGCACGTCCACCCCTCCACCCTCTACCCCGGCGGCGTCGGCACGATGCCCTCCCCCTCCCTCTTCACCGACTACCTGACCCGCCTCATGCACGTCATCGACTTCGTCAAACAAGCCGTCGCCATGAACGACGACGTCTTCGACTTCTTCTACGAAGCCCTCCCCGGCTACGAACAAGTCGGCCTGCGCCGCACGCTCCTCGCCTGCTGGGGCGCCTGGCAGAACCCCGACGTCGTCGACTACCGCTACGACACCATGAACACCTGGGGCAAAGCCATGTACGTCACCCCGGGCATCATCATCGACGGCCGCCTGCGCACCAACAACCTCATCGACATCAACCTCGGCCTCAGAATCCTCCTCGGCTCCTCCTACTACCAGGACTGGACCAACGAAGAGCCCTTCGTCACCCACGACCCCCTCGGCAACCCCGTCGACATCCGCCACCCTTGGAACCAGACCACCCTCCCCCACCCACAGAAACGCGACTTCGACGGCAACTACTCCTGGGTCATGAGCCCCCGCTGGTACGACAACGAAACCGGCGACCACCTCGCCCTCGACACCGGCGGCGGCCCCCTCGCCCGCCTCTGGTCCACCGCCCTGTCCAACATCGTCGACACCCCCTACATCAAGACCACCGGCCACAGCGTCAAAATCACCCTCCCCAAAGGCGAGTCACTGCCGGAAACGACGCTGGAATGGCACATCCCCAAGTGGTCCAACACCATCGAACGCGACCGCGCCCGCCCCTACTTCATCGCCTACGCCGCCGCCATGGCCCTGCAATTCCTCGAAGAGGCCACCACCCTCGTCCGCGCCGGCCACACCCAGGTCTTCACCAACTTCGAAGTCCCCGACGAAGCCATCGGCTGCGGCTTCCACGAAGCCGTCCGCGGTGTCCTCTCCCACCACCTCGTCATCAAGGACAAGAAGATCGCCAACTACCACCCCTACCCACCCACCCCCTGGAACGCCAGCCCCCGCGACCACTACGGCACCCCCGGACCCTACGAAGACGCCGTCCAGGGACAACCCATCTTCGAGGAGAACGGACCCGACACCTTCAAAGGCGTCGACATCATGCGCACCGTCCGCAGCTTCGACCCCTGCCTCCCCTGCGGCGTCCACATGTACCTCGGCAACGGCAAAACCCTCACCACCACCCACACCCCCACCTACGGGAGCCAGCCGTGAGCGAGCCGGAGCACGACTCCCCCGGCGGCCGGCTCGGGGACCCGGAGGTCGAGGCGCGGCTCGCCAGGATCGACGAGTTGCTCGCGGGACTGGAGTCCGCGCCCGGTCCCACCGTGCGCTCCGCGCTGGAGGCGGTGGGGCTGCTCACCGAGGTCTACGGCGAGGCGCTGACCCGGGTGGTGGAGCGCGCGGACGGGCCGTTCGCCGAACAGCTAGCCGAGGACGACCTGGTGGGGCACCTGCTGGTGCTGCACGGGGTCCATCCCGAGCCCCCGGAGCGCCGGGCCGCCCGGGCGGTGGAGCGGCTGCGGCCGGCCGTGCGCGAACGCGGCGGCGATGTGGAATGGGCCGGTCTGGACGGGCAGGTGGCCCGGGTGCGCCTGAGCACGGGCGGCGGGTGCGGCTCGGGGTGCGGCAGCGGCGGCGGCACGGCGGACGTCGCCGAGGCGGCGCGTGAGGCGGTCCTCGCCGCGGCTCCGGAGCTGACGGCGGTGGAGCCGGTGCCGGAGGAGCGGCGGTCGGCGCCGGCGTTCGTACCGCTGGGCACGCTGACGGTCCGGGATGGCGGCGCGGCCCGGACGCGGGAGACGCGGTGACCGAGGGCGGGGCGCTGGCCCGGCTGATCCGGTCCTCGGCCGACCGTACGGCGGCAGCGGCCACGGAGGTGTGCGAGCTGTGCGCCGCCCCGGTGGCCGGGGAACACCCCCATCTGTACGACGTGGAGCGGGCGGAGGTGCGGTGCGCCTGTCGTCCCTGTTCGCTGCTGTTCGCCGGGGACGGGACGGCCGGCGGCCGCTTCCGGCCCGTCCCCCGGCGGCGGCTTCGGCTGGACCGGGTGGACACCCAGGCCCTGGGGGTGCCGGTCGGCCTGGTGTTCTTCGTGCCGCACGCCGACGGCACGGTCACCGCCGAGGGGCCGAGCCCCGCCGGGTCCATGCGGTGGGAGGTGGACGCGGCGGCCTGGCGGCGGGCCGGTGAGCGAAGCCCCGAACTCGCGTCGATGGAACCGGATGTGGAGGCGCTGCTCGTGAACACCGTGCACGGGCTCGACCATCACTGGATCGTCCCCGTCGACGACTGCTTCCGGATGGTGGCCGTCGTGCGCCGGGAGTGGCGCGGTCTGTCGGGCGGCGGCCGGGTGTGGCCCGCCGTCGCGGAGTTCTTCGAGCAGCTGACCGAGCGGTCGTGAGCGGACGTCGCGGACGGCGGGAGCGGGCGCCGGTCCGGCAGGCGGCGTGGAGCGGGTGGCGCCGAGCACCAGGGAGGTGACGTGCACGAGTTGTCGATCGCGACCGCGATCGTGGAGCGGGCCGGGGAACTCGCCCTGGCGGACGGGACGGAGAGCGTCTCGGCGGTGACGGTGCGGGTGGGCGAGCTGTCCGGAGTGGTGCCCGACGCGCTGGACTTCGCCTTCGAGGCGGCCCGGGAGGGCACCGCGCTGGCGGGCGCCCGGCTCGTGGTGGAACAGGTGGCGGCGCGGGCGTACTGCGATCCGTGCGCGGCCGAGTTCGCGGTGGGCATGCCGCCCTTCTTCTGGTGCCCGCGCTGCGACCGCCCCTCACAGGATCTGCGCAGCGGGCGGGAGTTGCAGATCATCCGGATCGAATCGGATACCGCGTCCGTCGAGTGACACGGCGTCACGTGTGAAGCGGCCCCGTCGGCGTCCGAGGCGCCGGCGGGGCCGCTGCTTCTGGTGGGGAACGGATCAGCAGATGCGCGGGAGTTGTTCGCCCAGCGGCAGGTCCACCACGCGGGTGCCGCCGAGTCCGGTGGCGACGACGACCATGCCGGGATGCTCGGCGACGCACTCGCCGATCAGCGCGGCGCCGACGCCCTGCGGGTGGGCGTGCAGGGCGTCGAGGACGGCTTCGGCGTCGGCGGGCGGCACGAACGCGACGAGCCGGCCCTCGTTGGCCACGTAGAGCGGGTCGAGGCCGAGGAAGCCGCAGGCGTTGGCGACGGCCTCCGGGACGGGGATCGCGCGCTCGGCCAGCCGCACTCCGGTGCCGGAGGCGCGGGCGATCTCGTTGAGGGAGGCGGCGAGTCCGCCGCGGGTGGGGTCGCGCAGGACGTGCACGTCCGGGGTGACGGCCAGCATGGTCGCCACCAGGTCCGCCAGGGGCGCGGTGTCGCTGGCGATCTCGACCCCGAACTCCAGGCCCTCGCGGACGCTCATGACGGCCACGCCGTGCAGTCCGATGGGGCCGCTGACGATGACGGCGTCGCCGGGCCTGGCCCGCTGCGGGCGGATGTCCACCCCTTCGGGGACCAGGCCCACGCCGGCGGTGGTGACGTAGACGCCGTCGCCGTGGCCGGCCTCCACCACCTTGGTGTCGCCGGTGGCCACGGTGACGCCGGCCGCCTCGGCCGCCGCGCCCATGGCCCGGGCGATCCGGTCGACCACGGCCAGTTCCACGCCCTCCTCCAGCACGAAGGCGGCGGAGAGGTAGGCGGGCCGGGCGCCGCTCATCGCCAGGTCGTTGACGGTGCCGTTGACCGCCAGGTCGCCGAGGCTGCCGCCGGGGAAGAACAGCGGCCGTACGACGTAGGAGTCGGTGGAGAAGGCCAGTCGGGCGCCGCCCAGGTGGAGGACGGCGGAGTCGCCCATGGCGGCCAGGACGGGGTTGCCGTAGGCGGGGGCGAAGATGTCCTGGATCAGTTCGGCGGACAGGGTGCCGCCGCCGCCGTGGCCCATGACCACGACCGGCTGGTCGCGCAGCGGGACGGGGCAGGTCCAGTTCACGGGGTCGACGGGGGCCTCGGCCGCCGCGGGAGCCAGTTCAGCCAACGGGGTTCATCTCCTCCTGCGGGCTGCGCGAGCCCTGGGGCGTGCGCACCGGGACGGGGGCGCCCTGGACGGCGGCCGGTGCGCCCATCCGGCGGTACAGGTAGTAGGCGGCGCAGGCGCCCTCGCTGGAGACCATGGTGGCGCCGAGCGGGGTGCGCGGGGTGCACGTCGTGCCGAAGGCGGCGCACTCGGTGGGTTTGACCAGGCCCTGGAGCACCTCGCCGGCGCGGCACACCGCAGGTTCCTCGGTGCGGATGCCGGAGACGTCGAAACGGTGCTCGGCGTCGTGAACGCGGTAGGCGTCCGAGAGCCGCCAGCCGCTGGCCGGGATGCGTCCGATGCCGCGCCAGGCGCGGTCGGTGACCTCGAAGACCTCCTCCAGCATGCGCAGCGCGGCCGGGTTGCCGCTCTCGCGCACCGCGCGCGGGTAGGCGTTCTCCACCCGGTGCTCGCCGCGTTCGAGCTGGTGGACGGCGCGGCGGATGCCCTCCAGGATGTCCAGCGGCTCGAAGCCGGTGACCACGATGGGGACACGGTGGCGTTCGGCGAGCCGCGGGTACTCGGCGGTGCCCATGACGCTGCACACGTGTCCGGCGGCCAGGAACGCCTGCACCCGGCAGGCGGGGGCGGTCATGACGGCCTCGACGGCCGGGGGGACCCGTACGTGGGAGACGAGCAGGCTGAAGTTGTCCAGGCCCAGGCGGCGGGCCTGGTGGACGGCCATGGCGTTGGCGGGCGCGGTGGTCTCGAAGCCGATGGCGAAGAACACCACCTGCCGGTCGGGGTGCCGGCGGGCCAGCTGGAGGGCGTCGAGCGGCGAGTACACCACCCGTACGTCGCCGCCCTCGCCCTTGACCCGAAACAGGTCCCGGTCGGTGCCCGGCACCCGCAGCATGTCCCCGAAGGAGCAGAAGATCACGTCGGGGCGCGCGGCGATCTCCAGGGCCTTGTCGATCATCTCCAGCGGCGTCACGCACACCGGACAGCCGGGACCGTGGATCAACTCGACCTGTTCAGGCAGGAGTTGGTCGATGCCGTGCCGGATGATGGAGTGGGTCTGGCCGCCGCAGACCTCCATGAGCGCCCACGGCCGGGTGGCCGTCGCGCGGATCTCGTCCAGCAACCGCCGGGCCAGCTCGGGGTCGTTGAACTCGTCGATGTACTTCACCGGGCCTCACTCCCGCTCTCCTCGGCCGCGACGGCGCCCGCCGCCGGCGGCTGCGTGCCTTCGGCCTGCTGCGCCGCCTGCGCCCAGGGGTCGCCGAACTCCTCCTCCAGCAGTCCCAGTTGCTCGAACAGCTCCAGGGACGCGCGGGCCGACTCCTCGTCCAGGCGTTGCAGGGCGAAGCCGACGTGGACGATGACGTACTCGCCCACCCGCAGGTCGGGCAGGTACTCCAGGCACGCCTGTTTTCGCACTCCGCCGAAGTCGATCAGTCCGGTGAGCGGGTCGGCGCGGTGGTCGATCGACACGACCTTGCCGGGCACTGCCAAGCACATGGGTCACTCCGTCTCGTCGCTGTCGGTGGTCCGCCGGCCGGGCCGGCTGCCGCGGTCCGGCCGGGCTCGTACGGCGGCTTGGGGCGGCCCGGAGGTGGGCGGCGCGGTCACTCGCGGCGCGGTCACTCGCGGCGCCGTTCGTGCGCCGCCACGACCAGTTGGCCGAGGGCCAGGCCGCCGTCGTTGGGCGGGACTTCGCCGTGGCGCAGCACGGCGAGGCCGTCCGCCGCGAGCAGCGCGGCGCACTCCTCCTCCAGCAGGCCGTTGGCGAAGACGCCGCCGCTGAGGACGACGGTGGTCAGGCCGGTGGCCGCGCGGGCGCGCCGGCAGATCTCCGCGACCGCCCGCGCCACCCCGCGGTGGAACCGGGCCGCGAGGACGGGCGCCGGTGTGCCGCGCCGCCGGTCGGCGAGGAGGGCGCGCAGCATGGGCGCGGGGTCACAGCGCAGCGGGCCTACCCCGTCGGTGAACCCGAAGGGGTAGGCCGCTCCGTCCGCGTCCCGGGCCTCGGTGGCCGCCGCTTCCAGTTCCAGGGCGGCCTGCGCCTCGTAGCCGGCGCGGTGGCAGACTCCGGCGAGGGAGGAGACGGCGTCGAAGAGGCGCCCCATGCTGGAGGTCGGCACACAGGCGAGCCCGCGCTCCAACTGCCGTCTCAAGAGGCGCAGTTCCTCGGGCGGGCAGGCGGCGACGCTGGGCAGGTCGGGCGCCCAGTCGAGCCCTGCGGCCCACAGCCGGGCGAGCGCGACCCGGCACGGGTTGGCCACCGCGGCGTCGCCGCCGGGCAGCGGTGCGGGGGCGAGGTGGGCGAAGCGGCGGTGGCCGGCGTAGTCGGCGAGCAGCACCTCGCCGCCCCACACGGTGCCGTCGTCGCCGTAGCCGGTGCCGTCGAAGGCGACGCCGATCACCGGGCGGGCGCCGTCGAGCCCGTGTTCGGCCATCGCGGAGGCGATGTGTGCGTGGTGGTGCTGCACGAACACCGGTTCGCCGCCGGTCAGTTCGGCGGCCCGTCGGCGGGCCAGGCGGGCCGAGTGGTAGCCGGGGTGCCGGTCGGCGGCGACGAGACGCGGGGTGACCGCGGTCAGCCGCAGCAGGTGCCGCTCGGCCCGGCCGGCCGCCTCCAGGCCGGCCAGGTCGCCCAGGTCGCCGATGTGCGGTCCGAGCCAGGCGTGCTCACCCTCGCCGACGCAGGGCGCGTTCTTCAGGTCGCCGCCCACCGCGAGGGCGGGGCGCACCGGGAGCGGGAGGCGCAGCGGGCGCGGCACGTGGCCGCGGGAGCGGCGCAGCGTCTGTCCGGTGCCGTCGGGGCGCACCCGCAGCAGCGAGTCGTCGCACGGTACGGCGATGGGGCGGTCGTGGGCGAGCCAGGCGTCGGCGAGGCCGGCGAGGCGGGTCGGCGCCTCGGCGTCGTCGGTGACAATGGGCTCGCCGGAGCGGTTGCCGCTGGTCATGACGAGCACGCGGGGGCCGGGCGGGTCGCCGGGCAGGCCGAACAGCAGGGTGTGCACGGGGGTGTAGGGCAGCAGGACGCCGATGTGGGGGCTGCCGGGGCACACCTCGGCGCAGACGCGGAGGCCGTCGGGGCGGGTGCGGCGGCGCAGCAGCACGATGGGGCGAGCGGGGCCGGTGAGCGCGGTCCGCTCGCCCTCGGTCAGGTCGGCGATCCGCTCGGCGGTGGCCAGGTCCGCGCACATCACCGCGAACGCCTTGCCGCCGCGTTCCTTGCGCGCGCGCAGGGTGGCGACGGCGCGCGCGTCGGTGGCGTCGCAGGCCAGGTGGTAGCCGCCGACGCCCTTGACGGCGACGACGCGTCCGGCGGCGAGCAGGGCCCGGGCCGCGGTGAGCGCCTCGGCGTCCCGGGCCGGGCGCAGTCCGCTGCCCTCGGCGGGCTCCAGCCGCAGCCGGGGGCCGCAGTCGGGGCAGGCGACGGGCTGGGCGTGGAAGCGCCGGTCGCCGGGGTCGGCGTACTCGCGGGCGCAGGCGGGGCACAGCGGGAAGCCGGCCATGGTGGTGGCGGGGCGGTCGTAGGGCATCGCGGTGGCGATGGTGAAGCGGGGGCCGCAGTGGGTGCAGGTGATGAAGGGGTGCCGGTGCCGGCGGTCGGCGGGGTCGGCCAGTTCGCGCAGGCAGTCGGGGCAGGTGGCGGTGTCGGGCGGGAGGTGGGTGCGCCCGGTGGAGCCCTCGGTGGGGCGGATGGCGAACGGGGCGGTGCCGCCGGTGGCGGGCAGTTCCTCGGCCCCGACGCCGGTGACGGCGGCCAGCGGCGGCGGCCGCCGGGTCAGCCGGTCGCAGAACCGGGCGACGCCGTCCGCCGGTCCCTCGACCTCGATCAGCACACCGCTCGCGGTGTTGCTCACGAACCCGGCCAGCGCCAGGTCGGCGGCGAGGCGGTGCACGTACGGCCGGAAGCCCACGCCCTGCACGGTGCCCCGCACGGTGAGCCGGCGGCGCACCGGGCCGGTGGCCGGGGCGGTCATGAGGCGGGGGCGGGGGTGACGGGCGGCGCGGGGTGGGGGCGGTCGGGGGCACCGTCGTGCGCGGGGTGGCCGGGGTGCTCGGGGTGGGGGCGCGCGTCGTCGTGCTCGTGGCCGTGGGTGTGACCGTGCTCGTGGGTGCGGGTGCGACCCTGAGTGTGGGCGTCGTCGTGCGGGGTGTCGTGGGTGTGGCCGTGGTCGTGGGGGCGGGGGGCCAGCGGCGGGCGGTGCGCGGGGGGCGCGTGGCGGGTGGCGAGGGCCCGTTCCAGGACGGTGTCGACGCCGTCGCCGGTGCGGGCGCAGGTCCGTACGATCTCCACCCCGGGGTTGACCCGCCGCACGTTCGCCCGGAAGGCGGCCTCGTCGAAGCCGGCGGGCCCGGCGAGGTCGGTCTTGGTGGTCACGACGAGGTGGGCGGAGCCGAAGGCGGTGGGGTACTTCAGCGGCTTGTCCTCGCCCTCGGTGACCGCCATCAGCACGATCCGCAGCCGCTCTCCGAGGTCGTAGGAGGCCGGGCAGACGAGGTTGCCGACGTTCTCCACGAACAGGACCGCGGTGTCGGCCGGGAGCCAGCCCTCCAGCCGGCGGCGCACCTGACGGGCCTCCAGGTGGCACAGGCCGTCGGTGAGGACCTGCCGCACCGGGGCGCCCGAACGGGCCAGCCGGCGGGCGTCGTTCTCGGTGGCCAGGTCCGCGGTGAGCGCGGCGACCGGCACGCCCCGCTCGACGGCGCGGGCCAGCACCCGGCCGAGCAGTTCGGTCTTGCCGCTGCCGGGGCTGGACAGCAGGTTGACCACCGTGACGCCCCGTCGGGTCAGCTCCTCGCGCAGGGCGTCGGCCAGGCCGTCGTTCTTGGCGAGCACGGCCTGCTGGACGTCGACGGACCGGCACATGGCTCATCTCCTCGGGGTCGGTGCGGAAGGGGACGGTCCGCCGGGCGCGGCGCGGGGACCGGGCCCCTCACCGATCCTGGGCCGCTTCGGCCGCCAGGCGCGGCAGCGCAGCCGTGTGCGGCGGCGCGGATTCGTCCGGGCGGCGCAACGGCGGGGTGGCCGCGGGGTCGGCGAGCAGCACCGGGACCATGGTGTGCAGGGCGGTGACGGCGTGCTCGACGGCCTCACGGACCGGGGTGCTGAGCCCCGGCATGATGTCCTCGTCGCCGCGCGGCACCGTCTCGGGTTCGCAGGCCAGCACGAGGACGCGCGGCAGCGGGCCGTCGCCGAGATGGGCGGCCAGGGCCAGCACCCTGGCCGGGTCCATGCCGTGCGCCTCCGGCGGGGCGCAGGCGGCGTCGGCCGGCGGCTCCGCCTCGATCAGCGACAGGGTGCCGGGCCGGTGGCCGCGCGGGGCGGCGTCGACGAGGACGGCGGTGTCGTACCCGGTGAGCAGTTCGTAGGCGAGGTCCAGTCCGCGGATGCCGAAGTCGCGCACCCGGACCTCGGGCGGCAGCGGACGGTCCTGGAGGGCGCGCAGCACCTCGGGGCCGAAGGCGTCGTCGGCGAGGAAGATGTTGCCGACGCCGGCGACGAGCAGCCGGGCGGGCGGGGCGGTGTCGTCCGTGTCCATGACGCGGAATGTTCGCCCTCTTGTCCGGCCGGGCGAAGGACCGGCGCGGCGTTTCGCGCGGCCGGACGGGCGCCGTCCGCCATCCGGATCCCGTTCCCGGGGGGCCACGCAGGTGTCCTGGGAGACGGCGTGTCGTTGTGTTACTTTCCGTTGATGTGATGTAACAGTCTGCGCATGATCTGGCAGCAGAACATCGACAGGTCCCCCGCCCGGCCCGCCGGGGCCGCCGCTCGCCCCCCGCGGCGCGCGCTGCGCGGCGCGCTGCTGGC
>NZ_BAABKC010000038.1:0-58630 GCF_039543625.1 Streptomyces similanensis | reverse complement strand
GGCGGCCACCGCGTCGGCGGCCCGCGCGGCGGGCCGGGCGTGCACGACGACCCAGCTCCCCGCGCCGAGCAGCGGCGCCACCTCCGCGGGCGGGGCGCCCAGCAGCAGCCGCACCAGCGCGGCGGAGCGGGCCGCGCCGGCGCCGCTGTGGTGCTCGCCGGTGAGCAGGGAGAGCAGCACGGCGGCGACCGAGGCGAGGGTGTGGTCGCCGGGCTCGCGCCGCCCGGCGGCGACGCCGAGCACGAAGCCGCGCCCGGCGCCGAGGGCGTAGGCGGCCAGGTGGCTGCCGGCGACGGTGTCGGTGGCGGAGGAGGGCGAGGGCGGGGGCGCGGGGGAGGCCAAGGGGCGCGCGGCGGCCGACGCGGCGGTCTCGGCGTCCGGTGCGCGCACCACCCGCGCGAGGGCGGCCAGGGCGCGGTCGGCCGCCGGGTCCAGCGGCCGGCCCGCGGCGGCGACCTCCGTGCCGTCGGGGCCGTAGAGCACCGCCCGGCCCGCCGTGCGCCGGGCCAGCCGGCGCAGCACCGAGGGCACCGGGTCCGGGCGGGAGGCGGCGGCGGCCAGGCTCTGCTGGGCCTCGGTCACCCGGCGCAGTTCGGCCAGCCGGGCCTGCGCCATCAGCTGCCACACCGCGCGGGCGACCCCGGAGAAGGTGGTCTGCGGCGGCACCTCCAGCAGCGGCAGGCCGTGCGTCTCGCACGCCGCCACCAGCGCCGGCGGCACCGTGTCGTGCACCGGCGCCACGCCGAAGCCCAGCGCGGCGCCGCCGGCCGCGGTGATCCGGGCGACGTAGTCGTCGAAGTAGGACGCCGGGCGGTCCGGGCCCGGGACGTGCACGCCGGCCGTCAGCAGCAGCTCGCCGCCCAGCAGGTACGGGTAGGGGTCGGCCATCTCCGAGGTGTGCGCCCCGTGGATCACCGTCCCGGGGCCGCACGGCCCCGCGATCCGCCGCAGCGCCAGGTCCTCCCGGGCCAGCAGCGCCGCGAGCGGGACCGGCGGTGTCGGCGGGACGGCGGGTGCGGCGGGCGGTGTCGGCGGGACGGCGGGGGCGTGCGGCGGCTGCGTCTCCGGCATGGTGTGCGTTTCCTCCACTTCGGCCGGACCGAATGGAGGAAACGTACACTTCGCAGTCGCTTTTCGGCCACCTAAGGTCAAGTCCGGACCGGCAGCCGCGGGTACGGGCGGATGTCCCCGCGGCCCGCTGCCGGCCCTCCTGACCCCAGGAGAACCACCCCACGCACCTGCACGACACGCCACCGAACGTGCGCGAAGGAGGGCCCCGCATGGCCGTCGACTACACAGTGATCGTCGTCTACCTGGCCGGCATGCTCGGCATGGGCTGGTGGGGCATGCGCCGCGCCCGCTCCAAGAGCGAGTTCCTGGTGGCCGGCCGCCGCCTGGGCCCCGCGATGTACTCCGGCACCATGGCGGCCATCGTCCTCGGCGGCGCGTCCACCATCGGCGGCGTCGGCCTCGGCTACCAGTACGGGCTCTCCGGCGCCTGGATGGTCTTCACCATCGGCCTCGGCCTGCTCGCCCTGTCCGTCTTCTTCTCCGCCCGCATCGCCCGGCTGAAGGTCTACACCGTCTCCGAGATGCTCGACCTGCGCTACGGCGGCAGGGCCGGCGTCATCTCCGGCGTCGTCATGTGGGCGTACACCCTGATGCTCGCCGTCACCTCCACCATCGCCTACGCCACGATCTTCGACGTCCTGTTCGACCTGAACCGCACCGTCGCGATCGTCCTCGGCGGCGCGATCGTCGTCGCGTACTCCACCCTCGGCGGCATGTGGTCCATCACGCTGACCGACATGGTGCAGTTCGTGGTCAAGACGATCGGCGTCCTGCTCCTGCTGCTGCCCATCGCCGTCGTCAAGGCGGGCGGCTTCAGCGGCATGAAGGCGAAGCTGCCCACCTCCTACTTCGACCCGCTCGGCATCGGCGGCGAGACGATCTTCACCTACGTCCTCATCTACACCTTCGGCATGCTCATCGGCCAGGACATCTGGCAGCGCGTGTTCACCGCCCGCAGCGACAGGGTCGCCCGGGCCGGCGGCACCGTCGCCGGCACCTACTGCCTGGTCTACGCCCTCGCCGGCGCCGTCATCGGCACCGCCGCCAAGGTCCTCTACCCCAACCTGACCAGCGCCGACGACGCCTTCGCCACCATCGTCAAGGACGAACTGCCCATCGGCGTGCGCGGCCTGGTCCTCGCCGCCGCCCTGGCCGCCGTGATGTCCACCTCCTCCGGCGCGCTGATCGCCTGCGCCACCGTCGCCAACCACGACATCTGGTCCCGGCTGCGCGGCGCCGTCCGCCCCGGCGGCGAGCCGCGCGACGGGGCGGGCGAGACGGGCGAGGTACGGGACGAGGTGCGGGACAACCGCCTGTTCATCCTCGTCATGGGCCTCGTCGTGATCGGCATCGCGATCGCGCTGAACGACGTGGTCGAGGCGCTCACCGTCGCCTACAACCTCCTCGTCGGCGGACTGCTCGTGCCGATCCTCGGCGGCCTGCTGTGGAAGCGCGGCACCGCACAGGGCGCGCTGGCCGCCGTGATCGTCGGCGGCCTCGCCGTCATCGGCCTCATGGCGGGCTACGGCATCCTGGCCAACGAGCCCGTCTACTACGGCCTGCTGGCCTCCCTGGCCGCCTACCTCGCCGTCTCCCTGGCCACCCGGCCCACCGACGAGGCGGTCCTCGCCGCCTGGCGTGAACGCCTCGCCGGAGGCAGTCCAGAACTCGCCTCAGAACCCGTCCCGGCGCACCAGTAGAGTCGACCGGAAAGCAGTACATGCGCGACGAAGCGCAGGAAAGAAGGCATTTCACATGAGCGGCAACGAGACGCCCCGCGGCCCCGTCGACTCCTCCCGCATCCCGCGCTACGCCGGCCCCGCGACCTTCGCGCGGCTGCCCCGCCTCGACGAGGTCGGCACCGCCGACGTCGCCGTCGTGGGCGTCCCGTTCGACTCCGGCGTCTCCTACCGGCCCGGCGCCCGCTTCGGCGGCAACGCCATCCGCGAGGCGTCCCGGCTGCTGCGCCCCTACAACCCCGCGCAGGACGCCTCCCCGTTCGCCCTCGCCCAGGTCGCCGACGGCGGCGACATCGCGGTCAACCCGTTCAACATCAACGAGGCCGTGGAGACCGTCGAGGCCGCTGCCGACGACCTCCTCGGCACCGGCGCCCGCCTGATGACCCTCGGCGGCGACCACACCATCGCGCTGCCCCTGCTGCGCTCGGTCGCCAAGAAGCACGGCCCCGTCGCCCTGCTCCACTTCGACGCCCACCTCGACACCTGGGACACCTACTTCGGCGCCGAGTACACCCACGGCACCCCCTTCCGCCGGGCCGTCGAGGAGGGCATCCTCGACACCTCCGCCCTCTCCCACGTCGGCACCCGCGGCCCCCTCTACGGCAAGCAGGACCTCACCGACGACGAGAAGATGGGCTTCGGCATCGTCACCTCCGCCGACGTCTACCGCCGCGGCGCCGACGAGGTCGCCGACCAGCTGCGCCAGCGCATCGGCGACCGGCCGCTGTACATCTCCATCGACATCGACTGCCTCGACCCCGCCCACGCCCCCGGCACCGGCACGCCCGAGGCCGGCGGCATGACCTCCCGCGAACTCCTGGAGATCCTGCGCGGCCTGGCCTCCTGCAACCTGGTCTCGGCCGACGTCGTCGAGGTCGCCCCGGCCTACGACCACGCCGAGATCACCTCGGTGGCCGCCTCCCACACCGCCTACGAACTGACCACCCTCATGAGCCGCCAGATCGCCGCGGCCCGGAAGGACACCGAAGCGAAGTGACCCACGACCACGACCTGGTGCTCCGCCCCACGCCCGCGCAGACGGAGGCCGCACTCAGCCCTCCCCCCGGCCGCAACGGCGGAGACCTGGTCGTGGAGACCCTGGCCGGGCTCGGCGCCACCACCGTCTTCGGCCTGCCCGGCCAGCACGCCCTCGGCATGTTCGACGCCCTGCGCCGCTCCGACCTCGCCTACGTCGGCCTGCGGATCGAGAACAACGCGGGCTTCGCCGCCGACGCCTACGGCCGGATCACCGGCGAGGCCGCGCCCCTGCTGCTGTCCACCGGACCCGGCGCCCTCACCTCGCTCGCCGCGCTCCAGGAGGCGGCGGCGGCCTCCGCGCCCGTCCTCGCGATCAGCAGCCAGATCCCGACCGCCGGACTCGGTGGCGGCCGGCACGGCTATCTGCACGAACTGCCCGACCAGGCCGCCTCCTTCCGCGGCGTGGTCAGGTCCGTCCATCCGGTGCGCGCCCAGTCCCAGATCCCGTCCGCGATCGCGGCGGCCTGGAAGTCGGCGCTCACCGTCCCGCACGGCCCCGTCTGGGTGGAGATCCCGCAGGACGTCCTGCTGGCCGCAACGCACCTGCCCGTCGTGACCGCCCTGGACGCCACCCCGGAGGAGCTGCCGCCGCGCCCCGAACTCACCGCCGTCGCCGCCGGCCTGCTGTCCCGGGCCGAGCGTCCGGCGATCATCGCGGGCGGCGGAGTGGTCCGCTCGGACGCCTCCGGGAAGCTGCGCGCCCTGGCCGAACGCCTCCGGGCGCCGGTGGTGACGACCTTCGGCGGCAAGGGCGCCTTCCCCTGGACCCACCCGCTCTCGCTCCAGTCGTGGCTGGAGGACCGGCACACCACCGACTTCCTGGAGGACGCCGACGTCCTGCTGGTCGTCGGCTCGGGCCTCGGCGAACTGTCCTCGAACTACCACACGTTCAAGCCGCGCGGCCGGGTCGTCCAGATCGAGGCCGACCTCGGCAAACTGGAGTCCAACCACCCGGCCCTCGGCATCCACGCCGACGCCCGCCTCGCCCTCCAGGCGCTGCTGGAGACCGTGGACGAGCGCACCGACGAGGACGCGCCGCGCCGCGTGCGGGAGGTGCTCGACCAGGTGGGCGAGCGGATCGCCGCCCAGGAACTCACCCTGGAACAGGACGTGCTGGCGTCCGTGCGCCGCGCCCTGCCCGCCGGGTCGCCGTCCTTCTGGGACATGACGATCCTCGCCTACTGGGCCTGGTCGGCCTTCGATCCCCGGGGCGCCAACACCATGCACTCCGCGCAGGGCGCCGGCGGCCTCGGCTACGGCTTCCCGGCGGCGCTCGGAGCGGCGGCGGCCGACCCGACCCGCCCGGTGCTGGCCGTCTCCGGCGACGGCGGCGCCCTGTACTCCATCGCCGAACTGGCCACCGCCCGCCAGTACGGCCTGGACGTCACCTGGCTGATCGTCGACGACGGCGGCTACGGCATCCTGCGCGAGTACATGACCGACGCCTTCGGCGAGCCCACGGCCACCGAACTGACCCGCCCCGACTACGTCGCCCTCGCCGAGTCCTTCGGCGTCCCGGGCGTGCGGACGACGCCCGAAGCCCTGGAGGCGGACCTGGCCAAGGCCCTGTCCGAGCCCGGCCCCTCGGTGGTCGTCCTCCCGGCGGTCCTGCGGATGTTCGCGCCCACGCACCTGGACTGAGGGGGGCGGCGGACGCGGTGCCCGACTCCGCGCCCGCCGCCCTGCCCGACGCTCTGGCCTCGGGGAGCGGAGGAACCCGAGGGCTCAGCGGCGCAAGGTGGTCTCCCGGTCCAGATACGACAGCTTCTCCGGGTTCCGCACGGCGTAGAGCCCGGTGACGAGGCCGTCGTCGACCCGCAGCGCCAGGACGGTGTCGATCTCGCCGTCCAGCCGGACGATCAGCGCCGGGTCGCCGTTGACCTGCGCCGGCCGCAGGGACAGCGCGGCCCCGATCCGGCCCAGCACCTCGGCCACCCGGTCGGCCCCCACGACGGGCGTCAGCGCGGCGCGCACGACTCCGCCGCCGTCGGTGAGCAGCACGACGTCCGGCGCGAGGACGTCGAGCAGGCGTCCCAGGTCGCCCGTCTCGACCGCCTGCCGGAACGCCTCGACGGTGCGGCGGGCCTCGGCGGCGGACGCGACCCCGCGCGGCCGGCGCGCGGCGACGTGGGCCCGTGCCCGGTGGGCGATCTGGCGGACCGCGTCCCGGCTCCTGCCGACGGCCTCGGCGATCTCGTCGTACCCGAGGTCGAACACCTCGCGCAGCACGAACACCGCCCGCTCGGTCGGGGCGAGCGTCTCCAGGACCAGCAGCATCGCCATCGAGACGCTGTCGGCCAGCTCGACGTCCTCGGCCACGTCGGGCGAGGTGAGCAGCGGCTCGGGCAGCCAGGGGCCGACGTAGGACTCCTTGCGCCGGCCGAGCGCGCGCAGATGGCTCAGCGCCTGCCGGGTGGCGATCCGGACCAGGTACGCCCGCTGATCCCGCACGGTGCCGGGGTCGACGCCCACCCAGCGCAGCCAGGTCTCCTGGAGGACGTCCTCGGCGTCGGCGGCGGAGCCGAGCATCTCGTAGGCGACGGTGAACAGCAGGTTGCGGTGGGCGACGAACGCCCGGGTGACGCCGTCCAGCCGGGCGTCGGGAGCGACCGGCCCGGAGGGTTCCCCCGTCCGGTCGCCCGTAGTTCGGTCGTTCATGGCCGGCTCCTGTCCGCTCGCTGACGACTGCGCCGCACACCAGACGCCGGCCCGCACGGCTCCGTGACGCCCGCGGCCGGTGACGTACGCCACATCGCCGCGCCGTCACATCGGCCGGGCCGTCGGCATCTTGTGTCCGTCCCGTGCGGCAGCACACGACACCACGAGTGAGGACGACGTCATGGAACCCCGTTTCAACCTGTTCGACAGCCCGACCGCCGCGAAGGTCGCCAAGCGGTTCTACACCACCTCGTTGGCCCTGGAGGGGTCGACGCTGCCCAAGGCCCTGCGGGAGCTGCTGGAGCTGAGGGTCGCCCAGATCAACGGCTGCGGCTTCTGCGTCGACGTCCACACCAAGGAGGCCGCGGCCGCCGGGGAGAGCGCGCTCCGGCTCCACCTGGTCGCCGCCTGGCGGCACAGCACGGTGTTCACCGAGGCCGAGCGGGCCGCGCTGGCGCTCGCCGAGGAGGGCACCCGGCTCGGCGACCACGGGGTGTCCGACGAGACCTGGGCCGCGGTGCGCGAGCACTACGACGACGACCAGGTCGGCGCGCTGGTCTGCCTGGTCTCCCTGATCAACGCGGCCACCCGGATGGGCGTGATCGTGCACACCCCGGGGGGCGCGTACGAGCCCGGCATGTTCGCCGCCGCGTCGAGCTGACCGGAAGCCGGAAGCCGGGAGCCGGGAGGCGGGAGGCGGGCGGCAGGAGACGGGCGGTAGGAGCCGGGTGGCGGGTGGCGGAGGCGGCTGGGCGCGTTCCGGACGTCCTCGGGCACGGCGCGCCGCCGCCCGTCACCTCTCCAGGAGCTTCCCGTACTTCTCGGCGTGGGCGGCGCGCTGCTCGGTGTAGCCGCCGGCGAACGCCTTCTGCTCGCCGGGGGACATGGTGTCGTTCCACAGCTTCTTCGGGAGCAGGTCCGCTATCTCGCGGTACACCTCGACCGCGGCCTCC
Organism: Streptomyces similanensis; assembly: GCF_039543625.1. Classification (NCBI taxonomy): domain Bacteria; kingdom Bacillati; phylum Actinomycetota; class Actinomycetes; order Kitasatosporales; family Streptomycetaceae; genus Streptomyces; species Streptomyces similanensis. The sequence continues at coordinate 51,171 of NZ_BAABKC010000038.1, read as the reverse complement.
CAGCGGCCGTCGCCCCGGCCCCTGGCCGCCATGAGGTGGTCCGTGAGTGAGCGCAGTCCGCCGCTCACCAGATGGGCGGGCACCTTCTTCGCCAGGAACTCCTCGCCGTCGGGCGGGGTTCCGCCCCCGCCGCCGAGGAGACGTACCGTCCACAGGGCCGCGAGGAGCCGGCCGGTCAGGACGTGGTCGTGGAACGCGGGTTCGGGCATGAGCGATGCCTGCCCACCGCGGCGGGCCGATCCACCTGTGGCGGCGCCCCGGCACGGGAGCAGGTGACGGGCCGTCATCGATTCACTCCCTCGTGCAACCTTTTCCGTACAGGTGTGCGTCAACTGAGCATGACTCACTGGATATCCCGACGCTCCAGGGCGCTCGCGGCGGCAGGCGCGGGCGCCGGGCTGCTCGCTTCCTGCGTCGCCCTCGCCGCACCCGCCGCGGCCGCCGCGCCGGCGGTCAGCTGCACGTCCCTCACGACCGGACTGGCCGCCAAGCTCCAGAAGGACATCACCGCGGCGGTGTCCGGCCGCAAGGGCACCATCGCCGTCGGCCTGCGCGACCGCACCACCGGCACCACCTGCACGCTGCGCGAGTCGTCCGCCTACGACTCCGCCAGCGTGGTCAAGGCGACCGTCCTGGCCACCCTGCTGTGGGACGCCAAGAAGACGAACCGCTCCCTCACCGACCGCGAGGCGAGCCTCGCCAAGCTGATGATCACCCAGTCGGACAACGACGCGACCACCAGCCTGTGGAAGCAGCTGGGCGTGACGAAGGTCAAGGGCTTCCTCGCCGCGGCCGGCATGACCCAGACCAAGCCGGGCGCGGACGGCTACTGGGGCCTGACCCAGATCACCGTGCGCGACGAGCAGAAGCTGCTCGGCCTCGTCACGGCGAAGAACAACGTCCTGAGCGACAACTCCCGCGCCTACATCCTCAAGCTGATGGGCCAGGTCGTCGCCGCCCAGCGCTGGGGCACCCCGGCGGGCGCGCCGACCGCCGTCGCCGTGCACGTGAAGAACGGCTGGCTCCAGCGCTCCACCCACGGCTGGCGCGTGCACAGCGTCGGCACCTTCAACGGCGGCGGCCACGACTACACGATGACGGTCCTCACGCAGGACAACGGCACGATGGACTACGGCGTCACCACCATCGAGACCATCGCGCGGGCCATCCACAAGGACCTCGCCCCGACGACCGGCCCGCGCACCGCGCGCCGCGTCATGAAGGTGCCGCCGCAGGAGGCGCTGGTTCCGGTGCCGCCGAGCGGCTGACGCTTCACGAGGCGGTCTCCCGCCGGACACGCGGGAGCCCTACGGTGACGGTCATGCGCCTGAGAACCGTACTCGCGACCGTCACCGCCGGCCTGGCGGCGGCCACCTGCCTGACCGCCGGGCCGGCCGCCGCCGCCACCCGCCAGGACCACGCCTGTTCGTCCGCCGTCTCCCTCGACCGCTTCTCCGACGCGCTGGACAAGACGACGTACCAGGGGGCCTACGTCGGCAATCTCTCCGCGCTCGCGGCCGACCGGCACGGCGACCTCGCGGCGCTCTCGGACCGCTCCTCGCTGTTCACCCTGGACCGCCGCACGCTGCGCCCGACCGGGGTGACGCCGCTGGCCGACGAGAACGGCGGCGCGCTCGACTCCGAGGGGCTGGCCGTCGACTTCGACGGCACCCGGCTGGTCACCTCCGAGACCGAGCCGTCCGTCCGCCGCTACTCCCGCGACGGCCGCGTCCTGGAACGGCTTGCGGTGCCGTCCGCGCTGCGGGTCGCCCCGGCCGGCCGGGCCACCGCCAACCAGACCTTCGAGGGCCTGACGCTGCTGCCCGGCGGGCGCACCCTGCTCGCGTCCATGGAGTACGCGCTCGCCGGGGACAGCGCGGGCATCGTCCGCTTCCAGACCTGGCAGCGCACCGGCGACGGCCCCTTCCGGCTCGCCGCCCAGTACGCGTACCGGGCGGACGACGGCCTGGGCGTCCCCGAGGTGCAGGCCACCCCGGACGGCCGTCTGCTCGTCCTGGAACGCGGCTTCACCTCCGGCGTCGGCAACACCGTCCGTCTCTACCTGGCCGACCCGCGCCAGGCCACCGACACCGGCAAGGTCGAACACCTGACCGGGCAGTCCGGCGTCCGCCTGATCAGGAAGACGCTGCTCACCGACCTCGCCGCCTGCCCGTCCCTCGGCGCCACCGCCAAGCAGCCCCAGCCCAACCCCCTCCTCGACAACATCGAGGGCATGACGATCACCGGCCGCGACACCCGGGGCGCCCTCCGCGTCCTCCTGGTGAGCGACGACAACGAGAACCCGGCCCAGACCACCCGCTTCTACTACCTCCGGGTCCGCACGGGCCTCTAGGAGCGCGGGGAACCGCGCGCCCGGCCCGCACCCACCCGCACCCGAGAGCAATCCCCCCGCTTTTGTTACAGCGGGATGAAATCCGCCCCGTCCCGCGTTGGTGCCTCCTGGAAGATCGGACCATCAGGAGGACACCGACGTGGCAGCGCAGCCAGGGCGACGACGAGGTTGGGCCCACAGACTCGCCGCGTACGCCTGGCGCCACCCCAAGGACGTCGTCCTCGCCCTCACCGCCTCCCTCGCCGGCATGGCCGTCATGGCCGTCGTCCCGCTGATCACCAAGGTGATCATCGACGACGTCATCGGCGACCACACCCGCACGATGACCCCCTGGGCGGCCGCCCTCGTCGTCGCCGCCCTCCTCGTCTACGCCGCGACCCTGGTCCGCCGCTACTACGGCGGCCGCCTCGCCCTCGACGTCCAGCACGACCTGCGCACGGAGATGTACGGGACGATCACCCGGCTCGACGGCCGCCGCCAGGACGAGCTGTCCACCGGACAGGTGATCGGCCGGGCCACCAGCGACCTCCAGCTGATCCAGGGCCTGCTCTTCATGCTGCCGATGACCATCGGCAACGTCCTGCTCTTCGTGATCTCCCTGGCGATCATGGCCTGGCTGTCGTGGCCGCTCACCCTGGTCGCCCTCGCCGTCGCCCCCGCCCTCGGCTGGATCGCCCGGCGCAGTCGCACCAAGCTGCACCCCGCCACCTGGTACGCCCAGGCGCAGGCCGCGGCGGTCGCCGGCGTGGTGGACGGCGCGGTCAGCGGCGTCCGCGTGGTCAAGGGCTTCGGCCAGGAGGACCAGGAGACGGCGAAGCTGCGCGCGGTGGGCCGGCGGCTGTTCGCCGGACGGCTGCGCACCATCCGGCTGAACGCCCGGTTCACCCCCGCGCTCCAGGCCGTGCCCGCCCTCGGCCAGGTCGCCATGCTGGCGCTGGGCGGCTGGCTGGCGGTCGAGGGCCACATCACGCTCGGCACGTTCGTCGCCTTCTCCACCTACCTCGCCCAGCTGGTCGGCCCGGTCCGCATGCTCGCCATGGTCCTCACCGTCGGCCAGCAGGCCCGCGCGAGCACCGAACGCGTCCTGGAGCTGATCGACACCGAGCCCACCCTGACCGAGGGCACGGCGGAACTGCCCGCCGACGCCCCGGCCACCGTCGAGTTCGACGACGTCTCCTTCGGCTACGACCCCGAGCGCCCCGTCCTGAAGGGGCTCAGCTTCACGATCCGCTCCGGCGAGACCCTGGCCGTCGTCGGCGCCTCCGGCTCCGGCAAGTCCACGCTCTCCCTGCTCCTGCCGCGCTTCTACGACGCCGACCACGGCGCCGTCCTCGTCGGCGGGCACGACGTGCGCGAACTGACCCTGGACTCGCTGCGGGCCGCGATCGGCCTCGTCCCCGAGGACTCCTTCCTCTTCTCCGACACCGTCCGCGCCAACATCGCCTACGGCCGCCCCGACGCCGGCCAGGAGGAGATCGAGGCGGCCGCCCGCGCCGCCCAGGCGGACCGTTTCATCAGCGAGCTGCCCGAGGGCTACGACACCACCGTCGGCGAGCAGGGCCTGACCCTGTCCGGCGGCCAGCGCCAGCGCGTCGCGCTCGCCCGCGCGATCCTCACCGACCCGCGCCTGCTGGTCCTGGACGACGCCACCTCCGCCGTGGACGCCCGCGTCGAGCACGAGATCCACGAGGCCCTCAAGCAGGTGATGCGGGGCCGTACCACCCTGCTCATCGCCCACCGGCGCTCCACCCTCGGCCTCGCCGACCGCATCGCCGTGCTCGACGGCGGCCGGCTCGCCGACGTCGGCACCCACGAGGAGCTCCAGGAGCGCTGCGCCCTGTACCGCAGGCTGCTCACCGACCCGGACGAGCTGGGCGGCGTCTCCCCGGGGCACGCCCGGCCCACCGCGCCCCGCGAGGACACCTCGGTGCTCGACGAGCTGGACGCCGAGTTCGACGCCGAGCGCGGGATCACGCCCACGCTGTGGGCGGGCGAGCGCGAGCCCCGGGACACGGCGCTGGCCGGGATGCCCGCCACCCCCGAGCTGCTGGCCCAGGTGGCGGCGCTGCCGCCGGCCGGCGACACCCCGGACGTGGACGAGGACCGGGCGGTGCGGTCCGAGGAGTCCTACGGCCTGCGCAGGCTGCTGCACGGGTTCGGCCTGCCGCTGCTGGCCAGCCTCGCCCTGGTCGCCGTGGACGCGGGCATGGGACTGCTGCTGCCGGTGCTGATCCGGCACGGCATCGACCGCGGCGTCAGCAGGATGGCGCTCGGCGCGGTCTGGGCGGCGGCGCTGCTCGGCCTGCTCGCCGTCCTCGTGCAGTGGGCCGCGCAGACCGGCGAGACCCGGATGACCGGCCGCACCGGCGAGCGGGTGCTGTACGCGCTGCGGCTGAAGATCTTCGCCCAGCTCCAGCGGCTCGGCCTCGACTACTACGAGCGCGAGCTGACCGGCCGCATCATGACGCGGATGACGACCGACGTGGACGCGCTGTCGACGTTCCTCCAGACCGGGCTGGTCACCGCGTTCGTCTCCGTGGTCACCTTCTTCGGCATCATGGTCGCCCTGCTGGTGATCGACGTACGGCTCGCTCTGGTGGTCTTCGCGACGCTGCCGCCGCTGGTCGTCGCCACGTTCTTCTTCCGCCGGGCCAGCGTCAAGGCGTACCGGCTGGCGCGCGAGCGGGTCTCCGCGGTCAACGCCGACCTCCAGGAGTCGGTGGCCGGACTGCGGATCGTGCAGGCGTTCCGGCGCGAGCACGACGGCGGGCGCCGGTTCGCCGAGCGCAGCGACGGCTACCGCCGGGCCCGCATCCGGGGTCAGCTGCTGATCTCGGTGTACTTCCCGTTCGTGCAGTTCCTGTCCTCGGTGGCGGCGGCGTCCGTGCTGATCGCGGGCGCGGGCCGGGTGGAGGCGGCGACGCTGACGACGGGCGCCCTGGTGGCGTACCTGCTCTACATCGACCTGTTCTTCGCCCCCGTCCAGCAGCTCTCCCAGGTCTTCGACGGCTACCAGCAGGCCACCGTGTCCCTGGGCCGCATCCGGGAACTGCTCCAGGAGCCGGCCTCCACCCGGCCGCCCGCCGAGCCCCGCGAGGTCACCGCGCTGCGCGGCGAGATCGCGTTCGAGGACGTGCGCTTCGCCTACGGCGACGAGGAGGAGGCGCTGACCGGGATCGACCTGCGGGTGCCCGCCGGGCAGACGGTCGCCTTCGTCGGCGAGACCGGCGCGGGCAAGTCGACGCTGGTCAAGCTGGTGGCCCGGTTCTACGACCCGACCGGCGGCCGGGTGACCGTGGACGGCGCCGACATCAGGGCGCTGGACCTCACCGCGTACCGGCGCCGGCTGGGCGTCGTGCCGCAGGAGGCGTACCTCTTCCCGGGGACCGTCCGCGACGCCATCGCCTACGGCCGCCCCGAGGCCACCGACGCCGAGGTGGAGGCGGCGGCGCGGGCGGTGGGCGCGCACGAGATGATCGCGACGCTGGAGGGCGGCTATCTGCACGAGGTCGCCGAGCGCGGCCGCAACCTGTCGGCCGGCCAGCGTCAGCTGATCGCGCTGGCCCGCGCCGAGCTGGTCGATCCGGACGTGCTGCTGCTGGACGAGGCGACGGCCGCGCTCGACCTGGCCACCGAGGCGCAGGTCAACCAGGCCACCGACCGGCTCGCCGGCCGGCGTACGACGCTGGTGGTGGCCCACCGGCTGACGACGGCCGCCCGCGCCGACCGGGTGGTGGTCATGGACCGCGGCCGGGTCGTCGAGGACGGCACGCACGACGAGCTGCTGGCCCGCGACGGCCGGTACGCCGGGCTGTGGCGGACCTTCGTCGGCGCGGCCGAGCCGGAGGAACCCGTCGGCGCGAGCCGCTGAACCGTTTCGGCGGCTCCGGCGCAACCATGGGGCGCGCGTCCTGCGTCCGTACGCCCGTACGGAAAAACGTTTCAGGGGAGGGTTGACCGTGGACAGTGGTGCGATCCGCCGGCGGCTGGCGCTCGGCGTGGCCGTGCTGACCGGCGCCGGGCTGATGGCGCTGGCCCTGCCCGGCACCGCCCAGGCGGCGGCCTCCACCTGCTCCGGCCGCGAGGTCAAGAAGCTGTCCTTCGCGACCGGTTCCGTGCACGTCTACCGGTCGGGCGGCTATGTGTGCGCGCTCACCACGCCCCGGCGGGCCGGGGGCAGGCAGGTGATGTCGGTGACCGTGCAGGCGCGCGGCAACCGGCCGGTCACCGACAAGGGCCGCTTCTCCCAGCACGCCGGACCGGTCACCGTGCACGCCGGCCACCGCTGCGTCCGCGTCGGCGGCTCGGTCGGCGCGGTGGCGGTGACCAGCGGCTGGATCCTGTGCTGAACCGGTGAACCGGTGAGCCGGTTCAGTGGGTGAGGCCGTGTCCGGCGGGGTGGGCCGGTCTAGTAGGTGAGGCCGTAGCCGACGGGGTAGAGGGGCGTGGCCGGGTCGTCGGCGCGGGGCACCGGCACCGGCAGCTTCCCGCGCGGCCCGACGCGTCCGGCGATCACCCGGGCGGCGGCGCGGACCTCCACGTCGGTCCACGAGTAGGCGGCCAGGACGGCGGGCACGCCGGGGAGCTGGGCGACGTCGTAGGGGTTGCGGACGGCGACCGCGACCACCGGCCGGCCCGTCGCCGTCAGCCGCTCCACCAGGGTCTGCTGCGCGCTGCCCGCCGTGACGTTGTACGTCGCGACGACCACCGCGTCCGCGTCCGCCGCCGCCGCGACGGCCCGCTCGACGCTCGCCGCGGACGGCGCGGTGCCGGTGGACAGCGCGGTCGCGGTGAAGCCGAGCGCGGTGAGGGCGGCGGCGAGCACGCCGGTGGGCGGCCCGGTGGTGCCCGAGGGCGAGGCGGGATCGGCGCCGACCACGAGGAGCCTGCGGTGGCTGCGGCGGGACAGCGGCAGCAGGCGGTTCTCGTTGACCAGCAGGGTGGTGGTCCGCTCGGCGACGCGGTCGGCCGCGGCCAGGTGCGCGGGGGTGCCGACCGTGCGGGCGACGCCGGCCGCGGTGGCGTAGGGCCCGTCGAACAGACCCAGCCGCGCCTTCAGCCGCAGGATGCGCAGGATCGATTCGTCGAGTCGCGCCTCGGTGAGCTCGCCCTCGCACACGGCCTTGAGGACCGCGTTCCACGCCACGTCCAGGGAGGGCGGGTTGAGCAGCTGGTCCACGCCCGCCTTCAGCGCGAGCACGGGCACCCTGTCGTCGCCGTACTTGGTGCGCACGCCCTCCATGCCGAGCGAGTCCGTGATCACCACGCCGTCGTAGCCCAGCTCGCCGCGCAGGATGCCGGTCACGATGGGGTGGGAGAGGGTGGCGGGGTCGCCGGAGTCGTCCAGCGCCGGGAACTGGATGTGGGCGGTCATGATCGAGTCGATGCCCGCGCGGATCGCGGCCCGGAACGGCACGGCGTCCAGCTTCTCCCACAGCTCGCGGCTGTGGGTGATCACCGGGAAGCCGTAGTGGCTGTCGACGGCGGTGTCGCCGTGCCCGGGGAAGTGCTTGGCGGTGGCCGCCACCCGGGAGCCCTGGTAGCCGCGCACCTCCGCCGCCACCAGGCGCGCCACCGCGTCCGGGTCGGCGCCGAAGGACCGTACGCCGATGACCGGGTTGGCCGGGTTGACGTTCACGTCGGCGTCGGGGGAGTAGTCCTGGTTGACGCCCATCGCGCGCAGCTCGGCGCCGGAGATCCGGCCGAGGGTGCGGGCGTCGGAGACGGAGCCGGAGGCGCCGACCGCCATGGCGCCGGGGAAGAGGGTGGCGGGCGCGCCGATCCGGCAGACGATGCCGTGCTCCTGGTCGGTGGCGACGAGCACGGGCAGCCCGCGGGGCTGGGCCAGGGAGGCGCGCTGGATGCCGTTGGACAGGTCGGCGATCTGCCGCGGGTCGCGGGTGTTGTGGGCCCAGGTGAAGTAGATGATGCCGCCGACGCGGTACTTCGCGACCAGCTCGGCGGCGGTGCGCACGCCGATCTCACCGAGGTTGGCGTCGATGTCGGCCTGGTCCGGGGCGGTGGCGGAGTGGCCGTAGACCCGCATCACGAAGAGCTGGCCGACCTTCTCCTCCAGGGTCATCCCCGAGATCAGCGAGCGCAGCCGCCGGTCGTCGTGGCGGCCGGCGGCCGCGTGCGCGGTGCCGGCGCCCGGTACGGCCAGGGCGGCGGTGAGCCCGGCGGTGGCGGCGAGGACGCGGCGCCGGGAAGGACGCGCGGCGCCCCCGGTGCCTTGTGATGGTGCGGTGTTTCCCGGTCTTGCGCTGCTTCCCGTGCTGGCGTCGTGCACGTGCGCTCCTTCCGGAGGCGATCCGCTGGAGTGTCATCGCTGAAGGAAACTTCCGAGGAGCCACTGATATCCGGGAAGTTTCTGCCAGTCAAGGGAGCGCGCAGCACGGGCGACCCGGGGCCGCAACGGGCTACCGCCCCGCCAGCCACCGCCGGGCGCCGACCTCGCTGGGATACTCGCGGACGGTGAAGGCGGCGCCGAGCCACCCCACGCCGAACGCCAGCACCGCCGGCAGCACGGGCGCCGCCACCAGCACGAGGAACCGCCCCGCGACGGCGAGCCCCGCACTCCGCCCGACCTGATCCCGCTTGCCGGCCCGAGCCCGCGCGGGAACGGGCGGATCAGCCATGCCCCGCCGATGCCCCCGCCGCTGCACGACCCACCCCCACACCGCGCCCGCGCACGCCAGGATCCCCTGCACCCAGTCCCACCCGACCCGCACCGGGCCGGGCAGCGCCCCCCGGAAGCTGCCGTACAGCCCGAGTCCGACGTAACAGACGAACCCCATCACCACGAGCCAGGCGAGGGCTCCCGCGCCCCGCCGCAGCCAGTAGCGCGGCCCGCGCAGATACCAGGTGGTGCCGAGACCGGGGAGCGAGGGGACCGAGGCCGGCGCTCCTGCGGCGGGAACCTCAGAAGATGCTCTTGACACCGTGCCACACGTCCTTCGCCAGCCGTTTCCCGTCGTCCTTGGTCTCCGACAGGACGTTACCGGTGCCGTGGAGCACGCCTCCGACCACACCGTGGTCGTGGATGTCCTCGCTCCAGTGCTCATGCAGGGCGTGGTCGATGACCCCGGTCGCCCCGACGACGACCGCTCCGCCGACGCCGGCCACCACCAGCGCGGGGACGTCGAACGGCGCCGCCGCGACCAGGCCCGCGGTGATGGCCGTACCCGCGGCGAGCCCCCCGAGGTTGGCGCCGCCGTCCACGGCGACGGAGTGCTGCCAGGACCAGCCCTTGTCGTGGTCGTCCGACGCTTCCAGCAGGCCGCAGACACCGGCCGCCGCGACGTCGAGGACGGGGATCTCCTTGAGGAAGTCCGGGAGCTTGTCCAGGCTCTCGCCCGCGCGCAGCGCCTGCGCGGCGTCGGCGAGTTTGACGTTGAGCTGCCGGTCGTAGGGCAGCCTGGTGCTGCCGTGGTCGGCGCGGGCGATGTCCTCCTCCAGGGAGCGCACCCTGGCGACCGCGTCGGCGTAGTCGCCCTTGGCGGGCAGATCCTTGGGCAGCGCCCGCCCCGCCTTCTGGTACGCCCGGCGTTCCGCGCGCAGTTCCTTCTTCGCGGCGCGCTCGTCGGCCTTCGCGTCGTCCAGTCCGGTGCGCGCCTTCGCGCCGTCGGCCCGGGCGTCCTCGGCGTCGTAGGCGTACAGGCCGCGCAGGTAGTCGGCGACGGTGACCTTGTCGCCGGTGGACACGGGCGCGGTGACCTGCGCGTACAGCCCGCGCAGGTCGTCCGCCGCGACGAGGCGCGCGTGCTGGGCGGTGTGCAGGATCCCGGCGCGGACCTTCGTGTACTCGGTCATCGCCGCGATCGTCTTCCGCTCGTCCGGCCCGGGCGGGTTAGCCGTGAGCAGTTGCAGCGGCACACCCTTGTCCCCCATGGCCACGCCCTTGCGGGCGGCGGTGTGCTCGGCGTTCTGCAAGGCGCTCTCAAAGGCGGAGAGCGCGTCGACGAGCGTGCCGAGAATGCCGCCCGCCCGATGGACGAGTTCGGCGAAGGCCCCGGCGGTCAGCGCGTCCTCGCTCCACGCGCCCCGGAACGCCTCGGCCGCCTCGCCCTTCCAGGTCGCGTCGTCCACCAGCGCGTCGACGCTGCGGCTGAGCGGGCGGACGACCCCGTCCAGCTTCTCCTTGGCGTTCTTGTACGTCTCGGCCATCGTGCGCAGCCCGCCGATGTCGCCGCCGACCCAGCTCTCGCCCATCAGCCCTCACCCGCCATCAGGTCCTCGAACAGCCCGTGCACGTCGACGTCGTGCCGCCGGAAGGAGTCACGGGACTTCGCGACGAGGTCGCCGTGGTCGTCCAGCCGGTCGGCGAGGCCGAGGTGCAGCGCGACGACCAGCTCGGCGACCTCCTTGACGGCGTGGTCCAGCCCGGCGTCGCCGCCGTCGGCGACGGGCGGGGCGACGTCCGGGCGCAGTTCCCGGTAGTGCCGGGCCTGGTCGTGGAAGGTCTTGGACATCGCGGTGAGGTCGCTCAGCACCGCTTTGAAGTCGACGGTCACGGGCGCGTCCTTCGCGCATAGGAGGCCAGGTCGGCCGGCTGCCAGTTCTCCTGTCCGGGAGCGACCCGCGGGTCGAGCAGCACGGTGGCACCGTGCTCGCGCAGCCCCTCGGCCAGCGGCCCGAGGGAGGCCGCGATCCACGGCTGCGCCTCGCCGAGCGCGGCCACCAGCGCGCCGAGCGTGCTGAAGGCGAACGCCATGGCGCCGCCCGCCGGATGCGCGAACAGTTCGTAGGCGATGAGCGGGACACGGACGGTCCGGCCCGTGGCATCGGCGGCGTCGACGTACCGCGGGTGCGCGGGAACGAAGACCGGCGCGTGATACGGCGGAACGCCGCGCCCGGCGGCGGCACTCCGGCCGGCAGCCGGCCCCGGGACGGTCGGCGTGGCGACCGTGTAGTCCAGCAGGGCCGAACGACGAGTCCCGGGTGTGCGCTCCGGCGCTCCGGCCGGCGGACTGTGGGCGCCTTCCGCCTCGCCGTACTCGATGTAGTCGAGCAGGCGCGACCGTATGGGCACCTCCACCGACATCCCCTCCCGGACCACGACCGACCGTACGCGCGTCACGCTAGTGAGCGCGCGGGGACGCAAATCCGCCTATGTCGGAGTGGACGACCGGTTGCATGCGCAACCCATACGCCCATTTGCCCTGCCCCTGGCTCCCCGTTGACCGGGTGATGACCGAGCCGGGAACGCGCAGGCTTCGTTACGACCGTCAGGCGACGTGCCGGGCCGCCAGTGCCGGGATCGCGGCGATCTTCTCCGCGGTGAGGTCGGGCCAGTGGACGCCGGTGGGCCGGTGGGGGGCGGGGCAGACGATGGTCTCCTCCGGTGTCACGATCAAGTCGACGCCGACATCGTGCGCGGTGGTGGGGATCGGGGTGTCGGTCACCTGGAGCGCGTGGACCGTGGTCACGACCACGGTCTCAGGTGTCACCAGGCCGGCCTCGGTGAGGAGGGCGAACTCGATGTCGGAGTAACCGGCCCCTTTGCCGATGCGGGCGCCGTCACGGTTGACGGCGACGCTGCCGAGGATGATCAGGTCCAGGGGGCGCAGGGCGTCGACCTCGACGGCGGGGGCGATCGCGGCGGCGGTGCGGCTGGCCGCGGGCTCGGCGGGCGGGACGGTGAGCGCGGCGGGGTCGAGCAGGTAGAAGGGCTTGCGGGCGGCCAGTTTGGGGACCGCCATGTAGACGGTCTTGCCTTCTTCCAGGGCCCTTGCGCGAACCGGGAACTGGGCTTTGTCGGGCACGGCTTTGACGACGCTCGCGCGCTGCCAGGCAGGGAGCCCCGCCAACCGGGCCGCGGCCTCTTCGGCACCCTTGAAGTGGGGGATGCGGCTCCGGAGCGGCATGCCAGGGCATCGTACGCCGCGCCGCTACGCCGACTCGGTCAGCAGGCGGGTGATGTGGTCGCGGGCCGGGGTGAGGAGGTCCGGGAGGGGGGCCGCCGCTTCGTGCCAGCGCTTCTCGTACTCCCAGCACAGCCAGCCGTCCCAGCCGTGGCGGGAGAGCACCTCGACGCACTCGGCCAGCGGCAGGACGCCCGCACCGAGCGCGACCGGGGTGCGGTCGTCGGCGGAGGCGATGTCCTTGACCTGCACGTATCCGAGGTGCGGGGCGAGCGCCGCGTAGGTGTCCGAGGGCTGTTCGCCGGCCAGCCAGGGGTGCATCACGTCCCACAGCGCGCCCACGTTGCGGTGGCCGACCGGGCCGAGGACGCGGATGGCGTCCGCGCCGGTGGGATGCGAGTCGTGGGTCTCCAGCAGGATGCGCACGCCGAGGGCCGCCGCGTCCTCGGCGGCGAGGCCCAGGCGCCGGGCGGCGATGGCGTCGCCCTCCTCGCGCGGCAGGCCGGCGTCGCCGCCCGGGAAGACCCGGACGAAGGGGGCGCCCAGGTCGCGGGCCAGCTCCAGCAGGGCCCGCAGTTCGGCCAGTACCGGCGCGTCGTCGCCGGGCGCGGCGACCCGTACGTATCCCGCGAGGCCCACGATCTCGACGTCCGCCGCCTTGAACTCCGCCGCCACCTCGGCCCGGCGCGCGGGATCGAGCCCCGGGTGCACCGGCTCCTCGTGGTGGGCGCGCAGTTCGACGCCGTGGTAACCGTTCGCTACGGCGAGAGCGAGCACGTCCGGGATGGCCAGACCGGGAACACCGAGGGTGGAGAACGCCAGTTTCATGGCCACAGGTGTACCCGCGCCGGCCACGCGAAACCACCGGCCCCCACCGCCCCGCCTGCCAGACCGTCCCCGCCCCGCCTGCCAGCCCGTTCCCCGTCCTGGCTGCCGACCACCCCCGCCCCGGCCGTCAGGTCATCCCCGCCCCGGCCGCCAGACCACCCCCGCAACCGCCCGCCCGCCTACCCCCGCGGCACCCCGGAGGACCCCCGCACCATCAGCTCCCCCCGCACCGTAGCGATCCCGCCCGGCGGCTGCTCCTCGCGGCCCATCGCGATGCGTCCCGCCCGTGCCCCCGCCTCCGCCAGCGGCAGCCGTACCGTCGTCAGCGACGGCACCGCGTCGACGCTGAAGGGCAGGTCGTCGAAGCCGGCCACCGACACGTCCTCGGGTATCCGCAGTCCCGACTCGCGCAGCGCCGCGCACGCGCCCAGCGCCACCGAGTCGTTCGCGGCGACCACCGCCGTGAGGTCCGCGTCGCGGCGCAGCAGCTCCAGCGTGGCCTCGTAGCCGGAGGTGCGGTCGTAGCGCCCGTGCACCGTCCGGCGCGGGTCCCGCGGGAGGCCGGCCGCCGTCAGCGCCTCGCGGTGCCCCTCCAGGCGGTGCCGGGTGGTCGTCCGCTCCTCGGGTCCCGCGATGTAGCCGAGCCGCCGGTGGCCCAGGCCGATCAGGTGTTCGGTGAGCCGACGCGCGCCGCCGCGGTTGTCGAAGGCGAGCGCGACCGATCCGGTGTCCGGCGCCGGCGGCCGCCCGCACAGCACCACCCGGGTCCCGGCCTCCGTCAGCTTGCGCAGCTTCGCCACCACCGCCGACGCGTGCGGCTCCGCCTCCACCGCACCGCCGGTCAGCACCACGGCCGCCGCCCGCTGCCGTTGCAGCAGCGTCAGATACGTCAGCTCGCGCTCCGGTGAGCCGCCGGTGTTGCACACCACCGCCAGCCGTTCGCCGCCCGCCCGGCCACCGGGGCCGCCGATCTCCGACTGGATCGCGCTCGCCATGATCCCGAAGAACGGGTCGGCGATGTCGTTGACGAGGATGCCGACCAGGTCGGAGGTGGCGGCGGCGAGGGAGCTGGCGGGGCCGTTGAGGACGTAGTCCAGTTCGTCGACCGCCTTCAGGACGCGCTCCCGGGTGGCGGCGGCCACCGGATAGTTGCCGTTCAGCACGCGCGACACCGTCGCGGGCGAGACCTGCGCGCGGGCCGCCACGTCCGCCAGGGTCACCGTCATCTCGTCGTCCTCCGGTCGCGCGTCCCGCACATATCTGGTGATGCGTCTCGTCGTGCGTGTCGTGCAGACCTTACGGCCCCGCGAGCACCTTTGTTCGCCCCCTCGAACAACCCGGTCCCTCCGCCCTGTTGCCCCGGCCGGCCGCCCGGCGCTACTTTCTCCTCGGATAGAAAGCGCTTGCTACGACGTATCGACCCGCAACGGAAGGACCGACGTGACACGCAAGACGGTGCGCATCGCCATGAACGGCGTCACCGGACGCATGGGCTACCGCCAGCACCTGGTCCGCTCGATCCTCGCCCTGCGCGAGCAGGGCGGACTCGACCTCGGCGACGGCGCCGTGCTGTGGCCCGAACCGGTCCTCGTCGGCCGCCGCGAGCACGCCCTCAAGGCGCTCGCCGACCGGCACGGCCTGGAGCACTGGACCACCGACCTCGACGCCGTCCTCGCCGACCCGGACGTGGACGTCTACTTCGACGCGCAGGTCACCGCCGCCCGCGAGGAGGCGATCCGCAAGGCCGTCGCCGCCGGCAAGCACGTCTACACCGAGAAGCCCACCGCCACCGGCCTGGCCGGCGCCCTCGAACTCGCCCGCCTCGCCCAGGACAAGGGCGTCCGGCACGGCGTCGTCCAGGACAAGATCTTCCTGCCGGGCCTGCTGAAGCTGAAGCGGCTGATCGACGGCGGCTTCTTCGGCCGGATCCTGTCCGTGCGCGGCGAGTTCGGCTACTGGGTCTTCGAGGGCGACTGGCAGCGGGCCCAGCGCCCGAGCTGGAACTACCGCGCCGAGGACGGCGGCGGCATCGTCGTGGACATGTTCCCGCACTGGGAGTACGTCCTGCACGAGCTGTTCGGCCGCGTCACCTCCGTCCAGGCCCTGACCGCCACCCATGTCCCGCGGCGCTGGGACGAGGACGGCAAGCCCTACGACGCCACCGCCGACGACGCCGCCTACGGCCTCTTCGAACTGGAAGGCGGCGCGATCGCCCAGATCAACTCCTCCTGGGCGGTCCGCGTCCACCGCGACGAACTGGTCGAGTTCCAGGTGGACGGCACCGAGGGCTCCGCCGTCGCCGGCCTGCGCGAGTGCCGCGTCCAGCACCGCTCCGCCACCCCCAAGCCGGTGTGGGACCCGGACGTCCCGGCTGCCGGGGACTTCCGCGGGCAGTGGCAGCGGGTGCCCGACAACACCGAGTTCGACAACGGCTTCAAGGCGCAGTGGGAGCTGTTCCTCCGGCACGTGTACGCCGACGCCCCCTACCGCTGGGACCTGCTGGCCGGCGCCCGCGGCGTCCAGCTCGCCGAACTCGGCCTGCGGTCCGCGGCCGAGGGCCGCCGTATCGAGGTCCCGGAGATCCGGCTGTGACCCTCCGCCTGCCCGACGCGAGCGGCGGCCTGCGGACCTACGAGCCGCGCACCGCCCCCTTCACCGCCGCTCCCGGCGGCCCCCTCGCCTCCCGTACGGTCTTCTCGGCGGCGCACGTCGTCGCCGACCCGTTCGCGGACACCGCGCCCGGCGCGCCCGCCGCCGTCGACTGGGACGCCACCCTCGCCTTCCGCCGCCACCTGTGGTCGCACGGCCTCGGCGTCGCGGAGGCGATGGACACCGCGCAGCGCGGCATGGGCCTGGACTGGACGGGCGCGGCCGAACTGATCCGCCGGTCGGCGGCGGAGGCGAGGGCGGTGGGCGGCCGCATCGCCTGCGGCGCCGGCACCGACCAGCTCGCCGGCGGCTCGCTCGCCGACGTCCGGGGCGCGTACGAGGAGCAGCTCGCCGTCGTCGAGGAGGCGGGCGCCCAGGTGATCCTCATGGCGTCCCGGTCCCTCGCCGCCGGCGCACGCGGCCCCGAGGACTACCTCGACGTCTACGGCCATCTGCTCCGCCAGGCCGCCGAACCGGTGATCCTGCACTGGCTCGGCCCGATGTTCGATCCGGCGCTGGAGGGCTACTGGGGCTCGTCCGACCTGGACGCCGCCACCGACACCTTCCTCGACGTCATCGCCGCCCACCCCGGCAAGGTCGAAGGCGTCAAGATCTCCCTCCTGGACGCCCGCCGCGAGGTGGAACTGCGCCGCAGGCTCCCCCAGGGCGTCCGCTGCTACACCGGCGACGACTTCCACTACCCCGAGCTGATCGCGGGCGACGAGCACGGCTTCAGCCACGCGCTGCTCGGCGTCTTCGACCCGCTGGGCCCGCTGGCCGCCGAGGCGGTGTGCGCCCTGGACACCGGGGACACGTCCGGTTTCCGCGCCCTGCTCGACCCCACCGTCCCGCTCGCCCGCCACCTCTTCCAGGCCCCCACCCGCTTCTACAAGACGGGCGTGGTGTTCCTGGCCTGGCTCGCCGGCCACCAGAGCCACTTCACGATGGTCGGCGGCCTCCAGTCCGCCCGTTCCCTGCCGCACCTGGCCCGCGCCTACGAACTCGCCGACACCCTCGGCCTGTTCCCCGACCCCAAGCTCGCCGAGGAACGCATGCGCACCCTGCTGTCCCTGTACGGAGTGACCCCGTGACCGACCCGCATCCGCCCCGTCCCCTGCCCGTCCCCGAGCTGGCCCGCCTCTCCGTCAACCAGATGACGGTCAAACAGCTCTCCCTGCCCGAACTGGCCAAGGTATGCGTCGAGTTGGGCATCGCCCACGTCGGCCTGTGGCGCGAGCCGGTCCAGACGTACGGCGTCGAGGCCGCCGCCCGGCTCGTACGGGACGCGGGTTTGACCGTCACCAGCCTGTGCCGGGGCGGCTTCCTCACCGCGACCGGCCTCGAGGAGCGGGCGGCGGCGCTGGCCGACAACCGCCGGGCCGTCGAGGAGGCCGCCGCGCTCGGCACCGACACCCTGGTCCTGGTCTGCGGCGGCCTGCCGCCCGGCGACAAGGACCTGCACGGCGCCCGCGAACGCGTCGCGGACGCCCTCGCCGAACTCGCCCCGTACGCCGGGCAGTACGGCGTGAAGCTGGCCGTCGAACCCCTGCACCCCATGTTCGCCGCCGACCGCTGCGTGGTCTCCACCCTCGCCCAGGCCCTCGACCTCGCCGAACGCTTCCCCGCCCACCAGGTCGGGGTGACCGTGGACACGTACCACCTGTGGTGGGACGACCGGGCCCCCGAACAGATCGCCCGCGCGGGCGCGGCCGGCCGCCTCCACGCCTTCCAGCTCGCCGACTGGACCACCCCGCTCCCGGCGGGCGTCCTCAACGGCCGCGGCCAGCTCGGCGACGGCGCGATCGACCTGCGCGAGTGGGCCGGGTACGCGGCGGCCGCCGGCTACACCGGGCCCATCGAAGTGGAGCTGTTCAACGACGAGTTGTGGGCGCGGGACGGGCGGGAGGTACTGGCGGAGACGGCGCGGCGGTTCGTGGAACACGTCGTCCGGTGACCTGCCGCGCCCACCGGAAAAAACTTCACCGCACCGTACAACCCTCACCGCACTGCGCGGGTCCTACCTGGCATCGGAACCCCTGTGGGGGGACCCGGGGGGGATTCCGGGGGGTTCCGGTGCAGGAGGGGAAGAGCCGAGGGGGCCGGGTCGTCGACCGGGCCCCCTCGAAGCTGTCCGGGAACGCGCGCCCCCGGATCCCCCCGCGCCCGCTAGAAGAACACCCCGCACCGCAGCAGCACGTTCGCGTACGGCCGCGCCTCCCCGGTCCGTACCACCAGCCGCGCCCCCGCCGACAGCTCCTTGAGCCGCTCGTGCGGTACGTACGCCAGCCCGTCGAAGTGGCCGGACAGCAGCGCGGCCGCCGCCGGGTTGGCCCCGCGCACCTCGTCCGCCGCCGTCGCGCCCTCCACCACCAGCTCGGCCAGCAGCCCGTCCAGCACCTCGGCGAAGGACGGCACCCCGGCGCGGAACGCCAGGTCCACCACGCGCGGCCCGTCCGGTATCGGCATGCCCGCGTCGCACACCAGCACCTGGTCGGTGTGGCCCAGCTCGGCCAGCGCGCCGGACAGCTGCCGGTTCAGGATGCCCGCCTTCTTCATACCGCCTCGACCTCGTCCGCCGTCGGGTACGACTCCTGCGCGCCCCGCCGTGTCACGGCCACCGCGCCGACCCGGGCCGCGTAGGCCGCCGCCTCGGCGAGGGACGCGCCCGCGCCGAGCCGCCAGGCCAGCGCCGCGGTGAACGCGTCGCCCGCGCCGGTGGTGTCCACGGCGTCCACCTTCACCGACGGCACCCGCACGGCGCCGTCGGCGGAGGCGACCAGCGCGCCCTCGGCGCCCAGGGTGACGACCACCGAGCGCGGCCCGCGCGCCAGCAGCGCCCGCGCCCAGTCCTCCGGGTCGTCGCCGGCCTCGTCCCCGCCGAGGATCACCTTCGCCTCGTGCTCGTTGACGATCAGCGGATCGCACGCCGCCAGCAGCTCTTGGGGCAGTTCGCGCGGCGGCGACGGGTTCAGCACGAACCGGCTGCCCTCCGCCAGGTGGCGCACCGCCTCCACGACCGTCTCCAACGGGACCTCCAGCTGCGCGGAGACCACCCGCGCTGACCCGATCAGCCCGGCCGCCGCGCGGGCGTCCTCGGGGGTGAGCCGGCCGTTGGCGCCCGGCGAGACCACGATGGAGTTGTCCCCGGAGGGGTCCACCGTGATCAGGGCGACGCCGGTCGGCGCGCCGCCGACCAGCACACCCGCCGGGTCCACCCCGGCCGCCCGCTGCGCCTCCAGCAGCAGCCGGCCGTGCGCGTCGTCGCCGACCCGGGCCAGCAGGGCCGTACGGGCCCCGAGCCGGGCGGCGGCCACCGCCTGGTTGGCGCCCTTGCCGCCGGGGTGGGTGGCCAGGTCGGAGCCGAGCACCGTCTCCCCGGCCGCGGGCCGCCGCTGGACGCCGATCACCAGGTCGGCGTTGGCCGATCCGACGACCAGCAGGTCGTAGTCGTACATTGCGCAGTGTCTCCTCACCCGGAACGTGGAACGTGTGCCGGCCGGCTCACCCGAACGCGGTCCGGTCAGCCCTTGAACCCGGCCACGTTCTCCTTCGTTACCACCTTGACCGGCACCTTGACGGTCGACTCGACCTTCTTGCCCTGGGTCGCCTTCAGCGCGTTGTCCACGGCGATCCGGCCGAGCTGGCTGGGCTGCTGCGCCACGGACGCGTACAGCGTGCCCTTCTCGACGGCGGTCAGGCCGTCCGGGGTGCCGTCGAAGCCGACGACCTGGACGGACTTGCCGGCCTTGGAGCCGAGCGCCTTGACCGCGCCGAGCGCCATCTCGTCGTTGGCGGCGATCACGCCCTGCACGTCCGGGTGCGCCTGGAGCAGGTTCGACATCACGTCGAGACCCTTGGTGCGGTCGAAGTCGGCCGGCTGCTGGGCCACCACCTGGATGCCCGGGTACGCCTTGAGACCCTTGGCGAAGCCGGCGGCGCGCTCCCGGGCGGCGGAGGTGCCCGCCTGGCCCTGGAGGATCACGATCTTGCCGTGACCGCCCAGCTTCTCGGCGACGGTCTTGGCGGCCAGCTCGCCGCCGGCCACGTTGTCGGAGGCGACCAGCGCGTCCGTCTTCGCGTCGTTGACGCCGCGGTCCACCGCGATGACCGGGATGTCGGCCTTGTCGGCGGCCTTCACGGAGTTGCTCGCCGCGTCCGAGTCCACCGGGTTCACGATGATCGCGCCGAGGCTGGAGCTGGTGAAGTTCTGCAGCTGGTTGGCCTGCTGCGAGGCGTCGTTCTGGGCGTCGGTGACGGTCAGGTCGATGCCGAGCTTCTTCGCCTCGGCCTCGGCGCCCGAGCGGATCTGCACGAAGAACGGGTTGTTCAGCGTGGACAGGGACAGGCCCATCTTCGGGCTGGTGGAGGCGGAACCGGTGTGCAGCAGGGAGGTCGCGGCCACCAGGGCGACGGTGACCACGGCCGCCAGACCGTACGTCGCCGCCTGCTTGCCCTTGCCGCCGCCGCTGCCGGTGCCCGCGGCCTGCGGGGTGGCGCCGGCCTTGCGGCGCACGGTGTCCAGCAGCACCGCCAGCGCGATGACGACGCCGATGACGACCTGCTGCCAGAACGCGGACACCGAGAGCAGGTTGAGGCCGTTGCGCAGCACGGCGAGGATCAGCGCGCCGATCAGCGTGCCCGACGCCTTGCCGGTGCCGCCCGCCAGGGAGGCGCCGCCGATGACGACGGCCGCGATGGCGTCCAGCTCGTAGCCGTTGGCGGCCTGCGGCTGCGCGGAGGACAGCCGGGCCGCGAGCACGATGCCCGCGGCGGCGGCGAACAGCCCGGACAGGGCGTAGATGGCGAGCTTCTGCCGCTTGACCCGCAGACCGGAGAGGCGGGCCGCCTCCTCGTTGCCGCCGATCGCGTACATGGAGCGGCCGATGTAGGTACGGCCCAGGATCAGCGCGGTGATCAGCCCCATGACGACCATGACCAGCACGGGCACCGGCAGCCAGCCGCCGAGCGTGTCGCCCAGGTGCGAGACCGAGTCGGGCAGGGCGATCGGGGAGCCCTGGGAGATGACCAGGGACAGACCGCGGCCCACCGACAGCATGGCCAGCGTCGCGATGAACGGCGGCAGCTTGCCGTAGGAGATCAGGAAGCCGTTGACCAGGCCCGCCGCGATGCCGGTCGCGACCGCGAGCAGCACCGCGAGGACCACCGGCACGCCGTGCGAGGTGGCGCTCCAGGCGAGCACGGTCGCCGACAGCGCGGCCACCGAGCCCACCGACAGGTCGATGCCCGCCGAGACGATGACGAAGGTGACGCCGAAGGCGAGGATGGCGGTCACGGCCGCCTGCACGCCGATGTTCAGCAGGTTGTCCGTCGTCAGGAAGTCGCCGGACAGCGCCGACAGGGCGATGACCAGGACGATCAGCGCGGTGAGCGCGCCGTTGTCGAGGAGCAGGCGGCGCAGACCGGAGGCGCTGCCCGCTCCCGCCTTGCTCTTGAGCGTGTCAGTGGCCACGGGGGGCCTCCTCTTCGGTCGTGTCGGGGGTCGCTTCGTGGGCGGTGTCGTGGGCGGTGTCGTGGGAGGGGGCGCTGACGGCGAGTGCCATCACGGCGTCCTGGGTGGCCTGGTCGGCCGGCAGTTCACCGGCGATCCGGCCCTGCGCCATCACCAGGACCCGGTCGCTCATGCCGAGCACCTCGGGCAGATCGCTGGAGATCATCAGGACGGCGGCGCCGGCGGCGGTGAGTTCGTTGATCAGCTGGTAGATCTCGACCTTGGCGCCGACGTCGATGCCGCGGGTCGGCTCGTCGAGGATGAGGACCTTGGTGTTCGCCAGCAGCCACTTGCCGATGACGACCTTCTGCTGGTTGCCGCCGGACAGGGTGCGCACGTGCTGGCCGAGCCCCGCCATCCGCACGCCCAGCTGCCCGGCGATCCGCTCGGCCGCGGTGTGCTGGCCCTTGAGGTCGACGAGTCCGCCGCGGGTGGCCGCGCGCAGGGTGACCAGGCCGAGGTTCTCCGCCACGGAGGCGTCCAGGACCAGGCCCTGCCCCTTGCGGTCCTCGGGCACCAGCCCGATCCCGGCGGCCATCGCCGCGTTCACGTCGTGCCGCTTGAGCTCCCGGCCCGCGACCTTCACCGACCCCCGGTCGTACGGGTCCGCGCCGAACACGGCCCGCACGACCTCCGTGCGGCCCGCCCCGACCAGCCCGGCGATGCCGACGACCTCGCCGGCGTGCACCTGGAAACCGACGTCGTGGAAGACGCCGTCGCGGGTGAGCCCGTCGACGGTGAGCAGCGCCTCGCCCTGCTCGGGCCGCTCGCGCGGGTACTGCTGCTCGATGGAGCGCCCCACCATCAGCCGGACGAGCTCGTCCTCGGGCGTGTCGGCGGGCACCTGGCCCACGCTGCGCCCGTCCCGGATGACCGTGACCCGGTCGCCCAGGGCGGCGATCTCCTCCAGGTGGTGGGTGATGAAGACGATGCCGACGCCGTCGGCGCGCAGCGCGCGCACGATCGCGAACAGCTTCTCCACCTCCTCGGAGGTGAGCACGGCGGTCGGCTCGTCCATGATCAGGACGCGGGCGTCCAGGCTGAGCGCCTTGGCGATCTCGACCATCTGGAGCCGGGCGATGCCGAGTTCGCGCACCAGCGCACGCGGCGAGACGGGGACGCCGACCCGCTCCAGCAGCGCGGCGGCGTCCGCCTCCATGCGCTTGCGGTCGATCATGCCGAATCGGCGCGGCTGACGCCCCAGGAAGATGTTCTCGGCGACCGTCAGATCCGGTACGAGGTTGAACTCCTGGTAGATGGTGGCGATCCCGAGGCGCTCGGCGTCCTGCGCACCGTGGATACGGACCTCCTGACCGCCCGCGAGGATGCGGCCGGCGTCGGGGGTGTAGGCGCCGGACAGCATCTTGATCAGGGTGCTCTTGCCCGCGCCGTTCTCGCCGAGCAGCACGTGCACCTCGCCGCGGCGCAGGTCGAAGTCGACGCCGTCCAGCGCGACCACGCCCGGGAAGGTCTTCCGGATCCCTTCGATGCGCAGCAACTCGTCCGGGTTGCTCACGGCATGCTCCTGTTCGTAGCGGTGCTTGCGGTCGTTGCGGCCGCCGTCGTAGTCGTCGGCGTGGTGGTCGTCGGCGTCGTGGCCGTGGGGCTCTCGCCGCACGAGCGGCGGACGACGAGCCGGGCGGGCAGGGTGACGGACTGCGGGGGCCGTCCCTCGATCCGGTCCACCAGGGCTCGTACGGCGGCCCGGCCCAGCTCGCCGGTGGGCTGCGCGACGGCGGTGATCGGCGGATCGGTGTGCACGAACCACGGGATGTCGTCGAACGCGGCCAGCGCGATGTCGTCCGGCACCCGCAGCCCTCGGGCGCGGATCGCGTCGAGCGCGCCGAGCGCCATCAGGTTGTCGGCGGCGAAGACGACCTCGGGCGGTTCGGGCAGGTCGAGGAAGCCCTCGGTGACCCGGCGGCCGCTCTCGGCCTGGAAGTCGCCCTGCCCGGTGTAGGCGTCGGGCAGGGACAGCCCGTACTCGGCGAGCGCCGTGCGGAAGGCCCGCACCCGCTCGCTGCCGGTGGTGGTGGCCGCGGGGCCCGCGATGATGGCGAGCCGCCGGAGCCCGAGCCCGTACAGGTGCGCGACGAGATCGCGTACGGCGCTCTGCCCGTCGGCGCGTACGACGGGCACCTCGACGCCGGGGATCCACCGGTCCACGAACACCATCGGCGTCCCCGCCCGCGCGGCGTCCAGCATCAGCGGGGAGCCGCCGTCGGTGGGGGAGACCAGCAGTCCGTCGATCCGGCGGTCCAGCAGGGTCCGTACGTGGTGGTCCTGGAGGTCGGGCCGCTCGTCGGCGTTGCCGATGATCACGCTGTAGCCGAGCGCGCGGGCCTCTTCCTCGACGGAGCGGGCCAGCTCGGTGAAGTACGGGTTGAGCACGTCGCTGATGACCAGCCCGAGTGTGCGGGTCTGGTCGGTGCGCAGCGACCGGGCGACGGCGTTCGGGCGGTAGCCGAGCGCCGCGACGGCGCGCAGGACGCGCGTACGGGCGTCGCTGCTGACCGACGGATGGTCGTTCAGCACCCGCGAAACCGTGGCGACCGACACCCCCGCCTCAGCGGCGACGTCCTTGATGCTCGCCATCGCGTTCCACCTCCTCGTGGAATCGATTACACGGAGGATTGGAATCGATTACACGAGATCGGGGCAAGGGGGTGGGGGTGGCTGAAACCTAATCGTGACCGTGGCTGGATGACATCCGCCGACCGGGCGGGGGCGATGAGCGTCGGGCGCTACGGCCGCCCGGCCCCGCCCCCGGCCTCGCCCCCGGCCTCGCCTCCGGTGAACGCTCGTCGGCAGTGCGTGAGCAGCTCCCGCACCGCGGGGTTGGGCACGCTCCGCCAGACCAGGGCGAGCAGCGCCGGCGCGGTGACGTCGCCGATGACGCGGGCGGTGAGCCGGTCGCGGTAGCCGTCGGCCATCGACGCGCTGAGGACGGCGACGCCGAGCCCGCGGGCGGCGAGGCCGGCGAGGGCGTCCGCGGCGCTGGCCTGGAGGGCGATCGCGGGGCGCAGGCCCTGTGCGGCGCAGGCCTGGTCGAACACCGCGCGCAGCCCGGTGCCGGGCGGCATGCACACGAGGGGGTGATCGATCAGGTCGCGCAGGGCGACCCGCCGCCGTGCCGCGAGGGGGTGCCCGGCCGGGACCGCCGCGACGAGCCGTTCGCTGATGACGGTGAGCGCGTCCAGCCCGTCGGGCGCGGCGTTCGCGGCCCCGATGAGCGCCAGATCGACGGACCCGGAGCGCACCCCTTCGCCGAGCCGGTCGGAGCGGTCCTCCAGCAGCGTGATCTCCACGCCGGGATGCGCCGCGTGGAAGGCGGCGAGGGCGTCGAACAGCGGGGTGAGGGTGCAGCCGACGACCATCCCGACGGTGAGCCGCCCCCGGACCAGGTGGGTCACGTCGTCCACCGCCCGGCCGACCGTCCCGGCGGCGGCGAGGGTGGCGCGGGCGTGTTCGAGGGCGGCCTTTCCCGCGACGGTGAGGGTGACGGTGCGTGCCGACCGGTCGAACAGCTCGGCGCCGAGTTCCCGTTCGAGCTGGCGGATCTGGGCGCTGACGCCGGACTGGCTGATGTGCACCCGCTCGGCGGCCCGGGTGAAGCTCCGCTCCTCGGCGACCGCGACGAAGTACTCCAGCTGCCTCAGCTCCATGAGTACGAATTCTACTTCCGAGAAGATCCATCTGTTGGACTTCTGCGAAGCCGGTACCCAGGCTGGGAAGGGCCAGTACCCGACGTCAGGAGGAACCCGTGCCGGAGCACGAGAAGGCCATGCGGCCCGAGGACATCACCCGGTTGTTCGTCGAGCGGTCCAACGCCGGTGACGCGGCCGGGGTCGCCGCGCTCTACGAGGAGGACGCCGTGCTGGCCTACCCGCCCGGCGAGACGACGGTGGGGCGGGAGGCGATCCGGGCGCTCTGGGAGAAGGTGCTGAGCGGCGGTCCCCGCTTCGCGCCGGAACAGCCGCTGCCGACGCTGATCAGCGGCGACATCGCGCTCACCGCCACTCCGCCGAAGGACGGGTCCGGCGCGCGGGCCCAGGTCGTCAGGCGCCAGCCCGACGGAAGCTGGCTGCGCGTCCTCGACCAGCCCGAGTTCGCCCCGCCCACCCGCTGACCCCGCAGTCCGCGCGGAGGACCTGCACTTCACGGATGCCTCAGCGAGGCTCCCCCGTCCCGTTCACCTCGAACGCCTGGGCCACGGCGAGGCTGTCCTCGTAGACGTGGTGCCGGGTGATCAGACCGTCCTCGACGGTGAGGTGCAGGGCGAACCGCGCCCGGTAGGCGCGCCCGGTGGAACGGGCGGTCTGACGGATCTCCCCGAGCACGACCGCGTCACGGCCGTCGACGAGCACCCGCTCGATCTCGGTCGCGGCCTGGCCGGGCACATGGTGCTCGGCCAGCTCACGGAAGTGGGCCGCGACGTCGGCGCGGGTGGAACGGTGCCGGATCCACGGAGTGGCGGCCCGCCCGTGCTCGGCCTCCGGCCAGTCCAGCTTCCAGTCGCCCCGCTCGGCGTACATCTCGGCGATGCGCGCGGCCTCGCCCTGACCGATCCGCCGCAACAGCTCGTCCACGACGGCACGAGTGGTCAAGGGTGTCGCTGCGGGCATGGCACATCACTCCGATCCGGTGTCCGCGTCCGACCGACGCGGTGTGATCGGCATTGTGGCCAGGGCCGGCCGGGCGGTGCCATTACCTCCCGGGTAACGGCACGCCCGAGTCAGCCCCGCCCCCCGCTGACCATTTCGCAGCGGGGGGCGGAGGCGGAACGTCGACCACACGGAGTGCAGCGGCTGATCAGGCGTTCCCGCCGCCGTCCTCGGCGAAGAGGTCTTCCGCCCGGGTGACGGTCCTGGAACGCTCCAGCCAGACGTCGAGGAGGGCGAGTTCGGTGCAGGTGGCGATGCGCTCGCGAACGCTGTCGGACACGGGGACACCCCGCACCTCCAGCACGAACAGAATGCCCTTGGCTTCGCCTTCTGCCTTACCTTCGGCTCTGCCTTCTACCTTGCCCTCTGCCTTGCCCTCCAGGTATGCCGTCTCGCGGACGGTTCCACGACCGGGGAAGTAGGTGACGAAAGACATGATCTCTTTCCATTTCTTTCCGGCTGGGGTGTCACCCAGGTTGACTTCGAGGCATTCGTAGAAGTAGCCGGCGGTTTCGGGGTCTGTACCCGTGAGTTCCTGGAGAGCGCGGTCGATCGCTTCCAGTATGGCGTCGATGTCCTTGCTGCGGGCGTGTGCCATGGCGGAGAGGACCGCCAGAGCGAGGTTCTTCGCCGTGGTACGGCCATCCGTGATGACCGGCAGATTGTGCGGCCCCGCGACCAGCGGAAATGTTCGCTGAGCCGTCCAGCCCCGGGTACCGCAGTCGAAGGGACCGGCGGCCCACTTGGCCGTGCTCTGGTCCTGGCAGACGACGAGGAGCAGAACCGGCAGGTTGTACTTCGCCTGGAGGTAGGCGACGTAGTAGGCCCAACTCGACTGCTTGTTCGGGTCCTTCTTCGATTGTGACTCGATGGCGAGCAGGAAGTCCTCACCGTCGGACGGGCCGACGCGCAGGACGGTGTCCACCCGGCGCTCCAGCGGCCGGGCTTCCGTCACGTCGGTGGCGACCGCGTCCACGGTCGCCTTCTTCGGCAGGGAGACACCCAGTACCCCGAACACCGGATTCAGGATTTCGGGCCGCTCCTGGAAGATGCGATGCATCCCCTCATGGGCTGATGTGACCATGAGCGCAACTTAGGATGATCAAGGGGCCATTTGGCGGGTAGATCGCGCACGTTCACCCATTCGATGGGCGAATAAACGTTCAGCTGAGGGCAGAGGTGGACGCAGCGAGTTGACTGCCGACGGCCGCGAGTTCGCACCAGACGACCTTGCCGCGGTCGCCGTCGCGGGAGAGGGGCTGCCAGCCCCACAGGTCAGCGCAGGCCTTGACCAGGAGGAGTCCGCGTCCGTCCTCCTGTTCGGCCAGGTCTTCGAGGGTGGGGGGTGGCTCCGGGGGCGCGGGGTCGGCGTCCCACGCCCCGATCCGCAGCACGCCGGCGGAGAGCCGGACGCGGAGGGCCGCAGGGCCCTTGGTGTGGCGTACGGCGTTGGAGATCAGCTCGGTGGCGAGGAGTTCGGCGGTGTCCACGAGTCCGATCAGTCCGTGCAGGGTGAGGATCAGCCGCAGGGTGCGGCGGGTGACGGTGACGGCGCGGGGGTCGTTGGGGATGTGGAGGGAGTACTCCCAGGTGGCGGGATCGGTTTCGGGCATGCGGCATCAACTCCGTTCGACGAGTGGTGTTTTCGCTCGCGGTGGCAGTGCCGCGGCCGCCAGGGCGTGACGGTACGGTGCGCTTCCGCTGGGTGTGCGTTACGTCACCGACGGTAGGGCTAACTGTTTATGCCGCGCAAGCCGTTCGCGTACTGTGACGCCCGAACGGGTAACGCTGAGAACTGACTTGGGAGGAACGGCCGATGGCGCTGAGGAGCGAGCCGACAGCACGCCAGCTGCGGCTGGCCGTCGAACTGCGCAGGCTCCGCGACGCGGCGGGCCTCTCCGCCAAGGAGGCGGCGGCCCAGCTCGGAGTCAGCGGTCCGGTCATCAGCCAGATCGAGGCAGGCATCGCGGGCCTCAGCGAGAAACGGCTGCGCCGCCTCGCCGTGAACTACTCCTGCGCGGACGAGGCGCTGATCGACGCCTTGGTCGCCATGGCGACGGACCGCACGCGGGGGTGGTGGGAGGAATACCGGGGCCAACTGCCCACACCGTTCCTCGACCTCGCGGAGCTGGAGCATCACGCCACGTTCCTGAGGGAGGCGCAGTTCCTGTTCATCCCCGGCCCGTTGCAGACGGAGGACTACGCTCGTGCCGTCTACGCCTACCGCGTCCCAGAGTTGCCGTCAGAAGAACTAAACCTGCGTGTCCAGCACCGTATGCGGCGGAAGGTGCTTCTCGAAGGCCCCGCACCCACGCCCTACGAGGCTGTAGTCCACGAGGCGGCGCTGCGCATCATGGTGAGCGACCGGACCACTGTACGGGCGCAGCTGGTACGCATCGTGGAGGTGTCCGAGGCGGAACACATCACCGTGCGCGTCATTCCCTTCGAGCTCGAAGGGTTCGCGGGCGCCGCGAGCGCCATGACATACGTGGGAGGTGCCCTGCCGAAGCTGGACACGGTGGTACGCGACGGTCCGCACGGTGCGGCGTTCATCGACTCCGAGGCCCAACTCGCCGCTTTTCGAACGCTCTTTCATAAGGTAGAGGCCGTGTCACTCGACCCCGTTCGGTCGCGTGACTTCATCCACAGGTTGGCGAAAGAGCTGTGAGGCACTCTATGGACACCCCCGACAACTGGCGGAAGTCGTCCTACTCCGGGCCCGGCGACGGTGACTCCTGCGTGGAGATCGCCACCTCCACCACCCACGCCACCGTCCGCGACTCCAAGACCCCCGCCCGAGCCACCCTCACCTTCCCCGTCCCCGCCTTCACCGCCTTCGTCGGCGCCCTGAAAGCCGCGCCGGGTCACCTCACCGGTGCCTCTGCCCTGGAGACCTGAGCTGAGGTCTCCGCTGTCCGACGCGGAGGTCCGTGACGCCGAGCGGGAGTTGGGGGTCGTGTTCCCCGGGGAGTACCGGGAGTATCTGCTGCGGCGCAACGGCGAGGGCCGGGTGAACCGGCTCCGCCGGGGCGCCGCGGGCTGGGGCTGGGAGGGAGACTCCCGCACCGACCTCGCCCTGCTCGGCACCGACTTCCCGCACCCCGACTCCTACCGCGACGACGAGGACCGCCTGGACGCGCGCGAGCCGCAGCGCGAGGACTTCGCGGACGAGGACGCCTACGGGACGGCCTGGCAGCGGTGGGACGACGAGTGCGGGGTGTTGCAGGACCGCAAGACCGCCGGCGCCGTGCACATCCAGGGGAAAGGCTGCGGCTTCGCCACCCTGCTGGTCCTCACCGGACCGCACCGGGGCGAGATGTGGTTCGACGCCCGCGCCACCTGCGACCTGATCCTCCCGATGCGCCTGGGACGCGAGCCCGTCTCGTTCGCCCAGTGGTTCGCCCGCGGCTGCGAGACGCTGGGCGTGTGGTGACAGGCCCCTCGGCACCTGCGTCCGGGCACACCACCCTGCTCCGATCACGGTTCCGATCGGCCACCGTCGTCTGAGCTTGTCGCGCTGGGTGTCGATGACCAACGAGCCCTCCGGCCGCTCCTCCTCCGTCGTCACTCACGGCCTCCTGGCTGAAGGGCTTGGGTCAGACGGGCGGCCACGTCGGCGCGCACGCGCCCCAGCTCGATGAGCCGCAACGCAGGGGAGGCCAGGTCAACGCGCAGAGAGGGGAGGACGATTCCGGCCTTGGTCAGGGCCGCTCTCAAGTCCTCCACTGCCGCGTACGGGTCCACGTCCGGTTTCTTCACAGGCATGAACGGGACGCTAGAGACGGCCGGGCAACGCCCGATACGCTGTTTTCCCGAAGTTGCTCGGCGCGCCATGCAGATTGCCGGTGTTTTCTCCTGGACGCGGCCTCACCTTGTAGAGCCGGGACGGAGCCCCGGCCATGCTGATCGGATCAGCACCCCCTGGAGGGAGAACGTCCATGGCTCGTCAGCTCCGCTTCACCGGCACCGACAGCAAGGTCGACGGCTGCCCCGCTCTGCACACGGATGAGGGCACCGGCGAGATCATCGTTCAGGGAACGCCCGTCACCGACCCCGAAGACCTCGCGCAGCTCCAGCACTTCGGACCGGACGATGCGGCGGTGGCCGTGCCCCGCGAACTGCTCGTGAACTGGGGGCCGAAGGGAATGGAGCGGGTGCCGGAACTTGTCGACCGGGCCACCTTCCGGCGTCTCTTCGAGACCTTCGAGCACACCGCTTGGCGGCTGGAGACCCGGCGCGGCTACGCGTCGGACCGGCAGGACCCCGACTTCCAGGCCTTCCTGGCCACCGGCTCCTCGCCGTGCGACCCCGACGAGCCCTGGTTCATCACCATCAAGGCCCAGACGAACGCGGGCAAGACGGTCGGCCGGGTCCGCGTCGCCGACAACCCGCCCACCACCGAGCAACTGTTCCTGCTCGACTACGCCCGGCACAACGCGGCCGTGGGCGAGGACATCCGGTACCTGTGGCGCCAGGACGCCGAGCGGGCGGCTCTGCCCGCCGAGGACTTCTGGATCTTCGACTCGCGGTTGATCGCGCTGTTGCACTTCGATGAGGAGGACAACCTCCTGAACGTCGAGCTGATCACCGAACCGGCCGAGGTCGTGCGGTACTGCGCCGTGCGCGACGCGGCCATGCACCACGCCGTTCCGCGCGACGAGTTCGCCGCGCGAGCGGCCCCGACCGAATAGCGCGCGCGACCGGTGAGCACCGACTATCAGCAGGCGCGGGCGGCCCTGGGGGCGCGGCTTCGCGAACTCCGGTTCACCTGCCCCGGTGGCCGGCTCACCGGTCAGCAGCTCGCGCAGCGGCTCGGCTGGCCGCAATCCAAGGTCAGCAAGCTGGAGAACGGCCGGCAGACGGCCACCCCGGAGGACCTGAGGGCGTGGGCCGATATGACCGAGCAGCCTGGTGTGTACGCCGAGCTGGCCGCCCGGCTGGCGGGATTCGAGTCCCACATCAGGTCATGGCGCAGGGCGCTGGCGAACGGCTTCAAGCCGATGCAGGAGGGGCTGAGCGCGGAGATCGACCGCACCTCGGACATATGGGTCTGGGAAGAGTCGGTGATCGCCGGACTGTTGCAGACGCCCGACTACGCGCGCCACGTGATCCACCGGTACTCGGAGTTGCTGGGCGGCGCCGGCGACGTCGAGGACGCCGTGCGCGCTCGGGTGCGGCGGCAGGAGTGGCTGTACCGGTCCGGCCGCAAGCTGCACGTCCTGATGTGGGAGGCCGCGCTGCGGTCGCTGATCTGCCCGCCCTCGGTGCTCGCCGTCCAGCTCGACCGGCTCACCGGCGTGATCGGTATGGACACGGTCGAACTGGGGATCGTCCCGTTCACCGCGTCGGTCAAGATCGTGCCCGCCAACGGCTTCTGGCTCCTTGACGACCGCTTGGTGGTCGCCGAGGACTGGCACGCCGAGCTGTGGTTGGACGATGCCGACAACATCGCGCTTTACACGAAGGTCTGGCGCACCATCCGCGAGTCGGCGGTGTACGGGGCCGACGCCCACAGCGTCATCAGCGTGGCCCGCCGTGCACTGAACCCGCGCTGACGCGGCAAGGTCTCACGCAAGCGAGGGGGGCGCACCCTCAGGTGTGCCCCGCACTGCTGTGCCGCTGTCCCGGGTGGAGGCAGGGAGTGTACGCACGGAGACCGGTGTCCCGCGGCCCTGGCTGTCCCACGCCGTTGCCTTGACGACCGATCCGCTGAGCCGCAGGGACTACGCCGTCTCGTCCTGGGCCGGCTCTCGGCGACAGTGCAGTTCCGTCACCGCCTCCGAGGCCTCCCGACAGACCTCGGCGTGGGGGTGGCGGAGGAACCGCTCGACGATCGGAAGCGCCACCTCGTAGTGAGGGCAGCCGAGGACGGCCAGGACGTAGGCGAGGAGAGAGGGTTCGAAGCTGTCTGCCCTGCCTGCGGCCCGGCATCGGCCGACCGGCCGACCGGCGGATGTAACGCTCTCGCGTGCCGCGGACTAGAACGGGTGTCACGCAGCACCCCTTCGACTCGTCCCCGAGGAGCCGTCCGTGCCGACGGAGCGTCCGACAGCACCACCCACGCGAGACCCTGCGGGGTTCGCCGTGTTCTACGAGCAGCACTTCGACACCGTGCTCGGGTTCGTCACCCGGCGCGTCGACAGCGCGCATCTGGCCGCCGATCTGACGGCGGACATCTTCGTGGCCGCCCTGGAGGGCGCCCACACGTACGACGCCCGGCGCGGCGCACCCCTCGCCTGGCTCTACGGCATATCCCGCAACGTCATCCACACCCACTTCCGCGGCACCGTCCGCGAACGGCACCTGATGGCCAGGATCAGCGGACGGCGGCTGCTGGACGAGGAGGACGTCAGCGCCATCGAGAGACGGATCGACGCCGACCGCGCCGCCCGAGGACTCGCCGCCGCCCACGCCGCGCTCTCCGAACCGCTGCGGGCGGTCCTCGACCTGGTCGCCCTGGACGGGCTCACGGCCCGCGAGGCGGCGCAGGCGCTGGGCATCAGCTCGGCCACCGCCCGGGTACGGCTGCACCGCGCCCGCAAGGCCCTGCGCAGTGCCGGTCAAGCCCTCGACGCCACCCGCCCCGCCCTTCTGGAGGCCGCCCAGTGAACACGCCCGCGCACTTCAAGGAGCAGCTCGCCGACGAGCTGGCCTCCCACGCGTCCACCCTGTCCGCCCCCGCCGGTCACCGGGCCGTGCTCCGGCTCCGCGCGCCGCGCCGCCGGACGGCCCTCACCGTGGGCATCGCCGCGGCGGCGGCCGTGGCCGTCGCGCTTCCACTGGGATCCGGCTCGCATGGCACGCGGCAGGCCGCCCCGGCGCCCCGTACCGCGAGCACCGGCCCGGCCGCCCGGAGCACCCCGGGCATGAGCCTGGACATCGTCAACGCCGACTACGCCGTCCGGTCCAAGCCCGGCGGCCTGGTCTCCGTGCAGTTGTTCGACGCGAAGGGCGTTCCCGGGCTCCAGGCCGCGCTGGACAAGGCCGGCATCCCCGCGAAGGTGCTGGTGCCCTCGGCCTCCTGCCACACCACCGGTTCCTCCGGCCGCCCGCGCGGCAGCCTCACGGAGGTGGCGCCCCCGTCCGGTTACCACGGCGACGGCGTCCGCGACATCAAGCCCGGCGCCATCCGGACCGGAGACCACCTGCTGTTCATCGCGGAGACGGACGGCGGCGCACCGGGCCTGCTGGCCATCAGGCTGGTCGGCACGTTGCCCGAGTGCGTCCCCGCCGGCCGGTAGCGGGCCCTGTCACCACCCGCCACCAACGGCCGTTCCGGACGCCGGCCTGTGGGCGCCCCTGTGGGCGCCCCTGGGGGAAGTGCCCGCTGTCGGACCTCCCCGGTACCGTCGCACCATGCCCAACCAGCCCCCCGCGGACCCCGGCGAACGGCGGCTCGCCGTGCTCGAAGGCGTGCTCGAACGGATCACGTACGCCAACGAGGAGAACGGCTACACCGTCGCCCGCGTCGACACCGGCCGAGGCGCCGGCGATCTGCTGACCGTCGTCGGCGCGCTGCTCGGCGCGCAGGTGGGGGAGTCGCTGCGGATGGAGGGCCGTTGGGGCTCCCACCCGCAGTACGGCAAGCAGTTCCACGTCGAGAACTACACCACCGTGCTGCCCGCCACCGTCCAGGGCATCCGGCGCTACCTCGGCTCGGGGCTGGTGAAGGGCATCGGCCCCGTCTTCGCCGACCGCATCACCCAGCACTTCGGCACCGACACCCTCCGGATCATCGAGGAGGAGATCAAGCGGCTCATCGAGGTGCCGGGGCTCGGGCCGAAGCGGACGAAGAAGATCGCCGAGGCGTGGGAGGAGCAGAAGGCGATCAAGGAGGTGATGCTCTTCCTCCAGACCGTCGAGGTGTCCACCTCCATCGCCGTGCGCATCTACAAGAAGTACGGCGACGCCTCCATCTCCGTGGTGAAGAACCAGCCCTACCGCCTGGCCGCCGACGTCTGGGGCATCGGCTTCCTCACCGCCGACAAGATCGCCCAGTCCGTCGGCATCCCGCACGACAGCCCGGAGCGGGTCAAGGCCGGCCTCCAGTACGCCCTGTCGCAGTCCGCCGACCAAGGCAACTGCTACCTCCCCGAGGAACGCCTGATCGCGGACGCCGTCAAGCTCCTCCAGGTCGACACCGGCCTCGTCATCGAGTGCCTCGCCGAGCTGGCGGCCGAGCCGGAGGAGGGCGAGGACCCCGGCGTCGTACGGGAGCGGATCCCCGGCCCGGAGGGCGGCTTCCCCGTCACCGCGATCTACCTCGTCCCCTTCCACCGCGCCGAACTCTCCCTCTCCGCCCAGCTGTTGCGCCTGCTGCGCACCGGCGAGGACCGGATGCCGGCGTTCCGCGACGTGGCCTGGGACAAGGCGCTCGGCTGGCTCAAGGGCCGTACCGGCACCGACCTCGCCCCCGAGCAGGAGGCGGCCGTCAAGCTCGCGCTGACCGAGAAGGTGGCCGTGCTGACCGGCGGTCCCGGCTGCGGCAAGTCCTTCACGGTCCGCTCCGTGGTGGAGCTGGCCCGCGCCCGCAGGGCGAAGGTGGTGCTGGCCGCGCCCACCGGACGCGCGGCCAAGCGGCTGGCCGAGCTGACCGGCGCCGAGGCGTCCACCGTCCACCGCCTGCTGGAGCTGAAGCCCGGCGACGACGCGGCCTACGACCGGGACCGCCCGCTCGACGCCGACCTCGTGGTCGTGGACGAGGCGTCCATGCTGGACCTGCTGCTCGCCAACAAGCTGGTCAAGGCGGTGCCGCCCGGCGCGCACCTGCTCTTCGTCGGCGACGTGGACCAGTTGCCCAGCGTCGGCGCCGGCGAGGTGCTGCGCGACCTCCTGACCGACGGCAGCCCGATCCCGGCCGTCCGCCTCACCCGGGTCTTCCGCCAGGCCCAGCAGTCGGGCGTGGTGACCAACGCGCACCGCATCAACTCCGGGCAGCACCCGCTGACCGACGGCATGAAGGACTTCTTCCTCTTCGTGGAGGACGACACCGAGGAGGCCGGCCGGCTCACCGTGGACGTGGCGGCGCGCCGCATCCCGGCCCGCTTCGGCCTCGATCCGCGCCGTGACGTGCAGGTCCTCGCGCCCATGCACCGCGGCCCGGCCGGCGCGGGCACGCTGAACGGACTGCTCCAGCAGGCCGTCACGCCCGGCCGCCCCGACCTGCCCGAGAAGCGGTTCGGCGGGCGTGTTTTCCGGGTCGGCGACAAGGTCACCCAGATCCGCAACAACTACGAGAAGGGCGAGAACGGCGTCTTCAACGGCACGGTCGGCGTCGTCACCTCCCTCGATCCGGTCGAGCAGCGGCTGACGGTGCTGACCGACGAGGACGAGGAGGTGCCGTACGACTTCGACGAGCTGGACGAGCTGGCGCACGCCTACGCGGTCACCATTCACCGCTCCCAGGGCAGTGAATATCCCGCCGTGGTGATCCCGGTCACCACCGGCGCCTGGATGATGCTCCAGCGCAACCTGCTGTACACGGCGGTGACCCGGGCCAAGAAGCTGGTCGTGCTCGTCGGTTCGCGCAAGGCGATCGGCCAGGCGGTGCGCACGGTGTCGGCGGGCCGCCGCTGCACCGGGCTGGACCACCGGCTCACGGGCGCCTGAGGAAACGGGACGAACCACCCGTAAGGGCGACGTCCTTCCGTCGCCCCGGCCGCCGTCGCCAGAAATGATCGATCAAACGAGTCGCAAAGGTCACAGAGCACTTCCGGTGACCGGGCGAAGGGGGCAGGATGAGCAGGTTGGCGGCACTGAGTGCCGCCAATAGGCCCAATGGTCGACCCCGAGTGCACTCTCCTGAGCCAAATGGGGGATGGTAGAGAACAGTCAGGGCACCTCGAAGATGAGGCACTACGTCGGTGAGGGAAGACGTGAGCGACAACTCTGTAGTACTGCGGTACGACGGCAGCGAGTACACCTACCCGGTGATCGACAGCACCGTCGGCGACAAGGGCTTCGACATCGGGAAGCTGCGCGCCCAGACCGGTCTGGTGACCCTGGACAGCGGCTACGGCAACACCGCCGCCTATAAATCCGCCGTCACCTACCTCGACGGCGAGGAGGGCATCCTCCGTTACCGCGGCTACCCCATCGAGCAGCTGGCCGAGCGCTCCACCTTCCTGGAGGTGGCCTACCTGCTGATCAACGGTGAGCTGCCGACCGTCGACGAGCTGACCACGTTCAAGAACGAGATCACGCAGCACACCCTGCTGCACGAGGACGTCAAGAACTTCTACAAGGGCTTCCCGCGCGACGCCCACCCGATGGCGATGCTGTCCTCGGTCGTCTCGGCGCTGTCCACCTTCTACCAGGACAGCCACAACCCGTTCGACGAGAAGCAGCGCAACCTCTCCACCATCCGCCTGCTCGCCAAGCTCCCGACGATCGCGGCGTACGCGTACAAGAAGTCGATCGGTCACCCGTTCGTCTACCCGCGCAACGACCTGAGCTACGTCGAGAACTTCCTGCGCATGACCTTCTCGGTCCCCGCCCAGGAGTTCGAGCTGGACCCGGTCGTCGTCTCCGCGCTGGACAAGCTGCTCATCCTGCACGCGGACCACGAGCAGAACTGTTCGACCTCCACGGTCCGCCTGGTGGGCTCCTCCCAGGCCAACATGTTCGCGTCGATCTCGGCCGGCATCAACGCCCTGTGGGGCCCGCTGCACGGCGGCGCCAACCAGTCGGTGCTGGAGATGCTGGAAGGCATCCGCGACTCGGGCAACGACGTCGACACCTTCATCCGCAAGGTGAAGAACAAGGAGGACGGCGTCCGCCTGATGGGCTTCGGCCACCGGGTCTACAAGAACTTCGACCCGCGCGCCAAGATCATCAAGGCCGCCGCGCACGACGTGCTCTCCGCGCTGGGCAAGGACGACGAGCTCCTCGACATCGCCCTGAAGCTGGAGGAGCACGCGCTCTCCGACGACTACTTCGTCGAGCGCAAGCTCTACCCGAACGTCGACTTCTACACCGGTCTGATCTACCGGGCCATGGGCTTCCCGACCGAGATGTTCACGGTCCTGTTCGCCCTCGGCCGGCTGCCGGGCTGGATCGCCCAGTGGCACGAGATGATCAAGGAGCCGGGCTCCCGCATCGGCCGCCCGCGCCAGATCTACACCGGCGTGGTCGAGCGCGACTTCGTCCCGGTCGAGGAGCGCTGACCGGCGCGGTCCCGCCGCGCTGAAGGTCGTCGGCCCCGTGGCCGCGACGGCTTCCCCGGGCCCCGTGTCCGCCTCACGGCGGGTACGGGGCTCTGTGCTGCCGCACGCGAGGGCAGGGGAGAGGACGGGACGAACGGGACTGACGGGACGGCGGTACGGCGTCAGAGCGGGGGCGGGCGTCGGACAAGCGGAAGGCGCCCCGGTGCGCCGGTCCCCCCACGGGCCGACGGCCAGGGCGCCTTCCCATGTCCCGGTGCGGATTCCCCCCACGGGATCCGGCCGGGCGTCTGTGAGAACCAGCGCCTGAACCGCTGTGAGCGCGACGGGCGGAACCCGTCGTACTCCTGTCCTGCCTACTGCTGTGCGATCTGCCGGGACAGCGCACTTCCGGGAGGGCCGCTCAAAGCTTCCCGGTGTACGCGTCCCGGCGACGCTCCCCCAAGCTCTCACCATCGTTCGAGCTGGGGGTACCCCCATCTGAGGAAGTCCCCCAAGACATCCTCAGACGTCAGTCCGCGCCCCCCAAGACGCTTCCTGACATCGCCAAACTTAGACCTTCGAACCCCTTCGATGGTTACGTTCACATCACTGTGATCTGTGTCTCTTGCCTATGTCCCTTTAGATGCGCAAGAGACCGGTTATGGCGATCGAGACCCAAGCGTAAGGATGATGCGCGAGCCTTGTGAAGAGCTTATGTGAGGCTCGCTCATGTCTCTAGAGGGACTCTTACTTCCGTTTCGGGGCCGTGACCGTGGCGGTGACCGTGACTGTGGCGGTGACCGTGGCCACGGTCACGGCCCCCTTCGGTCAGCGGAACGTGCGCAGCCGCAGGCTGTTGCTCACCACGAACACCGAGGAGAACGCCATCGCCGCCCCCGCGATCATCGGGTTGAGCAGTCCGGCGGCGGCCAGCGGCAGCGCGGCCACGTTGTAGCCGAAGGCCCACACCAGGTTGCCCTTGATCGTGCCGAGCGTCCGCCGCGACAGCCGGATGGCGTCGGCCGCCACCCGCAGGTCCCCGCGCACCAGGGTCAGGTCGCCGGCCTCGATCGCGGCGTCCGTGCCCGTGCCCATCGCCAGTCCCAGGTCGGCGGTGGCGAGCGCGGCGGCGTCGTTGACCCCGTCGCCCACCATGGCGACCGTCCGGCCCTCGGCGCGCAGCCGCTCCACGGCCGCCACCTTGTCCTGCGGCAGCACCTCGGCGATCACGTCGGCCGCGTCGATCCCGACCGCGCGCGCCACCGACTCGGCGACCGCCCGGTTGTCACCGGTCAGCAGCACCGGCCGCAGCCCCAGCGCCCGCAGCTGCCGTACGGCGTCGGCGCTGGTCTCCTTGACCGCGTCCGCCACCGCGACGACCCCCCGCGCCGCGCCGTCCCAGCCGACCACGACGGCCGTACGGCCGGCCGCCTCGGCCTCCTGGCGGGCCCGGGCGACGTCCGCGGGCACCTCCTCGAACAACCGCCCGGCGACGACCTCACGGCCCGCCACGCGCCCGCGTACGCCCCGTCCGGGGACGTTCTCGAAGTGCTCGACCGCCGGCAGCGGGCCGACCCGGTCCTCGGCGCCGGCCGCGATCGCCCGCGCGACGGGGTGCTCGGAGGCGTGCTCCAGGGCGCCCGCGAGCCGCAGCAGCTCCTTCTCGTCGACGCCCTCGGCCGCGTACACCTCCTGGAGGGTCATCCGGCCGGTGGTGACGGTGCCGGTC
This sequence comes from Streptomyces similanensis, assembly GCF_039543625.1. NCBI lineage: Bacteria > Bacillati > Actinomycetota > Actinomycetes > Kitasatosporales > Streptomycetaceae > Streptomyces > Streptomyces similanensis. The sequence continues at coordinate 12,432 of NZ_BAABKC010000038.1, read as the reverse complement.
TTGTCCAGGACGACCGTGTCGACGCGGCGGGTGGACTCCAGGACCTCGGGGCCCTTGATGAGGATGCCGAGCTGCGCGCCCCGGCCGGTGCCGACCATCAGCGCGGTCGGCGTGGCCAGGCCCAGCGCGCACGGGCAGGCGATGATCAGCACCGCCACGGCGGCGGTGAACGCGGCGGTGACGTCGCCGGTGACCAGCAGCCAGGTCAGCAGGGTGCCGAGCGCGATCACCAGGACCACGGGCACGAAGACGGCCGAGATCCGGTCGGCGAGGCGCTGCACCTGGGCCTTGCCGTTCTGCGCGTCCTCCACCAGCTTCGCCATCCTGGCGAGCTGGGTGTCGGCGCCGATCCGGGTGGCCTCGACGACCAGCCGGCCGCCCGCGTTGACGGTGGCGCCGGTGACCGCGTCGCCCACGCTCACGTCCACCGGCACGGACTCGCCGGTCAGCATCGAGGCGTCGACCGCCGAGGCGCCCTCGACCACCGTGCCGTCGGTGGCGACCTTCTCGCCGGGCCGCACCACGAACCGGTCGCCGACCGCGAGCGCGGACACCGGGACGCGTATCTCGCGCCCGTCGCGGAGCACGGCCACGTCCTTGGCGCCCAGCTCCAGCAGCGCCCGCAGCGCGGCGCCCGCGCGCCGCTTGGAGCGGGCCTCCAGATAGCGGCCCAGCAGGATGAAGGCCACCACGCCGGAGGCGACCTCCAGGTAGAGGGTGGAGGCGGCGTCCATCCGGGAGACGGTCAGGCGGAACTCGTCGCGCATGCCGGGCATGCCCGCGTCGCCCAGGAACAGCGCCCACAGCGACCAGCCGAAGGCCGCCAGGGTGCCGACCGAGACGAGGGTGTCCATGGTGGCCGCGCCGTGCCGGGCGCCCGTGAGGGCGGCCCGGTGGAAGGGCAGCGCGCCCCAGACGACGACCGGCGCGGCCAGCGTCAGCGCGAGCCACTGCCAGTTGTCGAACTGGAGGGCCGGGACCATGGACAGCAGGACGACCGGGACGGCCAGGGCCGCGGAGACGATCAGGCGCTGGCGCAGGGCGGCGAGTTCGGGGTCCGCGCCGGGCTCGGCCCCGCTCGGCGCGGCGCCGGCGGGCCCGGGGTCGGGCGGGGGCGGTTCCTCGGCGGTGTAGCCGGTCTTCACCACGGTGGCGATCAGGTCGGCGACCTGTACGCCCGGTGGGTAGGCGACCCTGGCCTTCTCGGTGGCGAAGTTCACCGTGGCGGTGACGCCGTCCAGCCGGTTGAGCTTCTTCTCCACGCGGGCGGCGCACGAGGCGCAGGTCATGCCGCCGATGAGCAGTTCGACCTCGGACGCCTCCGTGGCCGGGGGCGTCGCCGTGCTGGTGGTGGTACTGGTCATGTCCGTACTCCTGATGACGGACCGGGCCGTACGGAGCCAGTATCAGCTGGTCGATACGGCCCGGTGTCGAGAGGTACCTCTTGGTCGGGGCGCCGCGCGGGACGCGCGGTGCGCGCTGCGGCTCAGGCGCGGCCGACGAGCTCGAAGCCCGCCTCGTCCACGGCCGCGCGCACCGCCTCGTCGTCGAGCGGGGCGGCGGAGACGACGGTGACCTCGCCGGTGGAGGCCACGGCCTTCACCGCGCTGACGCCGGGCAGCTCGGAGATCTCGGCGGAGACGGAGCTCTCGCAGTGTCCGCAGCTCATCCCGCTCACCTGGTAGACGGCGGTGACGGTGTCCGGGGTCTCGGTCTGGGCGGTCATGGCGCTCTCCTCGTCGTGACGTGTGGGGTCGACGTGGCCCAAGGGGGGCTCACTAAGACCAGATTATACCCCTAGGGGGTATGACACAAAGAGGTGACGTGAAGGGTGTGGGGCGGGGCGGGTATGCGACCGGGGCCGCGGCGGGGGCGCCGTGCGGGCCCGCGCGAGCAGCGTCGCACGGGGCGCGCCGCCCGCCGCGCCGATCCGGCCCGGCATGCCGGTGTCGCGCAGGAGTGCGAAGGCCGGCCGGGGCCGCTCGGCGCGGGTGAGCGGCGGGCGGCGGGCGGCGGGCGGTCCGTGGTGGGCTCATCCGCGTCCGCGTCCGCGGTTGTTGCCGGGCCGGGCGGCGACCCAGGCGCGGACGGTGTCGGCGTACCAGTAGGGGCGGCCGCCCTCCACGTGGTCCGGCGGCGGCAGCAGTCCGTGTTTGCGGTAGGACCGCACGGTGTCCGTCCGCACCCGGATGTGCGCCGCGATCTCCTGGTACGACCAGAGCTTTCGGTCGGTCATGTACGTGTACCTCCCAGTGACCGGCGAACGAACCGGCCCGGGGGGTGGCATGGTCCGTCGCGCGGGTGTGACGCGCGGGCCGCACAACCGGGACATCTGTGACAGGAGAGTTGCGTAACGGTGTCCCTGACGCCTCGCTCGTCCGAATGTCCGGACAATTCATTGACAGGCCGCCGTGTCCGCACTAGAACCGGGGGAGTCACACATACGTTCGCCGCCCGCATCGGCGAGTGGAGCACGCGGTCGGCGAGCGGGCGGTTGTACGGTGCAGGTACATGACGCACGGAGCACGCGGAGTTCCAAACCCCGGGCGGTGAGCGCACGTTGAACCGACGCACCCAGGCGCTCGGCGCCGCCCGGCCACCGATCGCCTCCGGCGCGGGAGACCGCTTCGCCCTGGCAGGAGCGAAGTGCGAGCGCCGACTCCCCGCCCGCTACGGCCCCGCGCCGGAGGTCCCGCACCCGCGTTTCCCCCGCCCGGCGGAGACTCCCTCATGTGTCTACAAGGACGCCGAAACCGCAGACACAGTGTCGGGCGCGTTCGCGACGGGGTCCTGGTGGGATGGATAGGTGACCGGGTCCGCGGTCCGGCAGGCACGCGGTCCGGACACGTGAGCCGCACGAACGGCACGCCTCGACCCGTCGCCGCCATCTGTTGAAGGAGTTACCGGGCATGACGAAGATCGTCAACCACTGGATCGGCGGGAAGACCGTCGAAGGCGCCTCGGGCACGTACGGGCCGGTGACGGACCCGGCGACCGGCGCGGTCACCACCAAGGTGGCCTTCGCCTCGGTCGACGAGGTGGACGCGGCGGTGGCCGCCGCCCAGGACGCCTACGCCACCTGGGGTCAGTCCTCGCTGGCCCAGCGCACCTCGATCCTGTTCCGGTTCCGCGCGCTGCTGGACGCCCACCGCGACGAGATCGCCGCGCTGATCACCGCCGAGCACGGCAAGGTGCACTCCGACGCACTCGGCGAGGTCGCGCGCGGCCTGGAGATCGTCGACCTGGCCTGCGGCATCACCGTGCAGCTCAAGGGCGAGCTGTCCACCCAGGTGGCGACGCGGGTGGACGTGGCCTCGATCCGCCAGCCGCTGGGCGTGGTGGCCGGCATCACGCCGTTCAACTTCCCCGCGATGGTCCCGATGTGGATGTTCCCGCTCGCCATCGCCTGCGGCAACACCTTCGTGCTCAAGCCGAGCGAGAAGGACCCCTCGGCGTCGATGCGGATCGCCGAGCTGCTGTCCGAGGCCGGTCTGCCCGACGGCGTCTTCAACGTCCTGCACGGCGACAGGACGGCCGTCGACCGCCTCCTGGAGCACCCCGACGTCAAGGCGGTCTCCTTCGTCGGCTCCACCCCGATCGCCCGCCACATCCACACCACCGCCGCCGCCAACGGCAAGCGCGTGCAGGCGCTGGGCGGCGCCAAGAACCACATGCTGGTGCTCCCGGACGCCGACCTGGACGCGGCGGCCGACGCGGCGGTCTCGGCGGCGTACGGCTCGGCGGGCGAGCGCTGCATGGCCATCTCGGCCGTCGTCGCGGTCGGCGCGATCGCCGACGAGCTGGTCGACAAGATCCGCGAGCGCGCCGAGAAGATCAAGATCGGCCCCGGCGACGACCCGGCCTCCGAGATGGGCCCGCTGATCACCGCCGCCCACCGCGACAAGGTCGCCTCCTACGTCAAGGGCGCCGCCGAGGAGGGCTGCGAGGTCGTCCTGGACGGCACCGGCTACAGCGTGGAGGGCTACGAGGACGGCCACTGGATCGGCCTGTCCCTGCTGGACCGGGTGCCGACCACCGCGAAGGCGTACCAGGACGAGATCTTCGGCCCGGTGCTGTGCGTGCTGCGCGCGGACACCTATGAGGAGGGCGTGGCGCTCATCAACGCCTCGCCGTTCGGCAACGGCACCGCGGTCTTCACCCGTGACGGCGGCGCGGCCCGCCGCTTCCAGCTGGAGGTGGAGGCCGGCATGGTCGGCGTGAACGTGCCGATCCCGGTGCCGGTGGGCTACCACTCCTTCGGCGGCTGGAAGGACTCGCTCTTCGGCGACCACCACATCTACGGCAACGACGGCACGCACTTCTACACCCGCGGCAAGGTCGTCACCACCCGCTGGCCCGACCCCTCCGAGGCCCCCGCCGGCGTCGACCTGGGCTTCCCCCGCAACCACTGACCCCGCCCCCCGTGTGCCCCGCCCGACGCCCGTCGGAGCGGGGCACGCGCGCGTGCGGGTCCGGGCCGGCCCGCCCACGCCGGTCGCCGCGGGTTTACCCGCGGTAGCCGAGGGTGACGCGGCACCCCGTTCTGATCGTCCGCTATCCGGACGGTCGCAACTTTTTTTACGCCGCGCCCTGCGATTCCCGTGCGTAGGGGATGAAACGGATGGCGGAGGCGTGAACGACGGTTCACCTTCGAAACCAAGGTCACACTTCGTCGAGGCTTGATGAATGCCCTGGCTCGCTCTCGGTGCCTGCGAAAACGAGCCCACACCGCAAAGGTTGCAGCTGCGGATTCCGAAGGTGAACAGCCATTGACGTGACGGTTTTCGTCGGGGTTCCATGCTGACGCTGGGAGCGGACGAGAAGACGACAGACGTACGAGCGAAGCCGCCGGAGGCGATAGCGCTCCCGAGCCCTCATCACCATTTGCACGAGTCGAACGGAACCGCCGTATGACCGACACGCTCCGCCCTGTCGAGAACGCCGTCGCCGAGGCGACCGGCAGTCCCACAGGGACCACGGACAGCCCCAGGCAGCTCAAGCGCTCCATCGGGGTCGTCGGCGGCACGCTCCTCACGCTCTCGTGCGTGACGCCCGCCTCCACGCTCTTCGTGGTCGTGCCCGACCTGTTCGGCTCGCTCGGCACCGCGACCGCCCTCACCCTCGCCATCGGCTCCCTGCTCTGTATCGCCGTGGCGTTCTGCTACTCGGAGCTGGGCACCCTCATCCCCAGCGCGGGCGGCGAGTACGCCATGGTCTCCACGATGGCCGGGCGGCTCGCGGGCTGGCTGGTCTTCGTACTGTCGCTGCTGGTCGTGGTGATCGTGCCCCCGGTGATCGCGATGGGCACGGCCGACTACCTCACGCCGATCGTCCACCTCGACCCGTCGATGACCGGCGCCGGAGTGATGCTCCTGGCCACCCTCGCCGGTCTGCTGGACCTGCGCGCCAACGCCTGGATCACCGGCATCTTCCTGGTCCTGGAGGTCATCGCGGCCGGCGTCGTCGCCATGCTGGGCTTCGCCCACAGCCACCGCGGCGTCGGCAGCCTGGTCTCCCTGCACGTGGCCGACTCCGCCGGGCACACCGACCCCGTCACCGCCATGCTGGTCATCTCCGGGCTCGCCATCGCGCTCTTCGCCACCCAGGGCTTCTCGACCGCCGTCTACCTCTCCGAGGAGCTGGAGAACCCGCGTCGCAACGTCGCCCGCACCGTGCTGGCCACCCTGGGCATCTCCTCGGTCATCATCCTCGTGCCGGTCATCGCCATCACCATGGGCGCCTCCGACCTCAAGGAGCTGACCAGCGGCGACCTCAGCTCGATGGTGACCGCCTGGTCCAACTCCGCGGTCGGCACCTTCGTCAGCCTCTGCGTCGCCCTGGCCATCATCAACGCCGGCATCGTCATGGTCATCCAGAACTCCCGCGTGCTGTTCGCCTCCGCCCGCGACAAGGCCTGGCCCGCCCCCGTCAACAACGTCTTCTCCAAGCTCGGCCGCTTCGGCTCCCCGTGGGTGGCCACCCTCGCGGTCGGCGTCCCCGGCGCCGCCCTCTGCTTCGTCAACCTGGACACCCTCTACGGCGTCACCGGCGTCTCCGTCACCGGCATGTACATCCTGGTCGCGGTCGCCGCCCTGCTGTGCCGCCGCGGCGACCACAAGCACACCGCCGCCTGGCGCATGCCGCTGTGGCCGGCCGTGCCGGTCCTGCTCATCGTGGTGCTGGTGTACGTCCTCACCCAGCAGGAGGTCGGCTACCTGCTGTGGACCGGCGGCATCACCGCCGTCGCCACCCTCTACTGGGCCTTCTACCTCCGCCCGCGCCGCGACACGCGCTGGCTGGTGTCGATCCCCGTGGACGAGCAGGCGTAACCCGGCGAACTCCCCCGTACCGCCGGCGCACGCCCCGCTCCGACGGAGGCCCCCCACACCGCGTGGGGGGCCTCCGTCGTACCCGCCCGGCCCCGCCGCCGCTACCACGGGCGCGGTACGCCGTCCGGCGGCCGTACTCCCGCAGGAGGGGGCCGGGGTCGGCCCACCGGCGGCCCCGGTTGTCGGTGGTGGCCCGTACCGTTGGAGCATGGATCTTCGAAGGCTGCTGACGCGGCCCCGGCGGTGGCTCGCCGCGGGGGCCGCCGTCGTCGTGCTCGCCGGGGCCGGCACCTGGACGGCGGTCGCCTCCGACGACCCGCCCGCCGTGCACCGCGCCGACCAGGCGATCGGCACGGCCGCCGGGGTGCGTCTGGACACCTCGTACTTCACCCCGGCCGGCTCCGGCCGCCACCCCGCCGTCCTGCTCGGACACGGCTTCGGCGGCAGCAAGGACGACGTACGCCGGCAGGCCGAGGACCTCGCCCGCGACGGCTACGCGGTGCTCACCTGGTCGGCGCGCGGCTTCGGCAGGTCCACCGGGAAGATCGGCCTGAACGACCCGAAGGGCGAGGTCGCCGACGTCTCCCGGCTGATCGACTGGCTCGCCCGGCAGCCCCAGGTCGAGCTGGACCGGCCGGGCGACCCGCGCGTGGGCGTCGCCGGCGCCTCCTACGGCGGCGCCATCGCCCTGCTCGCCGCCGGACACGACCGGCGGGTGGACGCCATCGCCCCCGCGATCACCTACTGGAACCTCGCCGACGCCCTCTTCCCGAACGGCGTGTTCAAGAAGCTCTGGGCCGGCGTCTTCATCAACTCCGGCGGCGGCTGCGCCCGCTTCGAACCCGAGCTGTGCCGGATGTACCAGCGGGTCGCCGAGTCCGGCCGCCCCGACCCCGCGGCCCGCGCGCTCCTGGCGGCCCGCTCCCCGTCCGCCGTCGCCGACCGGATCAAGGTGCCCACCCTGCTCGTCCAGGGCCAGAGCGACTCGCTCTTCCCGCTCGGCCAGGCCGACCGGGCCCAGAAGGCGATCAAGGCCAACGGCGCCCCCGTCGACGTCGACTGGATCTCCGGCGGCCACGACGGCGGCGACCTGGAGGGCGACCGGGTCCAGGGCCGCGTACGGACCTGGTTCGACCGGTACCTCAAGGGCGACCGGGACGCGAGCACCGGCCCCGCCTTCCGGGTCACCCGCACCGGAGGCGTCGACTCCACCGACGGCGCCGCCCTGCTGCGCGGCGCGAGCGCCGACGCCTACCCCGGCCTCGCGAACGCCCCGCGCGCCATCGCCCTGACCGGCCGCCCCCAGCGCTTCGAGAACCCGGCCGGCGCCAACCCGCCCGCCGTCTCCGCCCTGCCCGGCCTCGGCGCCGCCGCCGGATCGCTCACCCGGCTCTCGGCGCTCGGCGTCGGCGTCTCCCTGGACTTCCCCGGCCAGTACGCCCGGTTCGACTCGGCGCCCCTGCGCGGCGACCTGCGCGTCACCGGATCGCCGACCGTCACCGTGCACGTCACCTCCAGCGGCGACGACGCGGTGCTCTTCGCCAAGCTGTACGACGTCGGACCCGGCGAGGCGCGGCCGGTGCTGCCCGCCCAGCTCGTCGACCCGGTGCGCGTCGAGGGCGCCAAGGGCGGCAAGGACGTCGCCCTCACCCTCCCGGCGATCGACCACGAGGTGCAGAAGGGCCACCGCCTGCGCCTCGTCGTCGCCTCCACCGACCTCGCCTACGCCTCCCCGGCCGCCCCCGCGACCTACACCGTCGCCCTGAAGGGCGGCCTGGCCGTGCCGACCGCGCCCGGCGTGACCACCGCCGCCGCCCCGCTGCCCGCCTGGGTGTGGTGGCTGCCGGCCGCCGGCGCCGTCCTGGCGGCCGCCCTGCTGCTCACCGCCCGCCGCCGCACCGCCGCCCCCGCCCCCGACCCGGCGCTCGCCGACGTCCCCCTCCAGATCACCGGCCTCAGCAAGCGCTACGCCCGGTCGACCGAGAGGTATGCCGTGCGCGACCTGTCCTTCCGCGTCGAACAGGGCCAGGTCCTCGGCCTGCTCGGACCCAACGGCGCCGGCAAGACCACCACCCTGCGCATGCTGATGGGCCTGATCCGGCCCGACGAGGGCGAGATCCGCGTCTTCGGCCACGCGATCCGGCCCGGCGCGCCCGTCCTGTCCCGGGTCGGCGCCTTCGTCGAGGGCGCCGGCTTCCTGCCGCACCTGTCCGGCCGGGAGAACCTGGAGCTGTACTGGCGGGCCACCGGCCGCCCGCCCGAGGACGCCCACCTGGACGAGGCCCTGGAGATCGCCGGCCTCGGCGACGCCCTCGCCCGCGCCGTGCGCACCTACTCCCAGGGCATGCGCCAGCGCCTGGCCATCGCCCAGGCCATGCTCGGCCTGCCCGACCTGCTCATCCTCGACGAGCCGACCAACGGCCTCGACCCGCCGCAGATCCGCGAGATGCGCGAGGTCATGATCCGCTACGCCGCCGCCGGACGCACCGTGATCGTCTCCAGCCACCTGCTGGCCGAGGTCGAGCAGTCCTGCACCCACCTCGTCGTCATGGACCGCGGCCGGCTGATGCGGGCCGGCCCGGTGCGCGACATCATCGGCTCCGGGGACACCCTGCTGGTCGGCACCGCCACGCCCGTGGCGGAGCCGGTGGCGGAGAAGGTGGCCGCGCTGCCCGGCGTCGCCTCCGCGGTCCGCACCGACGACGGCCTGCTGGTCCGGCTGGAGCCCGGCGGCGCCCCGCAGACGCTCGTCGCCGAGCTGGTACGGCTCGACGTGCCCGTCGCCTCCGTCGGCCCGCACCGCCGCCTGGAGGACGCCTTCCTCACCCTGATCGGAGGTTCCGCGTGAGCACGCTCAGCGAGCCCGTCGAGGTCGCCTCCGGCTACCGCGCGGGACGCACCCTGCCGCTGCGCGTCGAACTGGCCCGCCAGCTCAAACGCCGCCGCACGCTGATCATGGCCGGCATCCTGGCCGCGCTGCCCTTCGTGCTGGTCGCCGCCTTCGCCATCGGCGGCGACCCGGGCGGCCGCAACGACCAGGTCACCCTGATGGACACGGCCACCGCCTCCGGCGCCAACTTCGCCGCGGTCAACCTGTTCGTGTCGGCGGGCTTCCTGCTGGTGATCCCGGTCGCGCTGTTCTGCGGCGACACCGTCGCCTCCGAGGCGAGCTGGTCCTCCCTGCGCTATCTGCTCGCCGCGCCCGTGCCCCGGGCCCGGCTGCTGTGGTCCAAGCTGGCCGTCGGGCTCGGGCTGAGCCTGGCCGCGATGGTACTGCTGCCCGTGGTGGCGCTCGCCGTCGGCACCGCCGCCTACGGCTGGGGGCCGCTGCGGATCCCCACCGGCGGCGCGCTCGACGCGGGCACCGCCGCCGGGCGGCTGGTGGTGGTCGTGGCGTACCTCTTCGTGTCGCAGCTGGTCACCGCCGCACTGGCGTTCTGGCTGTCCACCCGGACGGACGCGCCGCTGGGCGCGGTGGGCGGCGCGGTCGGCCTGACCATCGTGGGCAACGTGCTGGACGCCGTCACCGCGCTCGGCCACTGGCGCCACTTCCTGCCCGCGCACTGGCAGTTCGCCTGGGCGGACGCCGTGCAGCCGCATCCGCAGTGGTCCGGGATGATCCAGGGCTCGGCGATCTCTGTCACCTACGCACTGGTGTTCTTCGCCCTGGCGTTCCGCGGGTTCGCCCGCAAGGACGTGGTGTCCTAGGGGTCGTCGAGGGGGCGGCGGTCACCCTCGCGCCGGTCACGCGGGCCATCCGGGTGAACTTGCGCCACCAATTCCCCGGTGTCGGGTTGAAGAAGCAGTAGGGCATGCGGCGCTACGCGAACCACGAGAACCGCGAGAACGCGGTCTTCCGGTTCCGGAGCCGGCTCTCCCCGAACTTCACACAGGAAGACACCACATTGCGACAGACCCTGAGCAGGGGAGTGTTCGCGGCGGCCGCCGCCGCCACGGGCATTCTGTCCCTGTCCGGCACCTCCGCCTTCGCCGACTCCACCGCCAACGGCACCAGCAGCGACTCGCCCGGCGTGCTGTCGGGCAACACCGTGCAGGCGCCGGTCGAGGTGGAGGCGAACGTCTGCGGCAACACCGTCAACGGTGTCGCCGCCCTCAACAGCTCCTTCGGCAACACCTGCGAGAACGGCCCGGAGACCACTCCGCCGGCCAAGACCACGCCCACCACGCCGCCGCCGCGCGCCGAGACGCCGCAGCCCGCGCCGCCCGTCCGGTACACCCCGCCGGTCGTCAAGCCGCACGAGCCGCCGCAGCTGGCCCAGACCGGTGACAAGGAGACCCTGGCGGCCGGCGCCCTGAGCGTCGCGCTGATCGCGGGCGGCGCGATGCTGTACCGCCGCGGCCGCGCCGCCGGCCACCGCTAGGACGCTTCGGCCTCCGGCAGTGAAGCGGTGACAGAGGGTCACCCGAGTACGCGAGGCGTACTCGGGTGACCCTCTCGCTTTCGGCGGCCCGGCCCGCCTCTCGGCGCCGCCCCGCCCCGGTCCGAGCCGTACGGGAGACGGCTCGGACCGGGGCGGCCGGCCCTCACCGGGACGTACCCGGCGAGGACGTCAGGGGCGAGCACTCAGTGGCGCACCGGGGACGGGACCGCGGTGCGGCTGCCGCCCGGGCCGGGGACCGTCACGGTCATCGGCGCCGTCCGCAGCCGGCGCCGCACCCCGCGCACCAGCGCCGACGCCGTGAACGTCGCCCCCTGCACGAACCGCATCGCCGGGCCGAAGCCCGAGGCGGTCACCAGACCGGCCAGGAACAGCCCGGGGTGGGAGGACTCGAAGTCGTGCCCGACCTCGGGGGAGCCGTCCGGCAGCGCGGCCAGCGTCCCGCGCAGCTCGGCGGCGAGCATCCCGAACCGGTCGCGGCTCGTGCGGAACCCGGTCGCCGCGATCACGTGCTCGGTCTCCACCGTGCGCAGCGTGCCGTCCAGGCTCATCGTCTCCAGCCGCAGACCGCCGCCCACCGCCCGGGCCGAGGCGATCTCGTGGCCCGGCAGCAGCTCCACCGCCCGCTCCACCCGGTCCCGCACCCACCAGGCGCCGGCCGGACCCAGCGCGGTGGCCGCGATCCGCGCCCGCGTCGGCTCCGGCAGCCGCCGGTAGAGGTTGGGACGCTCGGAGTAGAACCAGTTGCGCCAGCCGGGACCCAGCCCGCTGTGCGGCGAGCGCACCGACCGCCACCAGGGCCGCTCCAGCACCGGCGGCAGATCGTTCCACCGCAGTTGCCCGGCCCTCGCCAGCACCCGGGTGCGCGCGCCCTGCTCGGCGAGCAGCGCCGCGGTCTCCAGGGCCGCCTGGCCGCCGCCGACCACCGTGACGTCCATGCCGCGGAAGCGGGTCAGATCGCTGTGGTCGCTGCTGTGCGTCACCAGCGAGGGCCGCAGCCCGTCCAGCACCTGCGGCACCTCCACGAACGGCATCACGCCGACCGCCAGCGCCACCGTCCGCGCCTGCACCGCCTGTCCGTCCTCGGTGACCACCGTGAAGCCGCCGGGACCCGAGGACACCCGGACCACCGTGCGCTCGTCCACCGCGGGCACGGCGTTGCGCGCGAACCACAGCCCGTACGCCGCGAACGTCTCCACCGGCATCGGCTCCGCGTGCCGGGCCGTCATCCCGTGCTCGGCGCAGTAGGCGTCCAGCCGCCAGCGGCCCGCCGGGTCGGACAGGTTCGACGCCCACGGCTCCGACTTCAGCAGCATGCCGCGCGGCATGTGGTCGCGCCAGGACGCCATGGGCCGGCCGAACACCCGCAGGGTCAGCCCGGCGGCCGCCGCGTGGGAGGCGATCGAGAGGCCGTACGGGCCCGCGCCCACCACCACAAGGTCGTACTTCATCGACTGCTCGCTTTCTCGTTGCCGGACACGGAATTCACGGAGGTCACGGAATTCGCTGAGGTCACTGAGGTCATGGCGGTCATGGCGGTCACGGAATCCGCGGGAATCACGGAGGCGGCGGAGTGCGCGGAGGCCGCCGGGGCGGGGAAGGGCAGGGACGTCGGGGACGACCCGGCGACCGGGACGGGCGGCCCGGCGGGCGGCTCCCCGGCGGGCGCCGCCGCAGGGGCCGCGGCGGCGGGCGCCGCGGAC
>NZ_BAABKC010000037.1:0-279780 GCF_039543625.1 Streptomyces similanensis | reverse complement strand
ATTTCCTCGGTGCTTTCCAGGTTCCCGCTTCCGCGTTTCCCTTTCCGGCGGTTCCGACTCTATCAGATCTTTTTCGACCTGATCCCCGGTCAGCGGGGCTGTCTTCCCGGCCCGTTGGGCCGTTCCGACGAGTGAGACTTTAGCGGATTCCGTGCCCCCGTGCGAACCGGGGCTGCGTTCTCGCGAACGCGGATTCCTCATTCCGTAAATACTCGCGCCAATGAAATGACAACAGGCGTATGACACGACTGTCGTCGAGAGGCTGGGTACGTGCGGAATGGTCGTCCAGGCGCCGACCGGAGTCGGCTCTCACGTCGGACAACTCGGAGGACTGTACGGATCACGACGAGGCGTGTCAACTCTCCGTGGAACCAGTGCTCCGCGTTCTCGCCACCGCCGGGCGAGGACCGTGTCACGGGTAGGTGTGCAGGGTCTGACCGATGCGGCGTGCTGCTTCGGCGTGGCCGAAGAGGCCGGGCAGACCGCCGGTGTGGAGGAGCACCGTGCGCTGTCCGGGCCGGATGTCGCCGTCCCGGACGGCGGCCATCAGTCCCGCTGCGGCGCGTCCGGTGTAGACCGGGTCCAGGATGACGCCCTCCGTGCGCGCCACCGTCGTGACGGCTCGCAGAACGGGTTCGTGGAGAACGCCGTACGCCTGGCCCACCTGGTCGTCCCGGGTGCGCAGCCGGCCGGCCGCGACCTCGCTGCCGGTGAGTTCCGAGGCGAAGGCGGCGACGACGGGAGCGGGACGGGGGAGCGCGCCCACATCGACGCCCAGGACCTTTTCGGCCCCCAGGGCGGCGACCAGACCGGCCATCGTGCCGCCGGACCCCAGGGCGGTCACGACATGCCGGACGGCAGGCTGCTGGGCGAGGATCTCCTCACCCGCCTCACGGTAGCCGCGGGCCCCCAGGGCGTTGGATCCGCCGAACGGCACCAGATACGGCGCGGCGCCCTCGGCGCGCAGCTCGGCGCATGTCTTCTCGGCGTGCCCGGTCAGCTCCCCGGGGGCGGCGTCCCCCGCCCACACGACGCGGGCGACGAGAGCGGCGTCCAGGAGCAGGTTACCCGCCGGCTCGTCCGGGCGGCCGGCGCCGGGTATCACCAGCACCACCTTCAGACCCGCCCGTGCGCCCGCGGCCGCGGTGAGCCGGGCGTGGTTGCTCTGCGGCCCACCCGTCGTGACGAGGGTGTCGGCGCCGCGCCGCAGGGCGTCCGCGACCAGCCATTCCAGCTTGCGGACCTTGTTGCCACCGCCGCCGAGGCCGGTCAGGTCGTCCCGCTTGATCCACAGGTCGTCCGGGGCGAGCCCGATCTCCGCGGCCCAGCGGGGAGCCGCCTCCATCGGTGTGGGCCACGCCGCCAACGTCACCTTCTCCACCACGCACTCCCTCACCGCATCGCGGCATACGCACCGCACGAAGTCCCCAGCGAGCCGAGTCTCCCAGAATCGGCCGCGCACCCGGGCCGGGGCTGGAAGACAAGCGGTGAGGCCGTGTCGTCGCACGCTTGTCCTGGACGACCAGCCGTAGCCCGTCAAGGAGGGGACAGGACGGCGCCGCGGTATGCCTCGGGCTCAACGTCGTCCGGCCGGCGAGGCTTCGGGGCCTCCGGTCGGCCGCCGGCTCGCTCAGTGCGGCGTCACGAGACAAGCGACGGACGCCGTGCGGCGGGCGGGACCGGCTGCTCCTCGGCGGTGTGCTCCGCCTGGCTGATCTCGGCCCATACGGCGTCGAGGGACAGGCCGAGCGTGTCGGCGATCGCCGCGATGGTCGGGAAGGCGGGAGTGGCCACCCGGCCGGATTCGATCTTCCGCAGCGTCTCCGGCGAGATGTGTGCGGCGAGCGCCACGTCCAGCATCGAGCGGCGGCCCCGGGCTCGGCGGAGCAGGGCGCCGAGACGCTGTCCGCGGGCTACCTCGGCGGGGGTGAGCGGCAACCTGACCATGACCCCAATTCTAATACCGGTACAGTTGGACCGGGATTGTTATTGGACGCACACGGGAGGCAGGCCCCCATGATCGAGATCCTGAACTCGGCACGGCTGGAACGGGCGAGGGACACCGGCGCCCTGGTCGGCGACATCCTCGACGCGTTGAAGCAGCGCAGCTCGGTCGGGACCAACCTGCTGGAGATCGACCAGTGGACCAAGGAGATGATCACCGAGGCGGGAGCGCAGTCCTGCTACGTCGACTACGCGCCTTCGTTCGGGCGCGGCCCGTTCGGGCACTACATCTGCACGGCCGTCAACGACCGGGTGCTCCACGGGCGGCCGTATCACTACGCGCTGGCGGACGGCGATCTGCTGACGCTCGACCTCGCCGTGTCCCGGGGCGGGGTGGCCGCGGACGCCGCGATCAGTTTCCTGGTGGGCGGGGCCAGACCGGCGGAGAGCGTCGCGATGATCGAGACGACCGAACGCGCACTCGCCGCCGGCATCGCCGCCGCCAGGCCGGGGGCGCGCGTCGGTGACCTCTCGCACGCCATCGGCACGGTGCTCAGCGAGGCCGGCTACCCGGTCAACACCGAGTTCGGAGGCCACGGCATCGGTTCGACCATGCACCAGGACCCGCACATCGCGAACACCGGACGGCCCGGCCGCGGATACAAGCTGCGCCCCGGACTGCTGCTCGCCCTGGAGCCCTGGGTCATGGCCGACACCGCCACCCTCGTCACCGACGCCGACGGCTGGACGCTGCGCAGCGCGACCGGCTGCCGGACCGCGCACAGCGAGCACACCATCGCCATCACCGACGACGGCGCGGAGATCCTCACCCTGCCGACGCGGGTGCGGCCGTAAGGGGTACGGCGGCTCAGGCCGTACCGGGTCGCCGGAACGCGTCGGCGTGGCGCGCGCACCAGTCGGCGAACGTCAGCGGCCCCCGTCCGAGCAGCCGTCGCACGGTGTCGGTCCGGAACCCGACGGTGTCGGCGCGCATGAGGGCGAAGCCCTCCGTGATGGCGTCCGCGAGGGCCTGGGGCGCTCCGGCGGGGAAGCGGGACGCCACGGCCTCGGCCGGGGTGGCCGTCTCCCGCACCTCGATGTCGCGGCCGACCGTCTCGGAGATGATCCGCACCTGCTCGGTGACGGTGAAGGTCTCGTCGCCGGTGAGGGCGTACTCCTTGCCTTGGTGGCCGGCCTCGGTCAGGGCGAGGGCGGCGACCGCGGCGATGTCCGCGGGGTCGATCGGCGCGTAGCGGCCCGGGCCGATCGGGTCGAGGACGTAGTTCCCCTCGCGGATGGTGGGCAGCCAGTCGAGGGCGTTGGTCATGAAGCCGCCGGGCCGCAGGAAGGTGGCGGGGACGCCTGAGGCGCGGATGATTCCCTCGCGTTCGTGGTGCCAGCGCCCCATGGCGGGGATCGGGTCGAAGACGACGTGGAAGGAGGACAGGTGCACGATGTGGCGCACCCCGGCAGCCTCGGCGGCGGCGACGGCGGCGGCCGTGTGGTCGGTGCCGATGCCCTGGGTGAGCAGGAAGAGCTCGTCGACGCCGGCGAAGGCGGCGGCCAGGGCGGCGGGGTCCCCCAGGTCGCCGACGGCGCGCTCCGCGCGTTCCGGCAGCCGTGCGGCGCGGGCGGGGTCGCGGACGAGGAGACGTAACTCCGCGCCAGCCGCGTCGAGTTGGCGGGTGAGTTCACGGCCTATGTTCCCGGTGGCTCCGGTGACCAGTATCATGAGGGCTCCCCTAATCGTTTGCCGTCTAATGAACTTGAAAGAACGTTAGCCGGTGAATGATTAGCCGTCAATCGACTTCGCTGCGGTGCACGCCTCCGCTCCCGTACGTCACCGAAAGGCCCCGATGTCAGAGTTCCTGGATCTGCACGGCAGAACGTCGAAGGCGCTCCGGGCCCTGGCCGACGCGGCCATGCGCCGCCATGGACTGCACGTCGGACAGAACTACCTGCTCGCCGTGTTGTGGGAGCGGGACGGCCGCACGCCCGGCGACGTCGCGGCCGCGCTGAACGTCACGACTCCCACCGTGGTCAAGATGGCCGACCGGATGACCACGGCCGGGCTGCTCACCCGCCGGCGCGACGACCGGGACCACCGCCTCGTCCGGCTCTGGCTCACCGACGCCGGGCGCGCGCTCCAGGAACCGGTCGAGGCGGAACGGCGGTTGATCGAGGAGCGGGTCACCGCCGACCTCACCGAGCCCGAACGCGCATCGCTCCTCAGCGCCCTGGCGAAGGTCCACCGGACGGCGAGCGGCCTGCTGAGCGAGCCCGTCGACCAGGGGCGCCCGGCGGGCGCCTGACCCACCCGCTCGCACCCCTCCCCACATATCCGAACGTGCGTGTCGGTGCGATGTCGTACCCTGCGGTGCGGGCCGCCGCCCTGTCTGTTGTGCCGGGCGTCGAGCGGCCCCTTTCACCGTGGGGGTATCAGTAACTTTGCGCATGCGCAGAACCGCGACCGCGACGGCGCTCGCGGTCCTCTTCAGCTCCGTCGTGCTCGTCGGCGGTGCGGCCAACCCGGCCGCCGCCGATTCGAGCGCTCCGCTGCCGATCAAGTCGAGCGGCGACATGGTGGTGGACGGCGTCCACAAGCGGATCTTCCTCAGCGATCCGACGTCCGGCAAGATCGTCGCGACGGACTACAGCGGCAAGGTCGTCCGCACGATCGGCTCGCTGCCGGGTGTGATGGGCCTGGAGCTGTCCACCGACTCCAACACCGTGTACGCGGCGGTGTCCAAGGCCGGAGCGATCGCCGCCATCGACACGGCCACGCTCACCGAGACCAAGCGGTACGCCCTCGGCAAGGGCATCGAGCCGAGGTATCCGGCGATGGCCGGGGGCAAGCTCTGGTTCGGGTTCAACGGTCCGGAAGACGCCTACCGCGGCCAGATCGGCTCGATCGACGTGTCCTCTCCCGACGCGGAGGTGACGCTGCCCTCGGACGGCGCGAACAGCTGGTACTCCGCACCGCGTCTGGCCTCCGACCCCGGCGCCCCGGATGTGCTGGCCGCGGCCCAGGAGGGCATCAGCTCCGTCGCGCTCGCCGTGTACGACGTCTCCTCGGGCGTACCGCGGAAGGTGGCCTCCGGCCCCGATGTGCCCCTCGGCGAGTCCCCGGCGTTCCTCAAGGACTTCGACGTCACGCCGGACGGCAAGAAGCTGATCCTGGGCGGCGGTTCCCCGCAGGACGCCGCCCAGGTGTTCTCGACCGCCGACCTGTCGCTCGTGGGCGCCTACCACACGGGTTCGTGGGTCGACGCCGTGGCCGTCGCGCCGGACGGCATGGTCGCCCTCGGCAGCTCCCCGTACGCGTCGAAGGTCTTCGTCTATCCGTCGGGCGCCACGTCCGCCCTGCGCACGTACGACCTCCCGTACAGCGGCGGCAGCACCACGGCCACGAACGACCTGAGCGAGACCGGTCTCGCCTGGGCCCCGGACCGCAGCCGTGTCTTCGCCCTCACCACCAACGTGTACGGGAACGTCTACGCCCTGCGGGTGCTGACCGACCCGACGAAGTCGGCGACCAAGGTCACCGTGAACGCCCCGGCGAAGTCCGCGCTCGGCAAGAAGCTCACGGTCACCGGCAAGGTGGCGGCCAAGGGCGCGTTCCCGGCGGGGACCAGGGCCACGGTCACCCGGACCGACGTCGAGTCGCCCAAGGGCCGGACGCTCAGCCCGGTGACGCTGAAGCCGGACGGCTCCTTCTCCTTCACGGACACCCCGACCGCCGGCGGCCCGGTCACCTACAAGGTGTCCTACGCGGGCGACGCGTCGCGCTCGGCCGCGTCCGGCTCCGACAAGGTCGACGTGCCCCGGACCGCGCCCACGCTCACGCTGAACCACAACAAGGCGCTGTACGCGTACGGCAAGGACGTCTCGTTCACCGCCCACCTCGGCAAGACGTACAAGAACCGCACGGTCGAGCTGTACGTGGACCCGTTCGGTTCGGACAAGCCGAAGAAGCGGGTCAAGTCCGCCAAGGTCAACTCCAAGGGCGATCTGTCGGCGACGGTCGACATGACCCGCGACACCACGGTGACCGCCGTCTTCGCGGGTGACGGCAAGTACGCGCCGAAGACGGTCACGTCCACGGCGTACGCGCAGGTCAAGGTCTCGACCACGCTCTCGAAGCAGTACAGGACGGCGAAGATCGGCTCGACGTCGTACGCGTACTACCACAAGAAGACGAACCCGCTCTTCACGACCACGATGAGCTACTACCCGGGGCGCAGGCACCAGCTGTCCCTGGAGCTCTACTACCAGGGCAAGTGGTACGACGCGGGCTCGCAGTACTTCGGCCTCGGCGGCAACGGCAAGTCGGCCGTCACGCTGACGGGCCCGCACGACACGGGCTATCGGATGCGCGTGCGCGCCTCCTACGTGAACGGCACGTCGGGCGACACGGTCAACTCCACGACCCACGGCGCCTGGAAGTACTTCTACTTCACCAACTGACGTGAGAACGACGGCCGCCCCGCAGACGGATCTCCGCGGGGCGGCCGTCGTGCGTGGTGGGGGAGCTTCGTCGACCGCATCGCCACGGGGCGGGGAGCCGGGGCGAGGAACCGGGGCGAGGAACCGGGGGCGGACAGCGGGCCTCCGACGCGGGTTCTTATACCTTTGAGCGCATCGGTCAGCGCCGCGTCTACGCGCTGCGGCCCGGCTCCCTGCGGGACCTGGCGGCCCCGCTCAGCCGGATCGCCGACAAGTCGGCCGCCGAAGTGGTCGAGGACCTTAAGGCCGGCGAAGGCGGTGACATTCTCGTGCTCTCCAGCGCGAGCGTCATCAAAGCACTGCTGACGGCCGACAAGGTAGACCGGCTGGCGCTCACCGTCTTCCCGGTCTTCCTCGGCGGCGGGCCCCGCTTCTTCGACGACGGTCTGCCCGCGGGGGCGGTGGACGCTCGCCGGCCAGGCGGCGGGCGAGCACGGCACACTGGCCCTCGTCTACGACGCGTCCGCTGAGCCGGCCGGTCGCCCAGTTCCACGGCGTGGCTTCGGCGCGCGGCCGACGTACGCGATCCCCGCGGCGCGGCGACGACGACTACCTCGCCGAACCGGAGTTCTCGCTCCTGGAGGCGTTGAAGCGTGCCTTCTTCTGACGATTGCCGCACGTGTTCATGTCGCACCATTTGCGGGTGCGGCTCTGGCTGGTGTCGAAGAAGGCCGCCTGGCAGGTGGGCGACGAGCACAGAGCCAGCCTGCCGTCCCGTTCGCCCGCGATCACGCTGATCGCGTCGGCGGCGATGACGCCCAGGGCGTCCTCCACCGAGGAAGTCGGGCCGAGTCGCCATCGCCGAGCACCCTCGGGCGTCAGGACGGCCGCGGCCCGGCCCCGAGTGCTGCGGTCATTGATGACCTGGACGGCTGACGCGGGGAGGGGAGCGCGGAGTGCGGCCGCCGTCGCGGCGGCGTGGATCGATTCCCTCAGTTCCCGAGCGAGTTCGAGCTGGGCGGCGGTGCAGGACGCCACCGTGAGGCCACTCACCGCCAGCCAGTCGACAAGTCGGTTCGGGGTGGGAATGCGCTCCACCGCGTCGCCGTGCCGCTCCGACAGGGTCCCCGTGAAGCTGGTCGCCAGCACCTTGCCGAGACGGAAATCAGGGAACCGAGCACTCATGGAACCACCTTAGCCGGTTGTCCGTCGCGACCGGCGCGTGTTAGAACCGTCTTAGCCGGTTCCCAGAGAGCTCGCTCCGGCTCCGCCGACGACCAGGAGGTCTCATGTCCGCGCACGGGTGCGTCACCGACCCTGCGGCCACCGTCGAACACGGCCGTATCACCGCATCGGCCCGCCTCGACGGGGGCGCCTCGTGAACCTCCGAACCGGCGACGTGCGGGCATACGAAGTCCACGCGACCGACGCCGACCTCGACGACCTGCGCGCGCGACTGGCCGCGGCACGGCTGCCGGAACCCGAGACGGTCGACCGCGCCGCGACCGGCCGCCGCCGATGGGAACAGGGCGTTCCTCGCGCCGATCTCGTGGACGTCGTGGACTACTGGCGCACTGGATACGACTGGCGGCCCTTCGAGGCGCGCATCAACCGGATCGGCCAGTTCCGCACCACCATCGACGGTCTGGGCATCCACTTCCTGCACCGCCGGTCCGCGCGCGCGGACGCCACTCCGCTGATCCTGACGCACGGCTGGCCGGGCAGCATCGCCGAGTTCGTCGATGTGGTGGACGAACTGGCGGAGCCGAAGGACGCGGACGCCCCGGCGTTCCACGTGGTGGTCCCGTCGCTGCCGGGTTTCGGTTTCAGCGACAAGCCGGCCACCACCGGGTGGGGGATCGAGAAGATCGCGGCGGCCTGGGTGGACCTCATGGGCACGCTGGGCTACAGCAGGTTCGCAGCCCACGGCGGCGACTGGGGAGGTGTGATCACCACGGTCCTCGGCGGCAGGTTCCCGGAGCACGTTCTCGGCATCCACACCACGACCGCGCAGGCGCCGCCCGGGCTGTCGACGGACGGGCTGACGGCGACCGAGCGCGCATGGGCCGAGGAGACCCGCGACTTCTGGCGCCATCGCGCGGCGTACGCGAAGCAGCAGGCGACCCGACCGCAGACCATCGGATACTCGCTGGTCGACTCACCGGTCGGGCTTCTCGCCTGGATCCTCGACAAGTTCGCCGAGTGGACGGACACCGAGGACAGCCCGTTCGAGACGATCTCCAGGGACCGCGTCCTCGACGACGTCACCCTGTACTGGCTGACGCGGACCGGAGCGTCGTCGGCCCGCATCTACTACGAAAGCCACGACTCGCTCGATCCCGGACTCCGGGTCGACGTCCCGTCGGCGATCAGTGTGTATCCCCGCGACATCGAGAAGTGTCCGCGCGTCTGGGCGCAGGAGCGGTTCCGGCGGATCGTTCGGTGGAGGTCGCCCGAGGCCGGGGGCCATTTCCCGTCGCTGGAGGTGCCCGAGTACTTCGTCAAGGACCTGCGGGAGGGCCTCGCGGCAGTGCTGGCCGCCGGCGGAAGTCGGTCATGACGTCGTCGGCGGCGTGGGCGTGGCGTTGACGTTGACGTGGGCGTGGCGTTGACGTGGGCGTGAGGCCGGGGGTGCGTGCCGCATGTGGTGCGGGCCCGACGGTGGTGGTAGTGACTGCCCGGTGTGACACCTCGGCGACAACGTCGCGCGCGGCACGGGCTTTTGAGCTTCGCAGGTACCTGTTTTGAGGAGGAACCGATGATCGACTTCGCCTTCGAGCCCTGCACGGACGACGCGTCCTGGTCCCCGGATTGGCGCCCGGATCACCTGGACCTGAACGCCTCGGACTTCTGTCTCCGTTACTTCAAGGCAGACCGGCGGCTCATCATCCACGGCGCGGACCTCAGCGTGCCCTCACTGGGCCACCCGGTGGTCGACTTCGCCCTGATGCTCGAGTACGCGGTCCGAGAGCTCATGGACCATGACAGCCTCGCGACCGAGACCAGCCTGACCCAGCACCAGTACGCGTTCCGTCGAGAGGCAGAGATCGTCACCCTGACAACAACATGGCCGATGGGGGGAGTTGCTCAACTGACCTGGTCGGAGTTGCGAGAACTGACCGAAGAGGCGAAGGCGGAAGCAGTGCGACTGATCACCACCGCGCATCCGGAACTCCGCGACAACACCTGGCTGAGGCAGACAGTGGGGCAGCCACCGACTGACGCGTCTTCGTCGCGCGGGCCGACGACTCCGGGTATCTGACGATTCCGACACTCTCCCGCCCGGTCCGGCCCGGACACCGTCACCGGCAGCGCCCGCGCGCCGTCCGCAACCCCCCGAAGGAGTGAACCGCCCTGATCGAACGAGTTTGAGTCGAGGCCGCCCAGCGGTCGCATGCCTCGTCGTGGGACGTGGAACTCGTGTTCGCCGCATACCCTCCGATCTGGCCGTGACGGGACCGGATCCGGCGCGTTTTTAGAGCATCAGTGCCACACCGACGCTCAGACGGAGGACACGCCATGCACCCCGCTCCCGCTCTCTCGCAGCAGCCTCCCGGAATCGAACGACGGCCCGGCGCGATCACGCACGGCGTTGACGGCATGCCCGGCTCAGCGGGTCCGGATACGGGGTGGGCGGCATGAGTGAGTCCACGGCCGACGCATCGGCTGACCGCGTCCCGGGGCCGCGCAGCACCCCAGCCGCGTCCCCCACCGCACCGGGCGACGCTTCCCACCCGGCCGCGCCCGAGCCGCAGATGCGCTACGTCGACCTGACCGGCAGCCGCGAGGCGGCCGGTCGCTCGATCCGGATGCGCGACATGGCCCGGCGCCTGCCGCAGTTGGTGCGCCGCTCCCTCGGCCTCGCCTGGCGCGTCGACCGGCGGGCCACCGTCGGCCTCCTGCTGTGCCAGACCGTCACCGGCGTGATGCAGGCCCTGGGTCTGGTCGCCATCGCCGGCACCCTGACCGCTCTGCTGCGCGACGGAGACGTCTACCACCGGCTTCTTCAGGCGTGGCCCTCCGTCGCCCTGCTCGCCGGTGCCGCCGGCGTACGCGCGCTCCTCGGCATCACCGTCAACTGGCTGTCCTCCCGGCTGGGCCCGCTGGTGTCGCGCGAGGCCGAGCAGATGCTGCTGACCGGCTGCGCCGAGGTCGAGCTATGTGCCTACGACGACCCCGACTTCAACCGTGACCGGGAGGCCGCCGACCGCGGCGCCCAGGTCACCGGCGACCTGATCAACGAGGGCCAGGATCTGATCGCCTCGGGCGCCGGCTTCCTCGCCGGGGCGATCGTCCTGACCGGCGTGCACTGGGTCCTGCTCCCGCTCCTCGTCGCGGCGAGCCTGCCGCAGGCCCTGGCGCAGGTCAGCGCCGCGCGCGTCCGGTACCTGGCGAACCTGCGCAGCAACGGCGACAACCGGATGCTGTCGGTGCTGCGCTGGCACATCTACACCAAGGACGCCGCCGACCAGATCCGGGCCGGCACCATGGCCGACTTCCTGTCCGGCCGGTACCGGCAGACGGTCGCCCGGATCAACCGTGAGGACCGGGCGGCGGCCGACAAGGGCGCCCGCATGTCCCTGGTCGGCGCGGTGTGCGGCGGCCTGGGGTCGGCGGTGGTGTGGGCGGCGGTCGTATGGCTGCTCGCGACCGGCCGGATCACCGTCGGACATGCCGGCACGGCCGTCTTCGCCCTGCAGACGGTCGGGATGTCGGTGCGCGGTCTGGTGGCCGTCGGTGCGCGTGCCGTGCGTACGGGGCTGTACATGGACGACTGGACCGGCTTCCTCGACAAGGCCGGCGGCTTCCGGATGCGCCGGGGCCCGCACCGGCCCGAGCCGCCGAGGACGATCGAGGTCAAGTCGGTCACCCACCGCTACGCGGGCAAGGACCGCGACGCCCTGTCCGACGTCTCCCTCACCCTGCGCCGCGGTGAGGTCACCGCGCTGGTGGGCTTCAACGGCTCCGGCAAGTCGACGCTGTCGAAGCTGGTCAGCGGTCTCTATCTGCCCACGGACGGGCAGGTGCTGTGGGACGGCGTCCCGGTCGGCGACGCCGATCCGCGGGCGTTGTGGCAGCAGGTCGCCCTGGTGCCGCAGAACTACGCGCACTGGCCGCTGACCGTGCGGGAGAACGTCACCCAGGGACAGCCCGTGGCGCGCGGCGACGCGGCGGTCCGCGAAGCGTGCGAGGCGGCCGACGCCCATGAGGTCGTCGACAAGCTCGGCGCCGGCCTGGACACCCTCCTGGCCCGCGAGTGGCTCAACGGGGAGGAACTCAGCGGCGGCCAGTGGCAGCGCATCGCTCTGGCGCGGGCGTTCTTCCGCCAGGCCGGGCTGCTGGTCCTCGACGAGCCGACGGCGAACCTGGATCCCCGCGCCGAGTACCGGATCTTCCAGCGGTTGCGCGACCTCGCCCGGGACCGGGCGGTGCTGCTGGTGACCCACCGCATCACCAACGTCGCCGTCGCCGACCGCATCGTGGTCCTGGACGAAGGCAGGATCGTCCAGGAGGGCACGTACGTCCAGCTCTCCCAACAGCCGGGGCTCTTCCAGCAGTTGCTGTCCTACCAGATCACGTCCGAGCCGGAGGCCGGGGTCGGGGACGGGACCTGACGTGGAGGTCGCGCGGGTTCCTGGCGCGCGCGTCGGTCCCGCCCCCGACTGTGATCCTCCTACCCACAATTCCCTTCTGGACGCCTTCGCCCGATGTGCTCCCTGACCACTCGCGGGACATGCCTGTGGGGCCCGGCCGATTCACGGCCGGGCCCCACAGGTGTGCGCGTACGGTGTCAGGTCACCATCGGTACCAGCGGCCGCGGCCGCCGCCCGCGTTCGTGGAGCGCATCACGAAACCGAGCAGCCACACCACCAGGACGATGGTCGCCACCCACCACAGGATCTTCAGGGCGAAGCCCGCGCCGAAAAGGATGAGCGCGAGAAGCAGGACCAGCAAAAGGGGAACCATAGTTATCAACCTCCTGACCCTCCGATTGCCCGGCATTGCGATGCGCATTCCTCGATCATGCCTTTGTTTGTGACGGGACAGCCGGGGCACGAGCGGGTTACCGCAACAACGAACAGATGCTCCGAGGAGGCCCTGAACCATGAGTGCCAATGAGAAGGCCAAGGCGAAGACCGAGCAGGCCAAGGGCAAGACCAAGGAGGCCGTGGGCCGCGCCGTCGGCAACGACCGCCTGGTCGCCGAGGGTCAGGCCGACAAGAGCACCGGCGACGCCCGCGAGGCCAAGGAAAAGACCAAGGACGCCTTCAAGCACTGACACCTCCTGACTTTCAGGAGTCTCGGTGAAGGGGCCTTTCCGTCGCCACGGAAAGGCCCCTTCAGCGCGATGTCCGTACGGTTTCGCGCGCCCGTCCGACCGTCGCGCACCGGCGAAACCAGCGCCGTTCCGTCCGGCCTGGGGGGCGCTCGGCGTCAGGGTTTTCCGCGGCTGGGCCAGGCGAGGGGGTCGACGGCGAGGAACGGCTCGTCGGCGACGGTCGCGGGAGTGGTCCCGGTGAAGGCCATGACGTCTCGATGCAGGTGGGACTGGTCCGCGTAACCGGCGTCGGCCGCGACCCGGGCCGCGCCGCGGCCCGCGGCCAGGCAGTGGACGGCGTGGTCGAAGCGGACCAGTTTCGCGGCGTGTTTGGGCGGCAGGCCGAGTTGTGACCGGAACCGGGACCACAGGCGCTTGCGGCTCCATCCGACCTCGGCCGCGAGTTCGTCGATCCGCACCCGGCCACGGCTGCCGGTGATCCGGCGCCAGGCCCAGGCCACTTCGGCGTCCACCGGAGGCGGCCCCGCCTCGTGCCGGCGGGCGAGCAGCGCGTCCGTCAACGTGAAGCGGTCCCGCCACGAGGAGACGTCGCCCAGTCGGTCGCGGATCCGGGAGGCGTCCCGGCCCCACAGGTCCTCCAGGGACACGACGGCGCCGTCGAGGTCGGCGGGGGAGGCGGCCAGCACCGCTCGTGCGATCACCGGGGACAGGCGCACCTGTACGCACTCGACGTTCTCGCCCCGGGCCCGCACCCCGCCGCCCGTCCCGATCCCGGGCCCGGCGACGATGCTTCCCCGCTGCTGCCGCCCGGCGCCGCAGTCCACGACGGGCGAGCCGGCGCCGAACTCCAGGAGCAGCGTC
This sequence comes from Streptomyces similanensis, assembly GCF_039543625.1. Classification (NCBI taxonomy): domain Bacteria; kingdom Bacillati; phylum Actinomycetota; class Actinomycetes; order Kitasatosporales; family Streptomycetaceae; genus Streptomyces; species Streptomyces similanensis. The sequence goes on along the minus strand of NZ_BAABKC010000037.1, from coordinate 266,249 downwards.
ACGGCCGGATGCGGGACCATCCGCAGCGCGTCCAGGTCGCGGACCCGGAACCCGGCCATGGTCACACCGTCAACTCTGCTGGCGCGCCGCGGACTTGCGACGTCCCACACAACCGCACCGTGCGTGAAAGTGGTCACCGTTCCATGCTAGGCGAGCCGCCGCAGGGGAACATTCGTCCAATCCGTCCGCGGGTGCCGGCGGCGACAGTGGCCTCATGACTGATTCTCACAGCGCACCGCACGGGAACGGCGGCGCCGCGGCCACCGAGCATTCGATCCTGTCGCTGGACGACGGCGACCTCCACGTGTGCCTGGACGGCCCCCGCGACGCCCCCGCCCTTCTCCTCATCCACGGGACGGCGTCCTCGACCCGCTCGTGGGACGCGCTGGTCCCCCTGCTGACCAGCTCGCACCGCGTCATCCGGATCGACCTGCTGGGACACGGCCGGTCGGCCAAGCCGGACGACCGCAGCTACGCGCTCCCGGACCAGGCGCACCGGGTCGGCGTGGCACTGGACCGGCTCCGCGTCGAGCACGCCGTGGTCGTCGGGCACTCCAGCGGCGGCGTGGTCTCCGTCGCCCTCGCCGAACAGCGACCCGACCTGGTGACCGCGCTCGTCCTCGTCAACACCGGCCCGAGCCTGGACGCCTTCATCCCCTCGCCGTCCTCGTCGAGCGGCTTCTCGCAGTGGCCTCCGACCGACGAGCAGCTCCTCGGGTTCGCAAGCACCGGTTTCAGCCGCGCGGGCTACCGGATCCCACCGGATCTCCTGGACGACGTGCGCCGCATGACCCCCCACTCGCTCACCGCGACGATGCAGGCCACCCGCGCCCACCTGGAGCAGCGGGCGCTCCCGGACCGGCTGGCGGCCCTGGGCACACCGCTCCTGGTGATCTTCGGTGCGGACGACCGCAGGTGGCGGTCCTCGTCCGCCGCCGACTACCGCGTCGTTCCGGGCGCGCGCGTCGAGTTGCTGCCCGGTCTGGGGCACTCCCCCATCCTCGAGGACCCCGCGCGCACCGCGACTCCCCTGCTGGCCTTCGCCGCGGTCCACGCCGTACCGGCGGACTGAGACGACACGGCGGCGGTCACAGGGGCCGCATCGCAGAAGTGCCGAACGCGGCGTCTCCAGTGATACGTACATAAATCGCTATATGTTTTCTTGAGAAGGAAGACGTGAAGCGAAAACGCCGCCTCGACGCTCGGAAGGTGAGCCCCATGAACACAGCTGCCGAACACCGCGTCCACGAGACCCATCCGCACGCACACGGCGAGGGGTGTGGCCATGTCGCCGTGCCGCACGGCGATCACACCGACTACGCCCACGACGGGCACCTGCACCGGAGCCACGGGGATCACGTGGACGAGTGCGTCAGCCAGAGCCACACCGTCCACGAGGGGCACGAGCACCAGCACGGAGAGGGGTGCGGGCACACCGCCGTGCCGCACGGCGACCACACCGACTTCGTGCATGACGGCCACCGGCACGCCGCTCACGACGGGCACTGGGACGATCACTGAACCAGGCGGCCTCCCGCCAAAGGCCCTCTGCCGGGCGACAGCCGGCACCGCCCGAGCCCGGGTTCACTTCCTGCGCGGAGTTATTGCACACTGGTCGCAATAACTATGGGTTCGCAGGAAGGGTTGGGCATGAGTTCTCCGATCGTGCTCGGGATCGAGTCGTCGTGCGACGAGACCGGCGCGGGGCTCGTCCGCGACGGGCGACTGCTCGCTCACGCCGTGGCGTCGAGCATGGACGAGCACGCCCGCTACGGCGGGGTGGTGCCGGAGATCGCCTCCCGCTCCCATCTGCACAGCCTGCGGCCGGTGGTCCGGCGGGCGCTGGACGAGGCGGGGCTGCGGCTCGCCGACGTCGGCGCGGTCGCGGTGACCACCGGGCCGGGCCTGTCCGGGGCGCTCCAGGTGGGGCTGGCGGGGGCCAAGGGGATCGCGTACGCGCTCGGCGTGCCGTTGTACGGCGTGCACCACCTCGCCGGGCACGTGGCCGCGGACACCCTGGAGCACGGTCCGCTGCCCGACCCCTGCATGGTGCTGATCGTCTCCGGCGGCCACACCTCCCTCCTCCTCGTGCGCGATCTGGCCCGCGATCCGATCGTTCATCTGGGTGACACCCTGGACGACGCGGCCGGCGAGTGCTTCGACAAGGTCGCGCGGGTCTTCGGACTGCCCTACCCGGGCGGACCGGCCATCGACCGGGTGGCACGCGACGGCGATGCCCGCGCCGTCGCTCTCCCCCGGCCGCTGCCCCGTTCCCACGACTTCTCCTTCTCGGGGCTGAAGACGGCCGCCGCCCGCTGGGCCGAGGGACACGCGGGCCGCGCACTGCCGGTGGCCGACGGGGCCGCCTCGCTCCAGGAGGCGGTCGCCGACGTGCTGACCCGCAAGGCGGTCGCCGCCTGCGCGGAACACGGGGTGGGGACGCTGGTCGTGGTCGGCGGAGTGGCCGCGAACTCGCGGGTGCGGTCGCTGGCCGAGGAGCGCTGCCGGGCCGCCGGCATCGAGCTGCGGGTGCCGCCGCTGAAGCTGTGCACGGACAACGGCGCCATGATCGCCGCCGTCGGCGACCTCCTCGTGCGGGCCGGGGCCGAACCGGCGCCGCTGGACGTGTCGATCGACCCCTCCGCCCCGCTGGAGTACGCGGCCCTGCACCCGGTCGCCGCTGCCCGGGCGGCGGCCTGATGGACATCCGGGCCGTCCCGGCCGACGCGCTCCTGCCGTACGGCGCGGCCCTGCGCTCCGTCTACGCCGACGCGTTCCGCCCGCCCCCGTGGAACGAGGACGGGGCGCGGGCGGACGCCTTCGCCGCTCGGCTGGCTTCGGACGTGCGGCGGCCGGGGTTCACCGCCGCGCTCGCCTTCGACGGCCCGTCCGTCGTCGGCTTCGCCACCGCCTGGACCACGCCCACGCCCTTTCCGGCGGACGGCTGCCATCCGGAGGCTGCGGTGGCCCTCGGCCGGAGCCGTACCGAGGAGTGGCTGTGCGGCGGCCGCGAGATCGACGAGATCGCGGTCCGGCCCGCGGTGCGGGGCGCGGGCGTCGGCGGCAGCCTGCTGGAGGCGGTGACCGCCGGTGTGTCCGACGGCCGCGCCTGGCTGCTCACCTCCCTTCGGTCCGTCAGGACCGTGTCCTTCTACCGCCACCGGGGCTGGACGCAGGCCACCCATCCCTCCCCCGACGGCCACGGCGCCGCGGTCTTCCTCGGCCCGCGCCATCCCGCCCGCACCCTGGCCGCCCGGTCCCTGTAGCCCCCCGGGTCCCGCGGTGCGCGCCGTCGCGAGCACCGACCGGAGCGGTGCGTCCCGGGAAGACCGCTGAGGTGGTCAGCGGGCCGGCTCGTCGGGCTCGACCGGGTAGGGCACGAAGGTGCTGCTGTGCTGGTCGATGAGCAGGGGGCGGCCCAGTGGCGGCGCGGCCCGTTGGGAGCAGTCGAGGCGTTCGCAGACGCGGCAGCCCATGCCGATGGGGGTCGCGGCACAGGCGTTGGCGAGGTCGAGGCCGTCGGCGTAGACGAGGCGGTGGGCGTGCCGGATCTCGCAGCCGAGGCCGATGGCGTAGGTCTTGCCGGGTTCGCCCCAGCCGCCGCGGTGCCGGGTGACGGCTCGCGCGGTCCACAAGTAGCGCTGCCCGTCGGGCATCTCGGCGATCTGGACGTGGATGCGGCCGGGTGAGCTGAACGCCTCGTAGACGTTCCACAGCGGGCACGTGCCGCCGGCCCGGGAGAAGTGGAAGCCGGTCGCCGACTGGCGTTTGGACAGGTTGCCGGCCCGGTCGACGCGTACGAAGGAGAACGGGACGCCGCGCAGCCGCGGCCGTTGCAGGGTGCTCAGCCGATGGCAGACGGTCTCGTAGCCGATGCCGAAGCGGTCGGTGAGGCGCTCGATGTCGTAGCGGGCCTCCTCGGCCGCCGTGTGGAAGGCGGTGTAGGGCAGGATCAGGGCGGCGGCGAAGTAGTTGGCGATTCCGATGCGGGCCAGCGCGTGGGTGGGCGATCCGCAGGAGAAGTCCTCGGTGGCCAGCCGGTCGAGTTGCTCGCCGTGTTCCAGCAGAGCCAGCTGCGTCGCCATGCGGAACGCGCGCTGCCCCGGCCGCAGCCGGGCGGACAGGTGCAGGGTGCGGCTCCTGCCGTCATAGCGGTGCAGCCGTGTTCCGGGCTCGGCGCCCAGGCGGGCGCCGTGTGCCTTGGCGAGTCGCGTGGCCAGGGCGCTGATCACCTCCCCCGGCCGGATGCCGATCTCACCGGCCAGGCGCTCGGCCGCGAGGTCGGTGTCGTGCAGGTAGTTCTGGCGGCGGTAGAAGAAGTCGCGGATCTCCTCGTGGGGCGAGGACACGGCGGCCCGGTCGCGGTCCCTGCCGTCGGCCGCCCCGGCCAGACGCTCGGACAGCTGCTGATTGCGGCGGCCCAGGTCGACGAGGACCTTGGCGACGCCCGGCAGCCGGGCGGCCAGGTCGCCGAGGTCGGCGGCGGAGACCCGGGACTCGGCGATCTCGCCGGCGAGCGCCTCACGGAGGTCGGCCAGCAGGCGTGTGGTGTCGCGCTCGGAGAAGAAGCCGGGGTCCACACCGAACGACTCGGTCAGCCGCAGCAGCACGGGCACGGTGAGCGGGCGGGAGTCGTGCTCCATCTGGTTCAGGTAGCTCGGGGAGATGCCCAGGACCCGGGCGAGATCCGCCTGGCTCATCCGGCGCTCCTCGCGCAGCCTCCGCAGCCGCGCGCCCGCGTACGTCTTGCTCACCGCACCGCTCCTCCCCGCCGGGGTCCGACTCGGCGCAGCCTACGGGACATGAGGCCACGGCGGGGCCTTCGCAAGGTTGGCAAAAACCGGCCGGAAGATGCGCAGAGATTGGCATCCGTCCCCGGTTGATGGCACTCAGTGCCAGTGCCAGAGTCGTAGTGCGGCCCGCCGGACACGGCGGTCAAAGCCCAAGCAGGGGCACGATTTCTGCCCTGGCGTCGGAGACCCCGGCAGTGGGCGGCGATCTGCACCGGCGGCATTGCTCAGCTCCACCTCCCGGTGTCGGCGGGCCGCGTTTCAGCGATACGACACGCAGTGCCATCTCTGTTCCCTCCGGATGCGTCCGGACGGCGGGGTTGGCAGCCGGCACAGACCGAGGAGACGGTGACCGTCATGGCAGAAGCGAGGACCCAGGCAGCCGAGGAACTGGCACGGCACTGGGCCGCCGACCCGCGCTGGCAGGGCATCGAGCGCACCTACACCGCCGAGGACGTCGTCCGGCTGTCCGGCAGCGTCCGCGAGGAGCACACCCTCGCCCGGCGCGGCGCCGAGCGGCTGTGGCGGCAGCTGCACGAGCTCGACTACGTCCACGCGCTCGGCGCGCTCACCGGCGGCCAGGCCGTGCAGCAGGTCAAGGCGGGGCTCCAGGCCATCTATCTGTCCGGCTGGCAGGTCGCCGCCGACGCCAACCAGGCCGGCCACACCTACCCCGACCAGAGCCTGTACCCGGCCAACTCCGTTCCGCAGGTGGTACGTCGGATCAACAACGCGCTGCTGCGCGCCGACCAGATCGCCACCGCCGAGGACGCCGGCGACAGCACGGACTGGCTGGCGCCGATCGTCGCCGACGCGGAGGCCGGCTTCGGCGGTCCGCTGAACGCGTTCGAGCTGACCAAGGCGATGATCGCGGCCGGTGCGGCCGGCATCCACTACGAGGACCAGCTCGCCTCGGAGAAGAAGTGCGGCCACCTCGGCGGCAAGGTGCTGGTGCCCACCTCGCAGCACATCCGCACATTGAACGCGGCCCGCCTCGCCGCCGACATCGCCGGCACGCCGACCGTGATCATCGCCCGCACGGACGCCCTGGCCGCGAATCTGCTGACGTCCGACGTGGACGAGCGCGACGCCGAGTTCGTCACCGGCGAGCGCACGGCGGAGGGCTTCTACCGGGTACGGGGCGGCATGGACCCCGTCATCGCCCGCGGTCTCGCCTACGCCCCGTACGCCGATCTGATCTGGGTGGAGACCGGCACGCCGGACCTGGCGCAGGCGCGGGAGTTCGCCGAGGCGATCCACGCCCGCTACCCGGACCGGATGCTGGCCTACAACTGCTCGCCGTCCTTCAACTGGAAGGCGGCGCTGGACGACGACCAGATCGCCAAGTTCCAGCGGGAGTTGGGCGCGATGGGCTACCGGTTCCAGTTCATCACGCTGGCCGGTTTTCACTCCCTCAACCACGGCATGTTCGACCTGGCCCGCGGCTACGCCGAGCACGGCATGACCGCCTATGTGGACCTCCAGGAGCGCGAGTTCGCCGCTCAGGCGCAGGGCTTCACCGCGGTCAGGCACCAGCGCGAGGTCGGCACCGGCTACTTCGACCTGGTCTCCACCGCCGTCAACCCCGCCTCCTCCACCACCGCGCTGTCCGGCTCCACGGAGGAAGAGCAGTTCCACTAGGCCGCGACCGGCCGGGCCGCAGGGCCGCACACGGCGACGTCCGGAACCGGCCACCGGCCCGGCGGCCCCCGGCCGGGCGGCCCCCGGCCGGGCGGCCCCCGGCCAGGCGGAGGGGGACGCTCCGTCTCCGTCCCCCTCCGCTCCTCCCATCCCTCATCAGGAGAGCCCGATGCCCACCACCGCACCCACCCACCCCGTCCGTGTCCTCGCCGCGCCCGGTCACCGGCACGACGAGATCCTCACCCCCGCCGCCCTGGACTTCGTCGGCCGGCTCGTCGAGGCGTTCGCGCCGCGTCGACGGGATCTGCTGAAGGAGCGCCGCCGGCAGGCGCTGCGGCTGGCGTCGGGCTCGCCGCTCGACTTCCCCATGGTCACCTCCGCCGTGCGCGACGACCCCGCCTGGCGGGTGGCGCCGCCGGCCCCCGGGCTGACCGACCGCCGGGTGGAGATCACCGGCCCGCCCGACCGGCGGATGACCGTCAACGCCCTGAACTCCGGCGCGCGGGTGTGGATGGCGGACTTCGAGGACGCCACCGCCCCGCTGTGGGACAACGTCGTCGGCGGTCAGCTCAACCTGCTCGACGCCATCGAGCGGCGCATCGACTTCACCACGCCCGAGGGCAAGGAGTACCGGCTCGGCGAGCGGCTCGCCACCATCATGGTCCGCCCCCGCGGCTGGCACCTGGACGAGGAGCACCTGGAGTACGACGGCCGCCCGGCGCCGGCCGCGCTGGTCGACTTCGGCCTGTACTTCTTCCACTGCGCCCGGCGCCAGATCGACGCCGGACACGGCCCGTACTTCTGCCTCCCCAAGCTGGAGAACCGCTACGAGGCCCGGCTGTGGAACGACGTGTTCCTGCTCGCGCAGGAACTGCTGGGCATCCCGCGGGGCACGATCCGCGCCACCGTCCTGATCGAGACGATCACCGCCGCCTTCGAGATGGAGGAGATCCTCCACGAACTGCGCGAGCACAGCGCGGGGTTGAACGCGGGCCGCTGGGACTACCTGTTCAGCCTGATCAAGACCTTCGGCCACCGCACCGACTTCCTCCTGCCGGACCGCGCGCGGGTGACCATGACCGCGCCGTTCCTGCGGGCGTACACCGAACTCCTCGTACGCACCTGCCACCGGCGCGGCGCGCACGCCATCGGCGGCATGGCCGCGCAGGTGCCGGGCGGCGACCCGGCCGCGCACGAGGCCGCGCTCGCCACGGTGCGCCTGGACAAGGAGCGGGAGGCCGAGGACGGCTTCGACGGCTCCTGGGTGGCCCATCCGGGTCTGGTCCCGGTGTGCCGCCAGGCGTTCGACGACGTCCTCGGCGACCGGCCGCACCAGCTCGACCGCACCCGCGACGACGTGGCGGTGAGCGCCGCCGAGCTGCTGTCGGTGCGCCGGATCAGCGGCCCGCCGACCCCGGAGGGAGTGCGCACCAACGTCTTCGTGGCGGTGCGCTACTTCGCCGCCTGGCTGCGCGGACAGGGCGCGGTCGCCATCGACGGCCTGATGGAGGACGCGGCCACCGCCGAGATCGCCCGGGTGCAGATCTGGCAGTGGCTGCGGCACCGGGTGATCGCACGCGAGACGGTGCTGCGGCTGCTGGACGACGAGATCGCCGCGCTGGGCGCGGAGTACCCGTGGGCGCCGGTGGACGAGATCCGCGCCCTGTTCGAACGCACGGCGATGGCGGGCGAGTTGCCGCTGTTCTTCACCCCGGACGCCTACAGCCGCCACCTGGTGCGCCGGACGGCGGTGCCGGCGTGAGCGCGGGCGTCGCACGCGTCGGCGTCGTCGGCGGCGGGCAGATGGGCGCCGGCATCGCCGAGGTGTGCGCGCGGGCCGGGCTCGACACCGTGGTCTGCGAGGTGGACGCGGTCGCCGCCCGCACGGCGCGGGACCGGGTGGCCGCCTCACTCGACCGGGCGGTACGGCGCGGGAAGCTGGAGCGGGCGGCGGCCCGGGAGGCGCTCGCCCGGACGGTGTTCACCGGCAGCCTGGACGACCTCGCCGACCGGCAGCTCGTCATCGAGGCCGTCGTCGAGAACCCGGACGCCAAGACCGAGGTCTTCGCCGCCCTCGACAAGATCGTCGAGGACCCGGCGGCCGTCCTGGCCACCAACACCTCCTCCCTGCCGGTGATGCGGCTCGGGATGGCGACCGGCCGCGCGGACCGGGTGGTGGGCCTGCACTTCTTCAACCCCGTCCCGGTGCTGCCGCTGGTCGAGGTGGTGACCTCGCTGCACACCTCGGCCGCGACGACGGCCCGCATCGAGGACTTCGCGGCCCGCACGCTCGGCAAGACGGTCGTCCGCTCCCAGGACCGGGCCGGCTTCGTCGTCAACGCGCTGCTCGTCCCCTATCTGCTCGCCGCGGTCCGGATGGCGGAGTCCGGGTTCGCCACGGCCGCCGACATCGACGCGGGCATGGAGCTGGGGTGCGCCCACCCCATGGGTCCGCTCAAGCTCGCCGACCTGATCGGCCTGGACACCGTCGCCTCGATCGCCGAGTCGCTCTACGACGAGTTCCGTGAACCCCTGTACGCGCCGCCGCCGCTGCTCCAGCGGATGGTGGAGGCGGGGCTGCTGGGCCGCAAGACCGGCCGGGGGTTCCACACCTACGACCGGGGCTGAGGGCCTGGTACGACTGCGACCAGGGGCTGAGGGCCTGGTACGGCGCGGGCTGAGGGGCCCGCACCGCCGCGGGGGTGAGGGTCCCCGCGGTCCGTGGGGCGGGGGCGGGAAGCGCTGGTGCGGCGCTTGCCGCCCCTGCCCCGTGTCTCGTTCGCCGTGCTCCGCGTACCTCGTTCGCCGTGCTCCGCACCGTCTTCCGGATTCTGGACGGCGTTCTTCCTTTCTCGGCGACACCCCGTAGGCTGACGGCAGCAGCTGGTTCGCCCCGTCCGCCAGGCGGGGTGTCGCAAGAGGGAACCCGGTGGGAATCCGGGACTGCCCCGCAGCGGTGAGCGGGAACGACCGCCGTCATACGCACTGGGTCCGAGCGGGCCTGGGAAGCGACGGCCAGTAGGTGTCCTCCGGCGAGGAGGGCGTGCCCGCGAGTCCGAAGACCTGCCAACTGCCCGCGTGCGGACCGTTCCGTGCGCGGACATCCCGGTGACCTCGTGGGCGGGTCGGCGTACACACCGGACGGAACGGCCGTGCTTGTGCCGCGCGGGGTCGCCGCCGTCCGGTTCGTCACCCCTTCGCGCTCTCGTCCTGTCGCCGGGTCTCAGGGATTCATCTCGTGAAGGAGATCTCCGTGACCACGAAGTCCGCAGCCGCGGCAGCACGGGCCACCGTGTACGGCTACCCCCGCCAGGGCCAGAACCGGGAACTGAAGAAGGCCGTCGAGGGCTACTGGAAGGGCCGCGTCACCGCTGACGCCCTCCAGGACACCGCCGCCGGACTCCGGCGCCGCAACTGGCGCCGGCTCGCCGAGGCCGGCGTCCACGAGGTGCCCACCGGTGACTTCTCGTACTACGACCACGTCCTCGACGCCACCGTCATGGTGGGCGCGATCCCCGAGCGGCACCGCGCCGCCGTCGACGCGGACGCCTTGGACGGCTACTTCGCCATGGCCCGCGGCACCCAGGAGGTCGCTCCGCTGGAGATGACCAAGTGGTTCGACACCAACTACCACTACCTGGTGCCCGAACTCGGCCCGGACACCGTCTTCGCGGCCGACTCCGCGAAGCAGGTCGCCGAGCTGAAGGAGGCCCTCGCCCAGGGCCTGACGGCCCGGCCCGTGCTGGTCGGCCCCGTCACGTACCTGCTGCTCGCCAAGCCCGCGCCCGGCGTGCCCGCCGACTTCGAGCCGCTCACCCTGCTGGACCGGCTGCTGCCCGTCTACGCCGAGGTGATCGCCGACCTGCGCGCGGCCGGCGCCGAGTGGGTGCAGCTGGACGAGCCCGCGCTGGTCCAGGACCGCACCCCGGCCGAGCTGAACGCCGCCGAGCGCGCCTACCGCGACCTCGGCGCCCTCACCGACCGGCCCAAGCTGCTGGTGGCGTCCTACTTCGACCGCCTCGGCGACGCCCTGCCCCTGCTGGCCAAGGCGCCGGTCGAGGGTCTCGCGCTGGACTTCACCGAGGCCGCCGCCGCCAACCTGGACGCCCTGGCCGCCGTCGGCGGGCTGCCCGGCAAGCGCCTGGTGGCCGGTGTCGTCAACGGCCGCAACATCTGGATCAACGACCTCCAGAAGTCGCTGTCCACGCTCGGCACCCTGCTGGGCCTGGCCGACCGGGTCGACGTCGCCGCCTCCTGCTCGCTGCTGCACGTGCCGCTGGACGCCGCCGCCGAGCGGGACATCGAACCGCAGATCCGCCGCTGGCTCGCCTTCGCCCGGCAGAAGACCGCCGAGATCGTCACCCTCGCCAAGGGCCTCGCCCAGGGCACCGACAGCATCAGCGGCGAACTGGCCGCCAACCGCGCCGACCTGGCCTCCCGCGCGGGCTCGCCGATCACGCGCGACCCCGCCGTGCGGGCCCGCTCCGCGGCCGTGACGGACGCCGACGCGCGCCGCTCCCAGCCGTACGCCGAGCGGGCCGCGGCGCAGCGCGCCCACCTCGGGCTGCCGCTGCTGCCCACGACGACGATCGGCTCGTTCCCGCAGACCGCCGAACTGCGCACCGCCCGCGCCGATCTGCGCGCCGGACGCCTCGACACCGCCGGGTACGAGGAGCGCATCAAGGCGGAGATCCAGGAGGTCGTCTCCTTCCAGGAGAAGACCGGCATCGACGTCCTGGTGCACGGCGAGCCCGAACGCAACGACATGGTCCAGTACTTCGCCGAGCAGCTGACCGGCTACCTCGCCACCCAGCACGGCTGGGTGCAGTCCTACGGCACCCGGTACGTGCGTCCGCCGATCCTGGCCGGCGACATCTCCCGCCCCGAGTCCATGACCGTGCGCTGGACGTCCTACGCCCAGTCGCTGAGCGACCGCCCCGTCAAGGGCATGCTCACCGGGCCGGTCACCATGCTCGCCTGGTCCTTCGTCCGCGACGACCAGCCTCTCGGCGACACCGCGCGGCAGGTCGCCCTCGCCCTGCGCGACGAGGTCGGGGACCTGGAGGCGGCCGGGACCTCGGTCATCCAGGTGGACGAGCCCGCGCTGCGCGAGACGCTGCCGCTGCGGGCCGCGGACCGTGCGGCGTACCTGGCGTGGGCGACCGAGGCGTTCCGGCTCACCACCGCCGGCGTGCGCCCGGACACCCAGATCCACACCCACATGTGCTACGCCGAGTTCGGCGACATCGTCCAGGCCATCGACGACCTCGACGCCGACGTCATCAGCCTGGAGGCGGCCCGCTCCCACATGCAGGTCGCCCGGGAACTGGCGGCCCACGGCTATCCGCGCGAGGCCGGGCCGGGTGTCTACGACATCCACTCCCCGCGCGTCCCGAGCGCCGACGAGGCCGCTGACCTCCTGCGGACCGGCCTCAGGGCCATTCCCGCCGAGCGGCTGTGGGTCAATCCCGACTGCGGTCTGAAGACCCGCGCCTGGCCGGAGACCCGCGCCTCCCTGGAGAACCTGGTCGCCGCCGCCCGCACCGTGCGCGGTGAACTGCCCGCCTCCTGACCGGGGAACCCGGCGGGGCCGGGACGCCATGAGCGTCCCGGCCCCGGCCCCGGCCCCGTCCTCGTTCGGCGCACCGCGTCGAGTGGCGCCGTCAGGCGGCGTCGGGGACCGCCCGCTGGTCCGGGCCGTCGTAGGAGGCCAGCGGGCGGATCAGGGCGTTGTGGGCGAGCTGTTCGGTGATGTGCGCGGTCCAGCCGGTGACGCGGCTCATCACGAAGAGCGGGGTGAAGACCGGGGTGTCGAAGCCCATCAGGTGGTAGGCGAGGCCGGCCGGGTAGTCCAGGTTGGGGTGGATGCCCTTGCGGCCGGCCATGGCGTCCCGCAGGGCCGCGTGCAGGGTGGCCAGGCGGGTCGCCTCGGGGTCGGCGGCGCGGGCGACCAGGCGGTCCAGCGCCTCCTGCATGATCGGGACGCGGGAGTCGCCGTGTTTGTAGACGCGGTGGCCGAAGCCCATGATCTTCCGCTGGGCGGCCAGTGCCTCCTCCAGCCACTCCTCGGCCCGCCGCGGGTCGCCGATCTCCAGCAGCATGCGCATCACGGCCTCGTTGGCGCCGCCGTGCAGGGGGCCCTTGAGGGCGCCGATCGCCGCGGTGACCGCGCTGTGGAGGTCGGAGAGGGTGGAGGTGACCACCCGGGCGGTGAACGTCGAGGCGTTGAAGCTGTGTTCGGCGTAGAGCACGAGGGAGATCTCGAAGCAGCGGACCACCTCCGGGGCGGGGACGCCGCCGAAGCACATGTGGAAGAAGTTCTCCGCGTACCCGAGGGACGGATCCGGCGGGATCGGGGCCAGGCCGTGGCGGCGGCGCTGGTCCGCGGCCACGACGGTGGGCAGTCTGGCCAGCAGGGTGAGGGACTTGGCGCGGTTGGCGGCGGGCGACCCGTCGTCCTCGGCCGGGTCCTCGGCGCCGAAGAAGCTGACGGCCGTGCGCAGCACGTCCATCGGGTGGCAGGTGTCGGGCAGCCGGGTCAGCAGTTCCAGCGTGGTGCGGTCCAGCGGGCGCAGCGCGCGCTCGCGGGCCCGGAAGTCGCGCAGCTGTCCCTCGTCGGGGAGTTCGCCGTGCCACAGCAGGTGGGCGACCTCCTCGAAGGAGCGCCGGGCGGCCAGGTCCTGCACCGGATAGCCGCGGTAGGTGAGGGAGTTGGTCTCCTGGATGACGGTGGAGATCCCGGTGGTGTCGACGACGACTCCGGCGAGTCCGCGGTGGACGCCGGGCGCGGTGGTGGTCATGGGGTGCCTGCCTTCGTGGGTCAGGTGCCGGTCAGTTTCCGGGCGGGAGGGTGAAGTCGAAGACGGCCGAGTCGAAGGCCGAGTACTCCTGGTAGCCGAGGAGTTCGTACAGCCGGGAGCGGGTCTGCATGCGCGGCAGCAGGGATTCCTGGGTGCCCTCGGCGGCGATGGTGCGCAGCCCGTCCTCGATGGCGCCCATGGCGAGGCGCAGCAGTGTCACCGGGTAGAGGGCGATGTCGAAGCCGAGGTTCTCCAGGGTGGCTGTGTCGAGGAGGGGGGTCTTGCCGAACTCGGTGAGGTTGGCGAGCAGCGGCACGTCGATCGCCGCGCGGAACGCCTCGTACTCGCGGAGGTCGGTGAGGGCCTCGGGGAAGACGGCGTCGGCGCCGGCGTCGACGTATGCCTTCGCCCGGTCGATCGCCGCGTCCAGTCCCTCGACGGAGCGGGCGTCGGTGCGGGCCATGAGCAGGAAGCCGGGGTCGCGGCGGGCGTCGACGGCGGCCCGGAGGCGGCGGACCATCTCCGCGCGGGGGGTGACGGTCTTGCCGTCGAGGTGGCCGCAGCGCTTGGGGTTGACCTGGTCCTCCAGGTGCAGTCCGGCCAAGCCGGCGTCCTCCATCAGCTGCACGGTGCGGGCGACGTTCATCGGCTCGCCGAAACCCGTGTCGGCGTCGATCAGGACGGGCAGGTCGGTGACGCGGGTGGTCTGCTGGGCGCGGGCCGCGATCTCGGTGGCCGTGGTCAGGCCGATGTCGGGCAGGCCCAGGTCGGCGGCGAGGACGGCGCCGGACAGGTAGGCGGCCTCGAAGCCGGTGTCCTGGATCAGGCGGGCGGACAGCGGGTTGAGCGCGCCGGGCATGCGCAGCAGCCGTCCCGAGGCGAGTCGCTCGCGCAGGGCCCGGCGGCGCTCGGCGGGTGTGGTCCGGGTGTGCGGCACCATCAGAACAGGCCCTTCGGGAGCTGGGCGTCGTACGCGGCGACGGCGTCCGTGTCGACGGCCGGGAACAGGCCGCCCAGATCGTCCGCGGACAGGTGTGCGAGGTGTGCGGCGGCGTCCAGGAAGGCGTCCTGCGCGGCCGGGGCGACGACGCCCTCGGCGAGCGCGCGGAACTTGCCGGCGTAGGCGGGGCGGTCGAAGGGGCGGGAGCCGGCCGGGTGGGCGTCGGCGACGGCGAGTTCGTCCTCGATCACCGAGCCGTCGGCCAGGGTGATCACCGCGCGGCCGCCGAAGGCGCGGTGGTCCGGGTCGGGGTCGTGGTAGCGGCGCGTCCAGGACGGGTCCTCGACGGTGGTGATCTTCTGCCACAGTGCGACGGTCCGCGGGCGGGCGGCGCGCTCGGGGGCGTAGGAGCGCTCGTGGTGCCAGGCGCCGTCCTCCAGGGCGACGGCGAAGATGTACGGCAGCGAGTGGTCGAGCGTCTCGCGGCTGGCCGCCGGGTCGTACTTCTGCGGGTCGTTGGCGCCGGAGCCGATGACGTGGTGGGTGTGGTGGCTGGTGTGCAGGACGATCGAGCGCACCTCGTCCAGTGGGCCGGTCCGCTCGCGCAGCCGCCGGGCCAGGTCGATGACGGCCTGTGCCTGGTACTCGGCGGAGTGCTCCTTGGTGTAGGTGTCGAGGATCGCGCGGCGCGGCTCGCCGGGTTCGGGCAGCCGGACCGTGTAGTGGGACTCCGGGCCGTCGAGCATCCAGGCGAGGAAGCCGTCCTCGCCCTCGTAGAGCGGGGACGGGGAGGTCTCGCCGCGCATCGCCCGGTCGACGGCCTCGATGGCGGCCTTGCCGGCGAAGGCGGGGGCGTACGCCTTCCAGCTGGAGATCTCGCCCTTGCGGGACTGCCGGGTCGCGGTGGTGGTGTGCACGGCCTGCTGCACCGCCTGGTACACCGTCTCGGTCGGCAGCCGCAGCAGGGCGCCCAGGCCGCCCGCGGTGGCCGCGCCGAGGTGGGCGACGTGGTCGACGCGGTGCTCGTGCAGACAGATGCCCTTGACCAGGGCGACGTGGATCTCGTACGCGGCGACGGTCGCGCGCAGCAGGTCGGCGCCGGTGCGGCCGGTGTGCTGGGCGACGGCGAGCAGCGGCGGGATGTTGTCGCCGGGGTGGGAGTAGTCGGCGGCGAGATACGTGTCGTGGAAGTCCAGCTCGCGCACCGCGGTGCCGTTGGCCCAGGCGGCCCACTCCGGGGAGACACGTGTGCGGCTGCCGAACACCGAGGCGCCGGGGGCGGCGGCGCGGTGGGCGGTGGCCTGGGCGCGGGCGACGGCGACCGGCCGGCGCAGCAGGGAGGCGACGGCGACCGAGGCGTTGTCGATCACTCGGTTGACGGCCATGGCGGCGCTGTCGGCGTCCGGTTCCCCGGTGCCGGTGGCCACTGCGGCCAGCTTCCAGGCGAGCTGCTCCTCGCGCGGAAGCCGGTCGGCGCTGGGATGGACACGGACGTGGTGCTCGATCACGGGACTCCTCGCGGGTGCGGACGATCCTCGTCAGTGCTGACCTGATCGACAGTGCCCGTCGCGCGGCCGCCCGACCACCTCTCCAACCTGCGAAATCGCTCCATCCCGCGGCTGCGGATCGGCGAATTCTGCGAAGGGAGCGGATGCTATCTTCGCAAGGAGCCCGTACCGGGACGTCGTCACGTGCCGGCATGCGACAAGGATGTGCGCCATGGCCCGAGGATCGGCCGGCCGCAAGGTCTACGCCCACGCGAAGCTGCGGCGGCTGCGCCGCGAGCACGGGATGAACCAGGTCGACATGGCGCGGGCGCTCGGCATCTCCACCAGCTACGCCAACCAGATCGAGCAGAGTCAGCGTCCGCTGACCGCGTCCGTGCTGCTCAGGATCGCGGAGGTCTTCGGGGTCGACGCGGAGTTCTTCTCGGAGGCCGACGAGGACCGGCTCGCCGCCGATCTGCGGGCCGCGCTCGCGGACGAGGCGTGCGGGGCGCCGCTGCCGCCGGCCGACGAAGTCGCCGAGGCCGCCCGCGACCACCCGGAGGTGGCCCGCGCCCTGGTCGCCCTGCACCGCCGCTACCGCGACACGGTCGAGCAGGCCGCCGCCCTGGGCGGGACTCCGGGGCCGGCCGGCGCCCTGCTGCCGCCCGCCGAGCCGCACGACGAGGTGCGCGACTTCTTCTACGCCCACCACAACCACTTCGAGCCGCTCGACGCCGAGGCCGAGCGGACCGCCGGCCTGCTGGAGCTGCGGCCGGGCAAGGCGGCCGACCCGCTGGTGGCGCTGCTCGCCGAGCGCCACCGCGTCCGCGTCGTGCAGGCCGCCGCGGGCCGGACGGGCGACGCCCGGCGCTTCGCCCCCGACAGTGGGCTGCTGTTCCTCTCCCCGTGGCTCAGCGACGGCCAGCGCGCCTTCCAGCTCGCCACCCAGCTCGCCCTGCTGGAGCACGGCCCGCTCCTCACCCGCCTGGCGGACGGCGCCGCCGGGCTGACCTCGCCGCAGGCGCCGGCGCTGGCCCGGATCGGCCTGGCGAACTACTTCGCGGGCGCGCTCCTCATGCCGTACACCGCCTTCCACACCGTGGCCGAGGAGGTGCGCTACGACATCGAGCTGCTCTCCGCGCGCTTCGGGGTCGGCTTCGAGACGGTCTGCCACCGGCTGAGCACGCTCCAGCGCACCGGACGGCGGGGCGTGCCGTTCTCCTTCCTGCGCGTCGACCGGGCCGGGAACATCTCCAAGCGGCAGTCCGCCACCGACTTCCACTTCTCCCGGCTCGGCGGCACCTGCCCGCTGTGGACGGTGTACGAGGCGTTCTCCGCGCCGGGCCGGATCCTGACCCAGGTCGCCGAGATGCCCGACGGCAAGAAGTACTTCTGGATCGCGCGCACCCTCACCCGCGGCGGTTTCGGGCACCACGCCCCGCGCGCCGAGTTCGCCGTCGCCCTCGGCTGCGAACTGCGCCACGCCCACCGGCTCGTGTACGCCGAAGGCGTCGCCCTCGACGATCCCCGCGCCGCCACGCCGATCGGGCTCGGCTGCCGGATCTGCGAGCGCCGCGACTGCGCGCAGCGGGCCCGTCCGCCGGCGGGCGGCCGGCTGGCCGTCGATCCCGACCGGCGGGCCTATGTGCCGTATCCGGTGGAGAGCACCGGGGTGTGACGGGCCGCGGTCATTCCCCGCGCGCTCCTGGCGGTGTCTCGCGACGCGGGTGGCCCCGGAACGGTTCCGGGGCCACGTCGTCCGCGGGGTTCAGCGGTGCCGGAAGGCCGGGGGCCGCTTGTCGGCGAAGGCCGCCATGCCCTCCTTCTGGTCGGCGGTGGCGAACACGGCGTGGAACAGGCGGCGTTCGAAGCGGACGCCCTCGGTCAGCGTCGTCTCGAAGGCGCGGGCGACGGCCTCCTTCGCCATCATCGCCACCGGCAGCGACATGCCGGCGACCGTTTCGGCGACCGCCAGCGCCTCGCCGAGCAGCTCGTCGGCGGGCACCACCCGCGAGACGAGTCCGGCACGCTCGGCCTCGGCGGCGTCCATGGTGCGCCCGGTCAGGCACATCTCCATGGCTTTGGCCTTGCCGACGGCCCGGGTCAGCCGCTGGGAGCCGCCGATGCCGGGGATCACCCCGAGCTTGATCTCCGGCTGGCCGAAGACGGCGGTGTCGGCGGCGAGCAGGATGTCGCAGAGCATGGCCAACTCGCAGCCGCCGCCGAGGGCGTAGCCGGCGACGGCGGCGACGGTGGGTGTGCGCAGCTGACCGAGCCGGTCCCAGGCGGCGAACCAGTCGGCGAGGTACATGTCCAGGTAGTCGTGCGGGCGCATCTCCTTGATGTCGGCGCCGGCCGCGAACGCCTTCTCCGAGCCGGTGATCACGACGCAGCCGCACTCCGGGTCGCGGTCGAGGGCCTCGGTGGCGGCGACGACCTCGTTCATCACCTGGAGGTTGAGCGCGTTGAGCGCCTCGGGCCGGTGGAGGGTGAGCAGGGCGGTGCGGCCCTTGCGTTCGATGCGAATGGTTTCGTAGTCCGTGCTCACGTGGCTTCTCCGCTCCGGTTCCTGATGGTCCGTACGATGCCGGAGAAGTCCTCCGAGTCACCGACCTGTTCGGCGTAGGCCGCGTACAACTCGGCCGCGTGGAGCCCGAGTTCCGCGTGCACGCCGCCCTCGCGGGCGGCGTCGGCGGCCAGGCCCAGGTCCTTGGCCATCAGGGCGGCGGCGAATCCGGGACGGTAGTCGCGGTTGGCGGGGCTGGCCGGAACGGGGCCGGGGACGGGGCAGTTGACGCTCAGCGCCCAGCACTGGCCGGACGCCGTGGCGGCCACGTCGTACAGCGCCTGGTGGGACAGGCCCAGCTTCTCGCCGAGGACGAACGCCTCGCTGACGGCGATCATCGAGACGCCGAGGATCATGTTGTTGCAGATCTTGGCGGCCTGCCCGGCGCCCGCGCCGCCGCAGTGCACGGCCTTCTTGCCCATGACCGCGAGGAGCGGCCGGGCCTCGGCGAACTCCGTCTCGCCCCCGCCCGCCATGAAGGTGAGCGTGCCCGCCTCCGCGCCGGCCACCCCGCCGGACACGGGCGCGTCCAGGGAGCGCATCCCCGCGGCGGCGGCCCGCTCGTGGGCGGCGCGGGCGTCCGCGACGTCGATGGTGGAGCAGTCCACGAAGAGGGTGCCGGGGCGGGCGGCGGCGAGGACGTCGTCGTAGAGGCCGAGGACGTGCCGGCCGGCGGGGAGCATGGTGAGGACCACGTCGGCCGCGGCGACGGCCCCGGCCGCGGACGCGACGGGCTGGACGCCGGTCTCGGCGGCGGCCTCGACGGCCGAGGGCGCCAGATCGTGCCCGAGCACCCGGTGCCCGGCCTTGGCCAGGTTGGCGGCCATCGGGCCGCCCATGTGTCCCAGTCCGACGAACGCGACGGTCCGGCTCACCAGACCACCTCCTCGGTGGTGTCGGCTCCGGCGGCGAGCCCGAGTTCGCGCTCGCCCAGGGGGAGGAAGAAGCGTGCGACGTCGGCCTCCGTGACCTCGGCAAGGGTCCGCGGCGACCAGTGCGGGTCGCGGTCCTTGTCGATGACCTGGGCGCGGATGCCCTCCACCAGGTCGGGGCCGCGCAGGCAGGCGCGGGAGACGCGGTACTCCTGGTCGAGGACCCGCTCCAGCGGACCGAGGCGGCGGGCCCGGCGCAGCGCCGCCAGGGTGACCTTGAGGGCGGTCGGGGACTTGGCGAGCAGGGTCTCGGCGGCCTCCTCGGCGGCCGGACCGCCCCGGGCGAGGAGCCGGTCGACGATCTCCTCGACGGTGTCGGCGGCGTAGCAGGTGTCGATCCACTCCCGCCGGGCGGCCAACTCGCCTTCCGCGGGCTGTTGTACGTGGCGTTCCAGGGCGTCGTGCACGGGCAGGTCGGCGAGGTCGGTGAGGAGGTCGGTGAGGTGGGAGGAGGGGATGTAGTGGTCGGCGAGGCCGCACAGCAGGGCGTCGTCGGCGCCGATCCGCGCGCCGGTCAGGGCGAGGTGGGTGCCCAGTTCGCCCGGGGCGAGGGCCAGCAGGTGGGTGCCGCCGACGTCCGGGACGAAGCCGATGCCGGTCTCGGGCATGGCGATCCGGGAGCGCTCGGTGACGATCCGGACGCTGCCGTGCGCGGAGACGCCGACGCCGCCGCCCATCACGATGCCGTCCATGAGGGCGACGTACGGCTTGGGGTAGCGGGCGATCCGGGCGTTGAGCCGGTACTCGTCGCGCCAGAACGCCTCGGCCGCCGAACCGTCGCCATAACGGGCGTCGTCGTGGATGGCACGGATGTCACCGCCCGCGCACAGACCCCGCTCCCCCGCGCCGCTGACGACGACCGTCTCCACGGCCGGATCGTGCTCCCACTGGGCGAGCGCGGCGTCGATGCGGCGCACCATCTCGTGGGTGAGGGCGTTCAGGGCCTTGGGCCGGTCGAGGGTGATGTGGGCGGCGCGGCCCCGTGTGCGCAGCACGACGTCGCTCATCCGAACGCCTCCGTCAGACCGCGGGCCACGATGACGCGCATGATTTCGTTGGTTCCTTCCAGGATCTGGTGCACCCGCAGGTCGCGGACGATCTTCTCGATGCCGTACTCGCTGAGGTAGCCGTAGCCGCCGTGCAGTTGGAGCGCCCGGTCGGCGACGGAGTATCCGGTGTCGGTGGCGAACCGCTTCGCCATCGCGCACAGGTACGCCGCCTGCGGATCACCGCGGTCCAGGGCCTGGGCGGCCTGCCGCACCAGCGCGCGGGCGGCGGCCAGTTCGGTCGCCATGTCGGCGAGCCGGAAGCGCAGCGCCTGCGCGTCCAGCAGCCGCTGCCCGAACGCCTCCCGGTCGGCGAGGTGGGCGAGGCTGCGGTCCAGTGCGCTGCGGGCGCCGCCCAGGGAGCAGGCGGCGATGCCGAGGCGGCCGCCGTTCAGGCCGTTCATGGCGATCCGGAAGCCCTGCCCCTCGCGGCCCAGGAGCCGGTCGGCGGGCACCCGCACCCGGTCCAGGACGACCTGGCGGGTGGGCTGCGCGTTCCAGCCCATCTTGCGTTCGTCGGGTCCGAAGGAGAGCCCGGCGTCGTCCTTGTCCACGAGGAACGCGGACACCCCGTCGGCGCCCTCGCCGCCGGTGCGGGCCATGACCACGTACAGCTGGGAGGCGCCCGCGCCGGAGATGAACTGCTTGACCCCGGTGAGCACGTATTCCTCGCCGTCGCGGACGGCCCGGGTGGTCAGGGCGGCGGCGTCCGAGCCGGCGCCGGGTTCGGTCAGGCAGTAGCTGGCCAGGTCGTCCATCGCGCACAGCCGCGGCAGCCGGCGCTCGCGCTGGGCGGCGTCGCCGTAGTGGTCGATCATCCAGGCGACCATGTTGTGGATGGAGAGGTAGCCGGCGATGGCCGGGCAGCCGGTGGCCAGGGTCTCGAAGACGAGGACGCCGTCGGCGCGGCTGAGTCCGGAGCCGCCGGACTCCTCGCGGACGTAGACGCCGCCGAGGCCGAGTCCGGCCGCTTTGCGCAGCACGTCCACCGGGAAGTGCTTGTCGCGGTCCCAGTCCAGGGCGTGCGGGGCCAGGTGGTCCTGGGCGAAGTCGAGGGTGGTCTCGACGAGGGCCTGCTGGTCCTCGGTGAGCAGGGTGCTGGTCATCGTGGCTCAACCCATCGTGGGGATCGTGAAGCTGGCGCCTTCCCGCAGTCCTGCGGGCCAGCGCGAGGTGACCGTCTTGGTGCGGGTGTAGAAGCGGACGGCGTCCGGTCCGTGCTGGTTGAGGTCGCCGAAGCCGGACCGCTTCCAGCCGCCGAAGGTGTGATAGGCGACCGGGACCGGGATGGGCACGTTGACGCCGATCATGCCGGTGTTCACCCGCCGGGTGAAGTCGCGGGCGGTGTCGCCGTCCCGGGTGAAGATCGCCACGCCGTTGCCGTAGGCGTGCTCGCTGGGCAGGCGCAGGGCCTCCTCGTAGTCGGCGGCGCGTACGACGCAGAGGACGGGGCCGAAGATCTCCTCCTGGTAGACGCGCATCGAAGGAGTCACCCGGTCGAAGAGGGAGGCTCCGGCGAAGAAGCCCCTCTCGTGGCCGGGCAGTACGAAGTCCCGTCCGTCCACGACGAGTTCGGCGCCCTCCTCGACGCCCAGGTCGACGTAGGAGCGGACCCGGTCGACGGCGTCCCGGCCGACGAGGGGGCCGAAGTCGGCCTCGGGGTCGTCGCCGCGGCCGATGCGCAGCGTGCCGATGCGCTCCTTGAGCCGGGCCACGAGCGCGTCGGCGGTCTCCTCGCCGACCGGGACGGCGACGGAGATCGCCATGCAGCGTTCGCCGGCCGAGCCGTATCCGGCGCCGATGAGGGCGTCCACCGCCTGGTCGAGGTCGGCGTCGGGCATCACGATCATGTGGTTCTTCGCGCCGCCGAAGCACTGGGCGCGTTTGCCGTGGGCGGCGGCGGTGGCGTAGACGTGCGCGGCGACCGGAGTCGAGCCGACGAAGCCGAGGGCCGCCACACGGGGGTCTTCGAGGAGGGTGTCGACGCTCTCGCGGCCTCCGTTGACGACGTTCAGGACGCCGGGCGGCAGACCCGCCTCCAGGAAGAGTTCGGCGAGTCGCAGCGGTACCGAAGGGTCGCGCTCGGACGGCTTGAGGAGGAAGGCGTTGCCGCAGGCCAGCGCGGGGGCGGCCTTCCACAGGGGGATCATGGCCGGGAAGTTGAACGGGGTGATGCCGGCGACGACGCCCAGCGGGGCGCGCAGCGAATGGACGTCGATGCCGGTGCCGGCGTTGTCGGTGAACTCGCCCTTGAGCAGGTGCGGGATGCCGGCGGCGAACTCCACGACCTCCAGGCCGCGCTGGAGGTCGCCGTGCGCGTCGGCGACCGTCTTGCCGTGCTCGGCGGACAGCAGCCGGGCCAGCGCGTCCCGCTCTCCTTCCACCAGCTGGAGGAACCTCAGCAGGACGCGGGCGCGGCGCTGCGGGTTCCAGTCGCCCCACTCCGGCTGGGCCCGGACGGCGTCGGCGATCGCCGCCTCGGTCTCCGCGCGGTTCGCGAGGGGCACCAGGGCCTGGACCTCGCCGGTGTTGGGGTCGTACACCTCGCCGTGGGCTCCCGATGTTCCCGGGGTGTGCTTGCCGCCGATGAAGTGCGTCAACTCGCGCACGGGGGCGCGTTCGTGCTCGCGGGCCATGACTGCCTGCTCTCGTCAGGAAGGAGGGATCCGGGATGGCGCGCCCGGGCCCGCGTCCGCACACGGGTGGCGTACGGACGGGTGCCGGGGGCACGAGATCGCGTATGGCCGAAAGCCCCGTCAGACGGCGGGCTCACCAGGGTCGTGGGTACACACCGGTGCCATGCGTGTCAGCTCCATCCTCGTGGAAAACACGGAACATCCCGCGGCCGGTATCCTGACTCCCGGATCAGCGCGCGCCGTCCGCCTTCCCGACATCCAGCTCGTCAGTGGCGTACCGCTCGACGGCGTACTCCCCGGTCACAGTGGCGGGACCGTGCCGGAATCACACCGGCTTCCCTGCACCGCGGGCCTTGGTCACGACTATATAGTTGGGCGTCCTAGTAAATCCATCCCCGCGGGCGGCGTTGTGGATGACCGCACTCGCCCCGCGCCTGCGGGAGAGCCGAGAGGGCGGCGGCCGTGTGCGGTCGGCCGGAGACGCGGCGCGGGGTCGGCGGGGCGCGCGACCGGATTACTCGGAGGCAGGGAGCCGCCAGTCGAACGGGTAGAGGTCCGCCTCCCAGGAGGCGTCCGCGGCGAGTGCGGCCGCGTTCTCGGGTGGGCGCAGCAGGCAGCGATGGCGCACCAGTTCACGGCGCTCGGCCGGCGTCAGCAGCGCCTCGTTGGGGCCGAGGCTCCCTTCGGCGTCGTCGATGTCCTGGTGTCCGTCCGCGTTGACGCGTCTGCCCGCCTGCGTCCGCAGGTCCAGGCGAAAGCCGGTGCGCCACTGTGAGTTGTGGCCCCATCCGTGGGACTCGTCCACCGTCGGCCGGTGGCGGCGCAGGAAGGTCCAGTAGAGCGGGGAGCGGTCGGCCACGCCGCGCTCCGCGTGCCGCGCACCGGCCCGGACACGCACTCCCGCACGGCTGAACAGCAGCGGCCCCAGCCACAGACCGGGCCAGACCACCTCCGTGACGCGCACGGGCTCCTTGGGGTCCGCCGCCTGCTCGACCTCCACGATCTCGTGCAGGAAGGGGTCGAACGTGCCCGTCTCCTCGAACGCCACCAGCCCCAACCGGGCGAACAGGCGCAGGTATTGCTCCAGGCCGAGCGCCGGCCACTGATCGAGCGGGTGCAGCCGGTGGGCCCAAGGCACCTCGCCTCCCGCCTCGTAAGGCGGCTGCTGGGCCAGCAGCAGCACGTCGCTGACCCGGCTGAGGGCGTACAACTCCCAGCTCATGTCCTCGCGGAGAGTCGCCGGCCCGTCGAAGCCGTCATCGCACAGGCACTGCGCGGCCTTCGCCAGCCGAGCCGGATAGCCGGGCGAGGCGCGTGCGAGCCACGGCGTCACCACCGTCTCGAAGGCATCCGGGGCGCTTCCGTGGTCCCGCAGCGCCACGAAGAGCTCGTAGGCGTCGACCGGTTGCCGCTCCTCATCCATCACCGGTTGCCGCTCCTCATCCATCCGGGCAGGGTAGCGGCATCCAGGGCGGACCGGCTCGGTGGCCGGGGGCAGTCGCCCGACGGACGCGCGCCGGTGAGGTCAGCCGTTCCTACGCCGACGGCGTCCGGGCGGTACCGCCTTTCGCTCCTCCTCGGCGGTCGTGCCGGGCCAGGTGATCTCGAAGTACCTGACGCGTTCGTCCTGTCCGGCCGGTCGCATGCCGGCTGCCGTCATGACGTGCTGGGAGGCGATGTTGTCGTGGTCGGCGTCGCCCTGCACGCGGGTGACGCCGCGTGACCGGGCGAACAGCAGCAGGGCGCGCAGCGCTTCGGAGGCGTAGCCCTTGCCTCGGGCCGCCGGGACGAGGCCGTAGCCGATCACGACGCTGCCGTCGGCGGCCGCGGGTCCGTGGAAGCCCAGGCCGCCGATCGCCCGGCCGTCCTCGCGGCGACGGATCTCGTAGGCGCCGAACGGCTGTGGCGCACCGGTGCTCGCGCAGGCGTTCAGGAAGCGCTCGGCGGCGAACACGTCCCCGTCGGTGGGGTATCCGGACGCCCATCGGGCGCCGCCGGCCGGCTCGCCCGCCACCACTCGCTCGGCTTCGCCGACGGTCATCGGATGCAGCACGAGCCGCTCGGTCACCAGATCGTCCATGACATGGAGGTGTATCACGCGATGCGATAACACGGGTCAACTCGTGGTCGCCGCGCGGGGCATCGCCGCCAGGTAGGCGCCGAAGCCGTCGCGGGCCCTGGCGTGCAGACGGGGTGAGGTGAGGACCGGGCACAGGGCGGTGCGCAGCACCCGGTGGCCCCGGTGTTCCAGGGCGTCGACCAGCGCGCGGTCCTCGCCCGTTTCCAACGGTGCGAAGCCGCCGACGTCCAGGTAGGCGGCGGCGTGCACACCCAGGTTGGCGCCGTGCACGTGCGGGTGATGCCACGTGGTGCCGTCCGTGGGGCGGCTCGTCTCGTAGAGCGCACGGTGGGGCGCGGCCAGCGGCGAGGAGCACGGCAGGACGACGGTGCCGACCACCGCCTGCCAGCCTTCCCGGGCCCGGGCCAGCTGGTACGCCAGCCAGTCGGGCGGCACGGTGCTGTCGGCGTCGGTGGTGGCGATCCAGACGCCGCCCCCGCGTCCGGCGTACCGGGCCAGCGCGTGCCGGACACCGGCGTCCCGGGCGCGTCCCGGGTTGCGGGAGTCGGTGACGACGGTCAGCGCTCCGGCGGTCCGGGCGAGTCGCGCGGTGCGGTCCCGGCAGGCGTCCGCCACCACCACCGTGCGGACCCGGACGGCGGCGAGGTCGGGATGGCCGGCGGCGACCGCGACCGCCGCCAACGCGGCCGGCAGGAGGGCTTCCTCGTCGTGGGCCGGAATGACGACGGCGACCGTCTCGATGCTCACACCAGGCCCTCCCGGGCGGCGACCGAGGAGGGCCGGCGCCCCTCGGGGCCGGTCCTCTGGTGGATCTGGAGGACGAAGTCCTCCTCGCGGTGGTCGGCGAGCAGGGCCAGGCCGGGCAGGGCGGCGACACGGCGGGCGATGCCGGCGCCGGTCGTCAGGTGTTCGGCCACCGGGTGGTCCCAGTGCACGGTGACCAGCGTGCCGTCGGGTTCCAGCGACCGCACCGCCAGCTCCAGCAGCCGGTCGAGTGCCGTGTCGTGCAGGTAGTAGAGGAACTCGGACAGGACGATCAGGTCGAAGGAGCCTTCGGGCCACTGCTCGGGCAGCAGCATCCGGCGGATCTCCACGTGTGCCAGGTCGCGGGTGCGGTGCCGGGCCGTCTCGACCGCCGACCCGACGCGGTCGCAAGCGAGCACGGAGTCGCACCGCCGCGCCAGGCGGTGGGTCAACTCGCCGACCGAGCAGGCCGGTTCGAAGGCCCGCCGATAGCGGGGCAGGGGCAGGGCGGCGACGGTCAGGTCGTACTTGCGGCGTTCGTACCAGCGCTCCGCCAGTCTCCAGGGGTCCGGGGCGTCCCGGTACATGGCCTCGAAGTACGCGTCCGGCGTGGCGGGCCCGCTCATCCGAGGACCACCTCCCAGCCGCGCAGGTGGTGGGCCAGTTCGTGCGGGGGCAGCACGGCGTTGTCCTCCGGGTCGGGGCCGAGCGGTCGGATCTGACTGGCGAACCGGTCGATCGCGGCACGTTTGCGGTCCTGGGCGGCCGGGGGCAGCGGGATCCGGGCGGCGCGTTCCCAGGGCACTCGGGGATCGGCCGGGTGCGCCCAGTGCCACATCCACACGGGATACAGCCGGCAGGTCACGGAGGCGGTCCGCGCGGCCGCCAGCGCCGCGCGGCCGGCCGCCTCGTGGTCGGCGTGCACGTCGCCGGTCCACGGCGCGAGGCAGAGGGAGGCTCCCGGCAGCAGGTCCGCCAGTGCGCGCGCGAGCCGGTCCTCGTGGTCGGCGACGCCGGTGTCGGGCAGTCCCAGCCGCACCACCTCGGCCCCGCCCGCGCCCAGTTCCGTCAGCGCCTCGCGCAGCTCACGGGCGCGCACGTCCGCGAGCCGGGTGGGGGTGAGCCGGGTGGTGCGGGGGTGTGAGCCCTCGCCGTCCGTCACCGACACGACGGTCAGCGTCAGCCCGGCCTCCGCCAGCCGGGCGAGCGCGCCGCCCACGCCCAGCACCTCGTCGTCGGGATGGGCCGCCACCACCACGACGCGGCCCGCCGTCGGCAGGGTGTACTCCGGCAGCCGGGCCCAGCCGTCCCAGGCCCGCCAGGACTCCTCGTCGGTGCCGGGCGCCTGGATGGGATCGGCGTACGTCTCACGCGCTGTCGGCCCGGTGTCGCGCGCCGAGCCGGTGTGCTGCCCGGGGCGCCGCCCGTCCGTGGTGCTTCCTGAGACGGTCATCGGCCCTCACCCGCGCCGCGTGCCACCTGCGCGCCGAGGGCGGCCAGGTCCCGTTCGGCGTGATGCTGACGCAGGTAGACGGCGAGGTCGGCGGTGGCACGGGCGTGCCGTTCGTCGTGGCACAACGGCCCGGCCCCGGTCGCCCGTCCCACGTGGTCCAGCACCCCGGCGCACGCCTCGGCCACCAGCGACCGCACGCGCAGGGCGCGGAGCCCGGCCGTGCCCGACTCGTCCAGCGGGTCGGCGTCGATGTCCGAGGCCGCCCGGCGCAGTACCGTCTCCGCCGCGTGCAGCCGCAGGTCGACGGCGCCGACGTGTGCGTCGGTGAACGGATCGCCGCTCCGCCCGGCCCGGTCGAACAGGACCCGCGCCACCGCCTGCGCGCCGCCGTACCAGCAGGCGGCGACGCCCACCCCGCCGTGGTGGAAGCCGGGCCGGCGCAGATACCCGTCCACTCCGCCGACCGCGGTGGCCGGCACGTCGGTGAAGCGGACGTCGGGGCTGTCGCTGCCGGCCATGCCGACGGCCTCCCAGGTGCCCGGGACCGGCCGACACCCGGTGTGCGGTCGGTGACCGTCCTCCGCCGCCCCGGGCGGGCCGTCCGGCAGGCCGGTGCGGACCGCGAACAGCCGTGGCCCGTCCTCGGCTCGGGCGGTGACCAGGGCGTGCGTGCAGCTGTGCGCCCCGGAGCAGTACCGCTTGAGGCCGTTGAGGAACCAGCCGCCTCCGACCCGGGTGGCGGTCAGGCCCGAGCCTGGTGGCTCGGCGGCCCACACGCCCCAGTATTGCCCGGGACGGACGGGCTCGCCCGCCAGCTCGGCGAGAATCGCCACGGCGTCGAGGTGGCCCTCCACCAGCCGGGCCGCGCACAGATCCTCCCGGGCGACGGCGGTCAGCGCCTCGAACCGGGCGACGGTGCGGCCGGCGCCGGGCAGCGGGCAGTCGACGGCGCCCTCGGCCAGCGCGTCGGCGTACCGGACGAAGGCCGCCGCGGCGCGGTTCCGGGAGGCGGCGAAGCGCTCGGCGTCCTCGGCACGCGGAACATCGTCGCCCTGCCCCGCGCCGCGTGCGCGGGGGTCGGCGCTCGTCGGCGGCGGGGACACATCGTGCATCGGTGACGCTCCTGATCCGGTGAGTGCCCGCCGACTGCGCGGCAGGCCGAACATGTACGGCGGTCGAACGTGTGCGGGGCCCGCGGCCGCAGTCGGACCGACGGCCTCGTCCGTCGTCGGCCCATCCCGCTCGTGCGGGCCCGCGCTTCTCAGTTCCCGCAGATCACCGCCGTACACCCACGAGCTGCGACGGCCGAGGCGAAGGTTTGACACACGTGCGCTGCCGGGGCGTGCGTGTAGGTGTCCTTACGAGACGAGCACGGCCGTGACGGCGAGGCCGATGAGGAGGAGAAGAGCGGGGGCGCGGGATGTGCCGTACGGTCCAGGCCCCGGGCCCCGGTCGGCCACCGTCCGGTGCTGTCGCCGATGGCACGCCGGCGGGAGTGGTGGGGCGGGCGCGTCGATGCGCTCGCCCCGAAGCTGGACCCGAGATCGTCGTCGAGGCGACTTCGCGCCGCGGCGGTCCAAGTCCGGTGCGGCTTCTCGGCCGGCCGGGTCAGCCGGCCGCGTTGAGGAGGTCGAGCACGCTCTGCTGGCAGCCGTAGTCGGTGGACCCGCCGCCGCCGGCCCAGTGCGGGCCGTACTGGTCGAGGGCGTTGCGGTCGCTGGTGTACGCGGCGTTCGCCCACCTGCTGAGCGTCGACGTGTAAGGGTGGTCGCCGAGTTGGGAGTTGAGCTTGCCCAGGCCGCGGACGTAGGCGCCCTTGAAGGTGGGGCCGTCGCCGGTGCAGGAGTCGCTCTCGCCGGGCTCGCGCAGCACGCCGCCCGACTGGAGCCTGACGGTGGAGGCGTCCGCCAGGGTGCGCGCGGCAGCGGGCAGGCTCGCGTCGCCGGTCGCCTTGTACAGCTCGGTCAGCCCGCCGAGGACGACGCCCTGGTTGTACGTCCAGGTGGGCTGGCCGTTGTTGGCGCAGGAGTCGCTCAGCCCGTCGTTGATCAGGTGGTCGCCGTTGATCATGCCGCTCTGCTGGAACCAGGCCCACTCGTTCTTCGCCTCGTTCAGGTACGCCGTGTCCCCGGGGATGCGGTTGTGCAGTGCCGAAGTCAGCCACAGGAACAGCTCGTTGGTGATCGCGTTCTTGTAGTTTCCGTCGGTGTTCCAGCGCACGCCGCCGCCGCAGGCGGAGTTCCAGTTCGCGTACATGTGGTCGGCGTCCGCGCGGGCGGTGCTGAGGTAGCGGCTGTCCCCGGTGCTGTCGTACGCGTCCACCCAGGCCAGACCCCACCAACCGGTGTCGTCCAGGTACTCGTTGGTGAACGAGCCGCCCTGCGCGCCGAGGTTCTTGTCGTACGTCTCGGCGATCGCGTACTTGTAGCTGCCCATGCCGCTGACCCGGGCGTTGTCGATGATCGCCGTCAGCGCGTTGGCGGCGGTCCACCAGCCGTTCCCGCCGAAGAGCTTGGTGGTGCGGTCGTACGACATCATCAAGGCGGTGGCCACCGCGGTCCGCCGGTCGCCGGCGTTCCAGGTGGTCCGCGCCCAGGGCGTGCACGCGATGCTGCCGGCGACCTGGCCGCAGGCGCGCAGCGCGCCGACGCCCTCGTTGTTCCAGTCGTCAACGTTGTACATGAGCGTGCGCCAGCCGCTGCCGCCGGCCGGCACGCTGGTGCCGCCGAGCTTGCTGCCGCCGGTCCAGGTGCGGCCGCCGTCCATCGAGCGGTCCAGCCAGACCTGGTCGCCGGCCGCTCCCTTCTCGATGGACGCCCAGCCCATGGCATCGGCGTCGTCGAAGTGCAGCACGATCGTGCGGGACTGGAGAGCGGCGCTCACGGGCTGCCGGTCCTGGGTGCTCAGCGCCGGGTCGCGGGTGTCGCAGAACTTGTTGCAGACGGCCGCGTCGGCGGCGGGCGCCGCGGCACCGTCGGCGGTGCCGATGGACATCGTTGTCAACGCCACCGCCAGAGCCACGGCCGGCAGGGAACTCTGCACGCGCATGGAAGGACTCCTCAACCTTGCCGGGGGCGTGGGGTACCCCGCCGAGCACCGGAGAGCGCTTTCACGGGACGGTAGCCAGCCGCCCGGACGCCGTCAATGCTTGTGGCGTCCGGGCGGTCGGGCGGAGAACGGCCCTTGGCGACGGTGAGCCGATCGCCGAGTTCAACAGAGCGCAACCGAACGGCGACTTGGCGATGTCTTAGGCACAACAAGAGGAGTGCCGATGAGCCGGCCACAGCGTGACGCCTCGGACTTGTTGTCCGAAAACCTGGACTATGCCCTCAGGACAGCCGCGAGCGAACTCGTCCTCGGGGAGACCAAGGCGAGCATCCTCCTCGCCATCAACAGCGTCGGCCTGGGATTCGTCGCGACGAACCTTGACGGTGACCGGCCCGTTGCCGTCTTGGCCACCGGAGCGGCCGGCGCGGTTTGCCTCCTGCTCGCCACTCTCACTTTGCTCATCGCTGTCCGTCTGAATCCCCTCGACCGTGCCGGCGCCTCGTCGGGGTGGTCGCACTGGAGGGCGATGGACGCCGACGAGTTGCGCGCCCATATAGCCGTGGAGAGACGGGCGGAGACGGTCGTCTCTCTGTCGCGGGTGGTGAGCGCCAAGTTCCAGATGTTGCGACGTGCGGTGAACCTCATCCTTGCCGGCGTCAGCCTCGTGGCCGCTGCCGCGCTGCTGAGTCTGTTCGTCTAGAGCAGGCTCGTGGAGCAGGACTTCACGGTCCGCGCGCATCACCGCCGACGGAGGGGGACGACATCCTGGCGGTCTGTCGCCGCCTGTTGACCGGCCGGCGGCTGTCGGTCGGGCCTGGACGGGCGCCTCCGGGCGCGGGTGGTGTCTTCACCGCGATCGGGGTGTGCTCAGGGCGTTGAGGAGAGCCGCGCCGCGCTCCGCGTCGTCCACGCTGACGGCGAAGTCCTGGCCCTTGCCCCTCACGCGGACTACGAGGCACGGGCCGCCGCGCAGCATGACCGTGCTGCCCAGGCCGCTGATCCGGTATCCCCAGCCGCCCACTTGCGCGGGGGTGCGGTCCTCCGTGCGGGCGGACTCGATGTCCGCCGCGTCCCAGCGACGCACGGGCCAGCCGAACGGGCCGAACGCCACCTCCAAGCCCCGCTCTGACACCCGGGCCTGTACCGCCGCGCAGCCGGCGACCGCGAGGGAGGCAAGCGCGAAGGGGGTGAACAGCGCCCAGCCCGGCCCCTGTTCGACGAGTCCGCTGACGAGCGCGACCGCCGCTGCCACGGCCACCAGACCGGTCGCCGCGGCCAGCGCCTGGAGCCAGGGGTTGGCCGTCCGGGAGAGCCACACCATGCGCTGGCCCTCGGGTATCCGCAGAAGCGGACTCTGCGGGACTTCCTTCGCGGCGGGCGTGGCTGTCCGCCTTCTGCGGCTGCTCACCAGCCATCCGGTGACGCCCGCGATCGCCGTGGCCCCCAGTATGGCTACGAGCCACGGGGTGGGCTGCCGTGCATCGTGCCAGTCCGCGCGGTCGAGGTTCGCCCGGACTACTGCCGCCTGCGCGCCGGCCAGCAGCGTGCCCCCCGCCAGCAGCGAGGTCGATGCCCACGGCTCCCCCGGCGCGTGGGCGGCGTCGGCGCCACGGCGCAGCGTCAGCAGGACGACGGCGGCCAGGAACAGCCATATGGCGGCGGGGAAGACGGACGCCGCCCACAGCGGCATCGAACCGTCGGGGGCGCCGCCCTGGAGCGTCCAGTGGGTGGCCAGCCGGTCCGGCAGCCGTCCGCTCGCGGCCCACGGCAGCGCGGCGATCAAGGCGGCGGTACCCACCGACCACACCACGCCGCCGCCCCAGCGTGCTCCGCGGCGGGAAGCTCTGCGGTCGTTCACGGCAGCCCCCTGATCATCTCGATGAGTTCGGTCCTGCTGTAGCCCAGCCGGGCGGCGTCGCTCACCAGAGCGTGCACTCGCTCCACCAGGCCCGACCGCTGATCGGCGCCACCGGCCACGGTCACTCCCCGGCCCCTGCGGAACTCCAGCAGCCCGTCGTCCCTGAGGGCGCGCAGACCGCGCAGGACCGTGTTTACGTTGACGTCGAGTACCTGCGAGAGGTCACGCGCCGACGGCAGGCGCTCCCCCGGCAGACACTCCCCCTCGGCGATCGCGCGACGGATCGCACCCGCCACCTGCTCGTGCAGGGGCCGGGTGTCTCTCTTGTCCAGACGCAGCAGCATGGTGCCAATGAAGATAGCACCATCAGTGTGGGCTTCGAGCGTGGGGAAGCGCCCCTACGGCCTGGTGGCCCGGTCCGGCGGCCCTGCGGATCTCGCGTTCATCCGTCGATCCGCGCAGACCGCCGCCAATCACTCGCGGCGCTCGCTCCGCGCCTCCTCGACGTCCCGCCTGTGCTGTCGATCCCGTCGTTCGGCGTAACGCCGCGAAAGGGCAACCACCGGCCCGATCAGCAGGTAGCCGATCGAGAACGTCAGACAGCGGGACAACAGCTCGGAGCTCCACGCCCTGTCGGCGATCAGGGTCACGACGGTGCCCACGACGACGCCCAGGACGACCGGAGCACCCACCCACTTCCACCAGCGCCTCATCAACGGCGCATTCCCCGTTCCGCACCACGGATTCAACGAGGAGCCGGCCCGCCGCCTGCGTGAGCACCCAGCCGCTGAACTCGGCGTCCCGCCACGTGGCCCCGCCGTCCGTGGAGCACTCACCGGTGCACGCGCCGCCGGACCTGCTCAGCCGCAGCAGCACCACGGGAAAGTCGCGGACCACGATCCTGGCCCGCGCCCACGCGCCCGTCGCCGCCTGTTCGTCCCCTCGCAGTACCACCGACGAACCGTCCCGGAAGGCGCCCTCGCGGTACAGCGCGCCGAACCCGGTGTGCTGGCCCGACAGGAGACCGTGTCCTCGCCGGCCGGGGCCAGGCACGGCAGGGGCGTGCCGTGATCGGGCGTCGCGTCGGCGCCGCCGAGTGTGAAGTCGATACGTCCGGACGCGAGCGGTCCGTTGACGTCGCGAAAGATGGCGGTCGATCACCGCGCCGGTCCGTCACGTCCGCGTGGGCCGGCGGCGCGGCGGGCCGACGCAGGGGTGTCGTGCCGGACGGCTAGAAAAGACCGGCCGCTCGGTACCGCGTGCGGTTCTCCAGGATCTCCCGCAGCCAGGGGTGACGCGCGGCCGGCAGCCGGACCACGGTGTGCCGGAACGTCCCCGAGTCGACGCGGAAGAGGGAGCGGGGGCGGGGCGGGAGCGGGTCGTCGCGCAGGACATCACGGGGTACGCCGCCGGTCGCGGGAACAGGCGGGCCTGGCCGGGGAGAGGACATCGACAGCCATACGCCCATCGGCAGCGGTACGGGACGCGCCGGTGCGGCGGCCGGGCCGGGGGGCGTCCAGATCCGGCCCGTCCGAGGATGGACGGGCACGATGTGGATGTCCGCGTCCGCCTCGGGGGCGGGGCGTCCCGGGCCGGCCAGGACGGCGTGCCGTGGTGGCCCTCCCGCGGGCAGCAGGGCGTCGAGGGTGCGTCGGAACACGTCCGCGACCAGGCCGTCCGCAACCGTGACCGGCCGGCCGCCGGAGGCCGCCAGCAGGTGGGCGAGCGCCTGGCCGGCCGCCGCCTCCCACCGCGGGCTCCACGACCAGTAGTGGCCCGTCCCGAGGCTCGCCCCCCACGTGGCGATCGGCTCGAACAGGGGCGTGCGTTTCCCTTCCGCCACCAGTGCCTCCCAGGTGAGCGGTGGGGGCGCGGCGCCGTCGACGCGGACGCGGCGCACGGTGTCCGGGGCGAGCCAGACCGCCTGCCACAGCGAGCAGTCGTCGATCCTGCTCGCCACGGCCAGACCGCACGCCACGCAGCTCAGGTTGGGGCCGTCGCCCCCGTCGAGGCCGCAGCAGGCGCCGCCGCACCGGTCGGGTATCAGCCGGGTGCCGCGGATGTCCCCGGGCGCCGTCACGATCGCGCCGCGGGCGCCGTCGGACAGGGTGGGGACGGGCGCGTGGATGCCGCGGGCCGCCGCCTCGGCCGGGCCGGCCTCGTCCCACGGCCGCCACGGCGGTCCCCAGTGGTCGGGTTCCACGGCGAACGTCCCCGGCTCCATGAGCGCCGGCAGCTGGATGCCGTTCCCGTACCGCTGGTGGGCGTGGGCCGGAAGGGGAACCCGGGACAACGGCACGGTCAGCTCGGCGCCGCACCCGGCACAGACGAAGACGTACACCGACCCTCCATGGGGGAAACCCGTGCATCGTCGCACCCGGCCGGCGCCGGGGCCAACGGCTTTTCCCGACCGTCCGGGGTGTGGCGTGGCCGTGGCGGGAGCGTTCGTCGCGCGGTGCGGCCGAACGGCCCGGGTACTACCCGGCGGCCTGTTCGGGGAGGGTCGTGAGGACCTTCTCGGCGATGCTCTGGAGAAGGCCGTCCTCCAGGAGGGCTCCGGACTTGCTCCATACGGTGATCTCGTAGTATCCGCCCCGGTCCGCACGGTCGAGGGCCACGGTCAGCGTCCTGGCCAGGGGGCCTTGTTCGACCGGTCCGCCGGTTCTGCCGCTCCCGAGATCGAACTCGATCTTCATGGTGTGGTCCGAGGAGAAGATCGCGGGCCGGCCGAGGACCGACAGCGTCCTGACGTCCTTCTCGGTGCCGAACTTCATCAGCTTCACGTACTGGGCCGTCGACAGCTTGTTGTAGGTGGCCGTGACGTTCACCGTGTACGTGTCGAATCTGATCTCGGCCTCCGGCTGGGCGACCCTCCCGTCGGTGAGGGGCGCGGTGCCGCTGTTGCCCGACACCGTGCCGGCGATCTCCTCGGGCGTGCCGAGGAGCCGGGCGAGGTCGGGGCGGTTGAGCGCCTCGCACAGCTCGTCACCGGTCACGGGCCGGGGCTTTCGGCCGTAGGCATTCGGCAGGTCCTCGTGTTCCGCGCTCGAACACGTGGCGGCCTTCGGGGTGTTCGCCCCGGACTCGGACGGCAGCACGCGTGGTCCGAGCCACATCGCGGCCGCGATCGCCCCGAACACGCCCACGGCCGCGAGGGCCTGGAGCCAGGCGTTGGGCTCCTTCTCCGCGGTGTCCGGGCGCGGTCGGGGTCCTGACGTCAACAGGGCCGGGGCCGGGGGCTGTTGGGCCTGGGAGAGGGGAGCGGCATCGCCCGGCGACACCCCGGTCCCGTCCGTGGCTCCCGCCGGATCCGGCTTCCGGCGTGCGCGCAGCGCCCGGACCACCGCGTGGACACGGATCGCGGTGAACACGAGGAACACCGCGCCCAGACAGGCCGCGACCCCGTCGCGGTCGTGGACGGCGAGATACGTGATCCGTACGCCGAGGACGGACCCGAGCACGATGAGCAAAGGCTCGCGGACCCAGAACGGCAGACGACGGAGAAGGAAACCCAGCACCCGCTGATCCCACCATGACAAGATCACTTCCGCCGTGGTGGAAGCCACAATTCCGGGAGCGTCAGCAGGTCCGGAGGACTACGGCCCGGTGTCCCCGCGTCCCGGCGCCGATGGAGCGCGCTGCCCGGCGGTCGGCGGAACCGGGCGTCATGGCCCTGAGGATGGTCAGGCGTGTACCGACGGTGGGACCGTATGACCGCG
Organism: Streptomyces similanensis; assembly: GCF_039543625.1. Lineage (NCBI taxonomy): Bacteria > Bacillati > Actinomycetota > Actinomycetes > Kitasatosporales > Streptomycetaceae > Streptomyces > Streptomyces similanensis. Next base: position 230,509 of record NZ_BAABKC010000037.1, on the reverse strand, counting down.
CCGCCGCCGGTTCCCGGGGCCCTCCGGTCTCCGCCGGCACGGCGCGGATCATGGGGAAGGGGAGATCTCGATGTTCCTACCGTTACCCGGCCGTCCGCCGCGCGACAGAGCGCGCCGCCGCCTCGCCGCCCTGGTGGTGGGCCTGATGCTGACGGCCGCCGGTGTGGCCGGCCTGGGCACCGCCGACGCCGCGGTCCTGCCCGGGCCCCTCGTCTACGTCGCCGACAGCGGCTCGGGCGACGTCTCGGTGGTCGACAGCGGCAGCGACACCCGCACGTCCACCGTCCCGGTGGGCGGCGCACCCCACGGGGTGGCCGTCAGCCCGGACGGAGCCAAGGCGTACGTCACCGACACCGACGGCGGCACCGTCTCGGTGATCGACACCGCCATCGGGGCCGTCACCGCCACCATCCCGGTCGGCGCCGTCCCTTACGCCGTCGCCGTCACCCCGGACGGCGGCCGGCTGTACGTCACCAAGCTCGGCGACAACACCGTCTCGGTGATCGACACCGCCACCCGGACCGTCACCGCCACCGTCGCCGTGGGCGTGCGCCCGGTCGGCGTGGCCGTCAATCCGGCCGGCACCCAGGTGTACGTCACCAACGACAGCGACACCAACACCCTGTGGGTGATCAGCACCGCGACCGACACCGTCACCTCCTCCACGGCGCTGCCCGCCCACGCCTTCGGGGTGGCGTTCGACCCGACCGGTGCCCGCGCCTACGTCGCCCTGGTCAACGGCGGCTCGGTCGCGGTGGTCAGCACCGCCACCGGCACGGTCACCGCGCTCGTTCCCGTCGGCGTCGCCCCGCACGGAGTGGCCCTCTCGCCGGACGGCACCCTGGTGTACGTCGCCGACTACGGCAGCAACACCGTCTCGGTCATCAGCGCCGCCACCGGAACCCGCGGCGCGACCGTCCCGGCCGGTTCCGGGCCGGAGGCCGTCGCCTTCAACGCGTCCGGCTCCCGGGCGTACGTCACCAACACGAACAGCGACACGGTGACGGTGATCGCCACCGCCACCGGCACCGTCGCCTCCACCGTCACCGTCGGCAGCCACCCGGCCGGCATCGCCTTCGCCCCGCCCGCGGCCGACCTGGGCGTGACCCTGACGGCCACCGGCGTGCCCGGCCTGCTCAACGGCCGCATCGACTACACCCTCACCCTCACCGACAACGGCCCCTCGCCCCTGACGTCCGCCACCGTCACCGCCGATCTTCCGCCCTCGGCGACCGCCACCAGCGGCGCCTGCGCCACCGCCGTCGGCCGGGTCACCTGCACCGTCGGAGCACTGGCGGCCGGCGCGAGCACCACGCGCGCCTTCAGCGTCCCCGTCGGCCCGCTCACACTGGGGCTGCCCTACACCGTCACCGCGAAGCGCGCCGCGAGCGCCCCCGCCGACACCGACCCCGTCAATGACACCGCCTCGCGCACCTGCACCGTGGTCACCTCACTGGTCATCACGTGCCGCTGACCCGGCCCGCCGCGTCCGCCGCCCGCACGGCCGCCTGCCGTGGGGCGGCGGACGCCCCTGCGGACGGGGGCGCCGTGGGCCCACGTTCCGTGCGAGCGTGCCGTACTTGGTTTCACCGCGCGGGCACGGTGATCTCCCTCTTGAGGATCTTGCCGCTCGGCCCCGTCGGGAGCTTGTCCACGAGCCACACGTGGCGGGGGTACTTGTAGGCCGCCACCCGGTCCTTGACGTAGGTCCGCAGTTCGTCGGGCGTGGCCCGCGCGTCGGGACGGAGCACGACCGCGGCCGCGACCTCCTCGCCCAGGTCGGCGTGCGGCACACCCAGCACCGCGGCCATGCCGACGGCCGGGTGCTCGTGCAGCACTTCCTCGATCTCGCGCGGGTAGACGTTGTAGCCGCCGCGGATGATCATGTCCTTCTTGCGGTCGACGATGTACAGGTAGCCGTCCTCGTCGGCGCGGGCGAGGTCGCCGCTGCGGAGCCAGCCGTCGGGGATGGCGGCCCGTGTGTCCTCGGGCCGGTTCCAGTACCCCTTCATCACGTTGGGTCCCCGCACCGCCAGCTCACCGATCTCGCCGGCGGCCACGTCCCGCCCCTCGGCGTCCAGCAGCCGTACCTCCACGTCCCGGATGGGCGTGCCGATGGACCCGGCCTTGCGCGGCCGGTCGGGGTGGTTGAACGTGACCACCGGGCTGGTCTCGGACATGCCGAAGCCTTCCAGCACCGGGCAGCCGAAGCGCCGTTCGAAACCGTGGAGGATCTCCACCGGCAGCGAGGCGCCGCCGGAGACGCACATCCGCAGGGTCGACACGTCCGCGTCCGACGGGTGCTGGAGGAGCGCCGCGTACATGGTCGGCACCCCTTCGAAGACGGTGGCCCGCTCGCGGGCGACGGCGTCCAGGACGGCCTGCGGCTCGAACCGGGGGATCAGGACGAGGCAGGCGCCGCTGCGGACGGCCGCGCTCATGGTGCAGATCTGGCCGAAGATGTGGAACAGCGGCAGACAGCCCACCACCACGTCCTCGGGTGTCATCCGCTGGACGTGGATGCTGTTGACCTCGGTGTTGTGCCGCAGTCCCGCGTGCGAGAGGACGGCGCCCTTGGGACGGCCGGTGGTGCCGGAGGTGTACAGCAGGACGGCCATGTCCTTGTCGTCCCCGTCATTTCCGTCGTCCCCGCCGTCGGCGACGCCGGGCAGCGGCTCGTGCCCGGTCAGCGCCGCGGCGAACGCGGCGGGTTCCACGGCCGTGTGCCGCACACCCGCGGCGGCGGCGCCCTGCGCGCCCTCGCCCGGCGCCTGGTGCCACTCGAAGAGCCGCACCGCGCCGGAGTCGGTGAGGTGGAACTCCACCTCCCTGGTCTTCAGGAGCGGGTTCATCGGCACAACGACGGCTCCGGCGCGCAGGACGCCGTAGTAGAGGACGACGAACTCGGGGACGTTGGGCAGCATCAGCGCCACGCGGTCGCCCGGTCGTACACCGTCGGACCGGAGCAGAGCGGCGGCGCGGGCGCTGCGTTCGTCCAGCTCCGCATACGTGATGACGTGTTCCCCCAGGCGCAGCGCGGGGCGCTCGGGCTGCCGCGCCGCCGTCTCCACGAGGAACCCTGCCAGATTGGCCATGACCCGCCTCCGTTGCCCGCGATACCGCATGTTTACATCGCTGACATCTTGCAGCCCACCGCCGCCGTGCCCTATGGACGGCGGGACAACAGTCGCACCGCCGGTTTGTTCCCGGCGACAATTCACAGGCGTTAAGCTGCGGAGATGGACCTCTCGGACGTGGCCGCGGCTCTCCAGTCGAGGCTTGCGGAACTGGGCGAGCGCATGGCGCTGCGCATCCGCGCGAGCGTCGACCCCTACGACGACGAGTCGCTCGTCCCGCTGGATTCGCTGTGCCGCTCCTGTGCCGCCAACGCGGACCTCGTCCTGACCCATCTCAGCCGCAGGGGCGTCCCGGACACCGGCTCGGCCCGTGAGACCGGGCGGGTCCGCGCGGAGCAGGGCGTGCCGCTGGCGGACACGTTGCACGCGTACCGGATCGGCTCGGAACTGCTGTGGACGGAGATCCTCCTGGAGGCGCGGAAGCGTCCGGAGGTCTCCGACGATCTCCTGGTGTCGGAGTCGGCCGGCGTCTGGGCCCTGTTCGGCCGGTACGCGGAGGCGGTGGCGGCGGCCTACCGGGAGCGGGCCGCGGAGCTGACCTCACATGTGCGGGCGAGGCGTTCCGCGCTCGCACAGGCGCTGTTCACCGGCGTCGTCACCGACCGCACGCTGTGGGAGGCCGCCCGCGAACTGGGCCTGCCCGAGCACGGGCCGTACGCGGTCGCGGTGGCCGAGGGCGGCGCGGCGGGCGGGGAGCCACCCGAGGGAGAGCGGGGAGAGCGGGGAGCGCGGGACGCGTTGCTCCAGGCGCGACTTCCTTTCGTCCGGGAGGCGTTGGCCGGCCAGCACGTGGCTCTGATCGCCCTGCCCGGCGCGGCGGCGGAAGACACGTGTCTGCGCATTCTGCGCCGGACCGGCGCGCGGGTGGGTCTCAGTCCGTGTTTCCCCTCGCTGCGGGACACTCCGCAGGCGCTGCGCTTCGCCCGTCGGGCGCTGTCCGTGCTGGAGGGCACCGGTCCCGGGGTGGTGCGTTTCGACGACGATCCGCTGGCGATGGTGGTGTCCGCGGCCGCGCCCGAGGCGGCACACCTGGTGGAGGTGGTCCTGCGGCCGGTCCTCGGCCTTCCCACCGCGGAGCGCTCCCGCCTCCTGCGGACCCTGGAGCACTGGTTCGCCGCCGCCGGCTCGGCGGCGGGCGCGGCCCGGAGCCTCTTCGTCCATCCCAACACCGTCCGCTACCGCCTGCGCCGCGTCGAGGAGTTGACGGGACGGTCCCTCTCCGATCCGCGGGCGACGGCGGACATCAGGGCGGCGCTCCTGGCGGTTCGCCCCTCGGGGGCGGGGAGCGGTGGCCCGCACGGTCCGTCGGCGCCGACTGCGGCCTCGCCCGCCTCCGGCGAGGGCTGAGCCTCACTCCGGCGGCCGGGCGAGCCGGGCGGCCACGGCGTCGAGGACCCAGTCCAGACCGGTCGTGAAGGACGTGTCGGCGTCCACGTGGGCGGCGTCGTGCACGACCCTGGCCAGTGCCGGGAAGCGGCCCGTCTCCAGCATCCTCGTCACGTGCGGGCCGGAGGCGCGCTGCCAGTCGCGTTCGGACCGGCCCGTGGCGCGCTCGGCCCGCAGGTCGGCGATCTCGCGTCGGATCGCGCCGGTGCAGTAGGCGCTCACCGTCTCCACGGCGCGCAGCACGGTGTCGACGTCGGCGAGGCCGTCGAGGGCGGCCAGTCTGGCCTCGGTCACGGCGAGGCCGTTCGGGCCCAGGGTCGGGCGGCCGCCGAGCAGGTCGGCCAGCCACGTGTGGCGCAGAGCGGTCTGCCGGGTGCGGTGGGCGAGGACGCGCAGCGCCTCCCGCCAGTCACCGGGCCGCTCCTCGGGCAGGATCTCGGCCTGGACCTCGTCCAGCATGAGGTCGAACAGGTCCTGTTTGGTGGCGATGTAGCCGTACAGCCGCATCGGGCCCGCGCCCAGCCGGGCGGCGACCTTGCGCAGCGACACCGCTTCCAGGCCGCCCTCGTCGGCCAGGGCGACGGCGGCGGCGACGATCCGCGCCCGGTCGAGCGGCACGGGGCGAGCCGGCGGCTCCGGCCGGTCCCACACGTTCATGGTCACACCGTTCTCTTGCGATGCGTCAGCGGAATACAGTGTATCGGCATGAGACAACGCATCGCCGTGGTCGGGAGCGGACCCGCCGGACTCACCTTCGCCCGCGTCCTGCACCGGCACGGCCACCCCGTCACCGTCCTCGAACGCGACCCCTCCCCCGACGCCCGCCCTCCGGGCGGCACGCTGGACCTGCACGAAGGTCTCGGCCAGCGCGCGCTGGACAGGGCGGGACTGCTGGCCGGGTTCCAGGCACTGTCGCGCCCCGAGGGGCAGGCCATGCGCGTGCTGGCCCCGGACGGCACCGTCCTGCGCGACTGGCGCCCGCGTCCGGACGACCTGGCCAATCCCGAGATCGACCGCAGGCACCTGCGTGACCTGCTGCTCGGCCCGCTCGACGTCCAGTGGGGCCGGGGCGTGACGCGGGTGACGCCGGGCGGCCGGGACGGCGCCCTGGTCCACTTCGCGGACGGGCGGCAGGAGGCGTTCGATCTCGTGGTCGGCGCGGACGGCGCCTGGTCCCGGGTCCGCCCGGCGCTCTCGCCGGTGACGCCGCACTACACCGGCGTCACCTCGGTCGAGACCTCCCTCGACGACGTCGACGTCCGCCACCCCGGCCTCGCCCGGCTGATCGGCGACGGTTCCGTGGCCGCGTACGGCGCGAACCGCTCCGTCGTCGCCCAGCGCAACAGCGGCGGTCACGTCAAGGTGTACGCCAAGTTCCGCGCGCCGCTGGACTGGCACGCGGACGTGGACCCGGCCGACGCGGAGGCCGTGCGGGCGAGCCTGCTGACCCTGTTCGACGGCTGGGCCGCCCCCGTCCTCGACCTCCTGCGCCACGGCGCCGCCTTCGTCCACCGTCCCTTCCACACCCTGCCCGTCTCCCACACCTGGACCCACGTCCCCGGGGTGACGCTGCTGGGCGACGCCGCCCATCTGATGCCCCCGCTGGGGGCGGGCGCGAACCTCGCGATGCTGGACGGCGCCGAACTCGCCGAGGCCGTCGCCGCCGCGCCGGGGGATCCGGACGAGGCCGTCCGCGCCTTCGAGGAACAGATGTGGGCGCGGGCCGGCAAGTGGGCGGCGATCACGACGGCCGGTCTGGAGCGCCTCGTGAGCCCGGACCCCGCCGCGGCCCTCGCCCTCTTCGACCAGGTGCACGACGGCTGAGACAGCCGCGCGGGCGCACCGCACCGCCCAGTGTTGACGGTGCACACATGGCCGACTAGTGTCATGTGTGCATCGTAAACATGAGCGAGTGAGGGAACTACGTCATGGCTACGACACAGAAGGACACCGTCGAGGTCGACCTCGGCGGCCGTTCGGTCGCGGTCCCCAAGGGGGGCCTGTACGACCGGTACCGGATGGCGACCGATCTCGACGAGGTCGCCCGCGACCCCCGGGTCAGCGGCGTGGACTTCTTCCGCGAGCTGCCCAAGACCAAGGTCGACTCCGCGATCGGCCCCACCCTCACACCCAACTTCTACTACCGCGTCTCGACCGCCCGGCTGACGATGCTCGCCCCGTCCCGCGCGATCCGCGCCCGCCTGCCCCGGGAGCTGGCGCCGCTGGAGGTCGCCCCCGGGCTCGGTCTCGTCTCGGCGATGTTCTTCCGCTACGACGTGTGCGACATCGACTTCTACACCGAGGCCGCCGTCGGGATCGCCGTCAGACCGGCCCGGCACGGGAAACTCGGCTTCTTCGACCTCGTCGCCGCCCTCAAGAACGAACACCTCGACACCTACGTCCTGTCCCTGCCGGTCAGCACGGAGATCGCCCAGGTGCGCGGCCACGACGGCTACGGCTTCCCCAAGTGGGTCACCGGCCTCGACGTCGACATCGACGCCCACCGCACCACCGCCCGGGTGGCCAACGACACTGGCGGCACCGACCTGTCCCTCTCGGCGCCCACCCCGGCCCAGAGCGTGTACCCGAGCGGCGAGCGCGTCTCCGCCCTCACCTCGTACACGACGGTCCACGGCGCCTGGCACTCCACCCTGAGCCAGACCAACGTGCTCTCGGCCGGCACCGCGCTCGTCCCCCGCGCCGCCGAACTGCACGTCGGAGAAGGCCGGATGGCCGAAGACCTGCGCTCGCTCCGGCCGATCAGGCAGGTCCAGCTCGACGTCGTGACCGAGGGCCAACTGGCCCTGCACATGCCGGTCCCCACCTCGGTCAAGCGCCGGAAGTAAGGAAGCCCCGCCATGGTCGCCGAACCCGCCACCGCGCCTTCTCCCACCACCGCCCCCCGCCGCGCCGGGCTGCCCGCCTGGCTGACCCCGGCCCGCATCGAGCGGCTGGCCGCACACGTGTCGGCCGCGCCCGACGCCGGGCGGGTCACCACGAACGCCCCGTACACCGGCGCCCCGCTGGCCGGCCTGCCGGTCTCCGCGCCCACGGACGTCGAGGACGCCTTCGCCCGCGCCCGCATCGCCCAGAAGACCTGGGCCGCCACGCCGTTGAGCGCGCGCAGGAGGATCCTGCTGCGCTTCCACGACCTCGTCCTCGCCCGCCAGGACGAGGTGCTCGACCTGATGCAGGCCGAGAACGGCAAGACCCGCCGCGACGCCTTCCTCGAAGTGACCGACATCGCGATCACGTCCCGCTACTACGCGCGCACCGCCGCCAAGTACCTGGAGCCCAAGCGCCGGCGCGGCGCGATCCCGCTGCTGACCCACACCACCGAACTGCGCCATCCCAAGGGCGTCGTGGCCGTCATCTCCCCGTGGAACTACCCGCTGAGCATGGCCGCCGGCGACGCCCTCCCCGCCCTCATGGCCGGCAACGCCGTCGTCCAGAAACCCGACACCCAGACCGCGCTCAGCGCGCTGTGGGCGCTCGGCCTGATGCGGGAGGCCGGTCTGCCGGCCGGTGTGTGGCAGATGGTGATCGGCCGGGGCAGCTCCATCGGCGGGGCGCTGATGGACAACGCCGACTTCATGATGTTCACCGGCTCCACCGCCAGCGGGCGGCGGATCGCACGCGACGCCGGCGAGCGCCTGATCGGCGCGTCCCTCGAACTCGGCGGCAAGAACGCCATGATCGTCCTCGACGACGCCGACATCGACCAGGCCGCCGACGGCGCCGTGGCCGCCTGCTTCCCCTCGGCCGGCCAACTCTGCGTCTCCATCGAGCGCCTGTACGTGGCCGAGTCCCTCTGGGACCGGTTCGTCGCCGCGTTCGTCGCCCGCACCGGCCGGCTCCGGATCGGCGCCGCCTTCGACTACGGCGTCGACGTCGGCTCCCTGACCACCCCGTCCCAGCTGGACACCGTCACCGCCCATGTCGACGACGCCGTCGCCAAGGGCGCGACCGTCCTCGCCGGCGGAAAGGCACGGCCGGATCTCGGCCCGCTGTTCTACGAGCCGACCATCCTCACCGGCGTCACCCCCGACATGACGCTGTACGCCGAGGAGACCTTCGGCCCGGTCGTCTCGATCTACCCCTACCGCGACGTGGAGGAGGCGATCGAGCTGGCCAACTCCACGCCGTACGGCCTCAACGCCAGCGTCTGGTCGGGTGACGGCGCCCGGGGACGCGCCGTCGCGGCCCGGGTGCGCGCCGGCACCGTCAACGTCAACGAGGCATTCGCCGCCGCCTGGGGCAGCATCGACGCGCCGATGGGCGGCATGGGCGACTCCGGACTCGGCCGCCGCCACGGCGCGGACGGAATCCTCAAGTACACCGAGGCCCAGACCGTCGCCCACCAGCGCGTGCAGGGTTTCTATCCGCCGGCCCGGATCTCCCCCGAGACCTGGGCCGCCCTCCTGACCGGCGCGCTGAAGGCCATGAAGGCGGCCGGACTGCGCTGACCGGCGACCCGCCGGAGGGCCGCGGCCGTCGTGCCCGCTCCGCACGCGGCCTCCGGCAGGCCGTACGGCCGGGTCAGGCGACCAGGCGCAGCCAGGCCGCCGCCAGGGCGGCGTGGCCCGCCGGGGTCGGGTGGACGCCGTCGGCGGCCCAGTGCGCCGGGCCGGTAGCCGCCGCGTGCCCGGCGAACATGCCGTCCGCGGCGAGGAGTCGCGCGCCGTAGCGGTGGGCGAGTTCGCGTACGGCCTGGATCTTGGGGTCCAGGTCGGCGCGCCACTGCTGCCAGACCTCGGCGCCGAGGTTCTCGTTGTCGATCTCCAGGGCGGTGCTGTAGGGCAGGAGGAACGGCTCGATGAGGATCAGGTCGGTGCCGCTCGCGGCCAGCGGCGCGAGCAGGCGGTCGTAGCCCGCCGCGTACTCCTCGACCGGGATCTCGTGGCCGTCCGGGTCGAAGGAGCGCCAGCCGACGTCGTTGATGCCGACGAGGACCGACACCACGTCCGGACGCGCGTCGAGCACGTCCGCCTGCCAACGGGCTTCGAGGTCCCGCACCTTGTGTCCCGCGATCGCGGAGTTCCGCCACGTCATGGGCCGGTCCGGGTGCCTCAGGCCCCACTCGCCCGCGATGCGCAGCGGGTAGCCGAACCCGAGGCCGTCCTCACTCGCCGACCGGCGGCTGTCGGTGATCGAGTCGCCGGTGAACATCACGGTGCTTCCCGGGCGCAGGGTGATCGTCATGTGTGCTCCTTGAGGTGTGGGTGGAGTGGGGGGAGAAAGGGGTCGTCAGGGGTGGGGCGTTCCTCGTGAAGCGCCGCTTCCGCTAGTGGCCGAACCACCGGTCGGCGGCCTGCTCGAACGGTCGCGGGTCGACATCGCGGTCGCCGGCCCAGGCGACGACGCCGTCCGGCCGGACGAGGACGCCGCCCAGACCGAGGTCGTCCGTCACCGGGCCGGCCGCGTACCGCACCCGGTCCTGCCGGACCGCCGCGGTGTGGCGCAGGCGGCCGTCGGCGCTGAGGTCGAGCGCCAGGCCCCGTCCGTCCCGCAGCAGCTCACCGAGGCGGACGCCGTCCTTCAGACGGAGGTCCGGGGCGCTGCGCCCGGTCAGCGGGTGTGCGCCGCCGAGGTCGTAGCGGATCGACGCCCCCGAGATCCGTGCGAACGCGAGGGTCGTTCCGTCGCGGGTCGTGAGCAGGTCGCGCAGCACCCCTTGCAGCGCCCGGCCGTGCGCGTCCGGCCGCATCGCCGCCACCTGGGCGCGCGACCAGTCGAGCACCGCGGCGCCGACGGGGCGCCGTTCGCGGGTGTAGGTGTCGAGGAGCCCGTCCGGCGCGTGCTCGTGCACGGTCGCCGCGAGCTTCCACCCCAGGTTCATGGCGTCGCCGAGGCCGAGGTTGAGTCCCTGGCCGCCGAGGGGCGAGTGGATGTGCGCGGCGTCGCCCGCGAGCAGGACGCGTCCGAGCCGGTAGGCCGTGGTCTGCATCGCCCGGTCGGTGAACGTCGAGACGGAAGGAACGGCGTCCAGTGTCACGTCGGTGCCGGACACCCGGCGCAGGACCGCTTGGAGGTGGCCGCGCGTCGGCTGCCGCGTGCGGTCGAACGCGCCGCCGTCGAAGTCCATCATGCCGATGTGGCCCTCGGCGGGCAGCTTGAGGTACATGCCCGTCGGCGTCAGGTTGAACCCAGGGGTCAGCGGGTCGGGACCGGCGACGTCGGCGAGCATGACGTAGCCGGTGAACAGGGGCGCGGAGCCGGTGAATTCGAAGCCCGCGAGGCGACGCACCGCGCTGCGTCCGCCGTCACAGCCGACCAGCCACCGCGCCGGGTACGCCTGTGCGCCGGCCCACGCGACCACGCGCTCGTCGTCCTGTCCGACGGCGGACACCGTGACGCCGCGCCTGATCTCCGCGCCGAGCCGGCGGGCCCGCTCGGACAGCACCGCCTCGACGGCCGCGAGAGAGGTCAGCACGCCCTCACCCGTCGGCCCGGGCAGCCGGAACGGCAGTGCGACGAGGTCGACTTGGGCCGGATCGAGCGCCATGCCCGCGAAGTGGCCCACGGCCCGGGGCGGCGCCGGTTCGTCCGCGTCGGCGTCCGGTCCGGGGCCGGCCTCGGCGCCCGACGCCGCGAGGAGCGCGGGCAGCATCCCGCGCCGGTGGAACGCCTCGACCGACGCGGCGGACAGGCCCCGCATGCCGAGCGGTTCGGCCCGCCAGGGAGAGGAGGGCGCCGGCTCCCGTTCCAGCACCAGGACCGAGCAGCCCGCGAGGCCGAGTTCGCAGGCGAGGAACAGCCCGACCGGGCCGGCCCCCACGATCACCACGTCATGCACCCCAACCACCTTTCCGGAGCCGGTACTCGCCGGCTCCCGCGCGCTGTGTCCGCGGCCTGTCCGCGGCGCCTCCGCGTCCCGCTGAGACTGCCGCGGGCCGCTCACACGGAGCGCACACGCCGCTGACACGCGACGCACCCGGTCGACTCGCGGAGCGCGCGGTCGCGTCCGGCTCGGTGGGGAGGGCCTGCTCGCCGGTGTGCGAGGATCGGGGAATGGAGGGGACCGGGCGGCTTCGGGTCACGCTGCTCGGCGCCTTTCAGGCATCGCGTGACGGCGCCGTCCTGGCCGTGCCGGGCGCCCGGCTGCGGGCCCTGCTCGTACGGCTGGCCCTCGCCGGCGGGCACCCGGTGGGGCGGACCGGGCTCATCGAGGCGATCTGGGCCGACGACCCGCCCGACGAACCGGCCCACGCGCTTCAGGACCGCGAGAACGGAGGACGGATGTCGGTGAACGGGTATCGGCGGCGACCGGGGCGGGGCGTCCTCGCGCTGGCGGGGGCCGCCCTCGCGCTCGCGTTCCTCGGCGTCGTCGGCGCCTGGGCGTACTTCGTTCACCGCATGTCCGACCCCGCGACGGTCCTCGCGATCGGCGTGCGCGTCGACGGATCGCGCGTCTCGGTCAAGTTCCCCACCTGCCCTTTCGAGGAGGTGCGGACGGTGGAGGTCTACGACCGCGACTCCGAGAAGCTGCTGTGGAAGGCGACCGGCCCCAAGACGGCCGAAGGCCGGCACGGCACGGTGACCCTGTGGAGGGCCGCCGACTTCTCGACAGCGGCCCCGCGACCGGTACCTGGGACGCTGCCCGAACACCTCGACGTCGTCTCGACGTACGCCGGTACGGACGGCGGCACCGGAGGAATCGTCGACGTCGCCGAGGTCGCCTCCGCGCACGTCCCCGAGGGCACGTACTGGACCGACAGCGGCCCGAGGACGGCGGCGCAGCTGGACGCACAGCTCACCTGCCGTACCAGCCGCCGGCCGGAGGGCGTCGGCACGCTTCGCTGATCGCAGCCGGCTGCCCCACCGCGGCCGGGAGGAGGGCGGCGGTCAGGCGACGAGGCCGAGCCGGGGGCCGCCCCGGTCGCGCAGTCGCCGGAAGAAGGCGAGCACACCCGCGGAGCCGCCGGCCCAGGTGGCGCTCGGCCCGGCGAGAGAGGTGTCCGGGAACACGGGCCGGGACCAGGTGCCGCCGCTGCGGCTCAGGATGAGCAGGGCGACGGTCTCGGCCGCGTCCCAGAACTCCTCGGACGCCGACGCCTCCGCGACGTCCACCATCAGGTCGCCGACCCCGGCCAGCCCGCAGCACCGGGTGACCAGCGGCATCCGCGGCGCCAGATCGGCGCAGGCGCGCGCGGCCCGCTGGGCGAGGTCGAGATACCCGGGCTCGTCGAGGTGTTCGGCGGCCCGTACGAGGACGGTCCCGATGCCGGCCAGGCCCCGGCACCAGGAGCCGTAGCGGCGGGTCGCACCCGGCGCGGCGGCCGCCACGATGATGTCCGGGGTCACGGCGGCCAGCCGCGCGGCGGCCTCCTCGGCGCGGCTGATCACGTCCGGGTCCCCGGTCGCGGCGCCGTGTGCGAGCAGGAAGCAGGCGATGCCCGCCTCGCCGTGCGCGATGCCCTCGCGCAGTGCGGCGCGGCCGGCCGTGTCCGGGCCGGCCGGGGTCAGCCGGGCGGCGCCCTCGGCCAGCATCCGGTCGCAGTCGGCGGCGACGGCCAGGTGCAGGTCGGCGGCGTGCGGGTCGCCGGAGCGGCGGGCGTGCCGGGCGAGCAGCAGCCGGCCGAGGCCGACTCCGGCGACGCCCGCGATCAGGTCCGCCTCCGGCGGTCCGCCGTCCGGTGCGCGGTCGGGCAGGACGGGGTGCGGGGAGCGCGCGTCCGCGTCTGTTTCCGGCTCCGGCCGCGGTCCCGTCGCCGAGCCGGCTTCCGCGAGGAAGAGGGCGACGCCGGTGCTCCCCGTGTAGAGGCCGGGTGGCAGGTTTCTGGACTGTCGCGCCGTCCACCGCGCCAACGTGGTGACGGTGGACCGCACATGTGGCCGGTGCGTGTGGTGAAGGAGCTCCAGTCCGAGTCCCGAGGTGCCGCCGTAGACGTCGATGGAGGTGGGGACGGCCAGGTGTGCGGCCCGTACCGGGTCCACGACGGCGTGCGCCTCGCGGACGCAGTACGCGGTCGTGTGCTCGATGATCTCGTCCAGCAGGTCGCCGTCGATCCGGGGGCGCGCGGGCCGGCGTACGGTGGGGGCCGTGCCGGTGCGCAGGCGGTCGGCGGCGGCGGTCCGTACGGCCGGGTCGAAGCTCAGCAGACCGGTGATCGAGGCCCGGATCGCCCGGTGGGCGCGCCCGGGCAGTGCCCACTCCAGACAGGCCAGAGTCCGGTCCCGGTTGACCGCGTGGTCGCCGTCGACGATCACCGGGTCCATGCCGGTGGCGGCGAAGAAGAGGGTCGCGCCGAGGGCGTAGTGGTCGTCGGCGGGGGCGGCCGGTCCGGTCGCGCGCAGCACCGGCTCGCTGTATCCGGGTGTCGCCCCGCCCGGGCCGGTGCCCTCCCACTCGCTGATCCCGAAGTCGATCACGTGGCAGTGGCCGGGGCCGGAGTCGTCGAGCACGACGTTGTCGGGTTTGAGGTCGCGGACGACCACGTCGCGGCCGTGGACCGCGTCCAGGACGCCCAGGAGCCGGGCGGCGAGGACGGACAGGGCGCGTTCCGGCCGGATGCCGTCGTCCCGGTAGGGGCCGTCGCGCAGGACGTCCCTGCGCAGGTCGCGGTCGCCGCAGCTGCTCAGCACCAGATACTCGTCCGAGTGATGGGCGAAGTAGTCCAGTGCGCGGGGCACACCCGTGACGCCGTCGAGCGCGGTGAGGACGGCGCGCTCGTTGCGCAGCCGGTGGCGGGCGTCCGTGCCGGTTTCGTCCTCGCCCACGAAGGCCCTGGCCTGTTTGACCACCACCGGCCGTCCGAGGGTGCGGTCGAGCGCGCGGTAGACGTTGCCGCGGGGTGCGCGCGCGATGCCGGCGGTGACCGTGTAGCGGCCGCCGCCCAGGCCGGGCGCGGTCGGTCCGTCGTCCTGTCCGGAGGAGGTGTCGAAGGGGTCCTCGGCCCAGGGCGGGCACCGGTAGCGGCCGACGGCCAGGCCGTCGAAGACCCGCCCGTCCGGTCCGGTCATGACGGATTCGAGCCGTCCGCTGCGGCCGGTCCGGTATTCGCCCGTGAAGGGGCCGTAACGGTAGTAGACCGGGGCCCTCGGGTCGACCCGCCGGTCGCTGACGATCCGCGGGCCCTCCCGGTCACGCAGTGCGGCGGCGAGGTCCCGGGCGACCTCGACCACGGTGCCCGCGAGGGGGTAGACGGTGATGGCCTTGCCGACGGCTCCGGTGCTCACCGCACCGGAGTTGAGGCGGCGCAGCGTCTCCGGGTCGCGGGCGAACTTCGCGTGGCAGATGTGCCGGGCCAGCACCGGCAGGACGAGCCGGGTCACCGCGTCCAGGTCGCCCGGACGCGCCGAGACGTGCAGTTTCCAGCCGTGTTCCATCGCCGGCATCCGCGGATCGTTCAGGTACGACCACGTGTCGTCACACGCACCGACGCGGCCGGCGATGGAAACGGCCACGGTTACGAGTTCAGGTCGCAGCCGAGGCGGGTGGTGGCGGTCACCCAGGGGTCGGCCAGACACGCCGAGGGCTCGCGGTCGCCGCGGTCGTCGTCCTCGAACACGATGGCCTCGTCGTCGATCTCCAGCGGTCCCGCGTCGCGGAATCCGTCGGTCTCCAGAAGAGCGGGCACGGCTACGGGCATGTGACGCCTCCATGGGTGTCGTGCGCTGAGTTGCCGGCAAGAGCCGACGCGGGCCGGTGGACCCGCTCGCTGCACAAAGGTAGGGAGGTGTGAACTCTGTGACAAGGGGTCAGGTGACACCTGGCGCGGAGAGGCCGCCGGAGCCGCCGCGTCCGCGTCCGCGCCGACGCGATCCGTGCCACTACGGCGGCGGGCGCGGCCCACCGCCGCGGTCACCGAACCCGGCGGTGTGCCGGACGGAGACATGGGAGGGGGCAGGCAGTGGTGTCGGCGGTCGCCGACTTGAGTACGGATACTCATGGGTGTGACCCGCCGCGGCGGCGACGCTCTCCTCATGCGATCCACATCTCTTGCCACGTCCCTCGCCGTCTTGGCGGTCGGCTGCGCTGCTCTCGCCGGTTGCGGCACAGGCCGGGCGAACGGACGACGCGCCCCGCCCGGGCCGCCGTGGTCGCGGGGTGTGCCCGGGCAGGGGTGTCAGTCACGTCGGTGGGGCCGTGGCTGTCAGGCCGGGCGGGTGCCCGGCGGGTAGCCGGTCGGGAGGTCGACGGGTGTGCCGTAGACGCGCATCTCGGCCGCCGCGGCGAAGGGCTGGCCGTTGAGCGCGTTCGACGCCGTGAATCTGACGTACGAGGCGCGCACCGGGGCGAAGGCGGCGCGCTGGATCTGCGTCGTGTCCTTCAGGGAGCCCTTGGCGACCACCGTCCAGTCCGTGCCGTCGTCGGAGACGGCGATCTCGTAGTCCTTGACCCTGCCGTTCGGGCCGCCGCTCTGCCGTCCGAGGTAGCCGAAGCCGTCGACCGTGGCGGGTGCGCCCAGCTCCAGCGTCACCCAGTGCGGGTAGGGCGCGTCCGCCTCGGTGTAGTCGGTGTGCCAGATGGTGTCCGTGGCGCCGTCGAGGACGTTCGAGGCCGGGCCCTCACCGGCCCCGGAGGAGCTGTTCTCGGAGTCGGCGGTGGCCGTCATGGAGCCGGGCGAGAGCACCGGGACGTCCGAGACCGCGGCCCTGGAGTCCGCGCTGACGGTCTTGGTGGCGCCGGCGTTGTCGTAGGCGGCCGTGGTCCGCCAGGCGGCGGTGGTGCCCGCGGCGTCCCGGGGAGGTGTGAGCAGCCAGGTCGTGGTGACGGACCGGCCGGGCTCGACGGTGTCGAAGAGGTTGCCGTCCTTCTCCTTCACCTCGGCGGTCCAGCCGGCGGGCAGGCCGTCGAGGGACAGCGCGACGTTCACCGCGTCGCTGCGCTCGTTGTTGGTGAAGGTCGTCCGGTATTCGCCGGGGATCCCGGGGCTGAGGTCGGCGCCGGCCGGCGCGGTGACGCCGGCGCAGGCGGGGCCGCCGTCCACCGGGCCGAGGTCGGTGACCCGGAAGTCGTCGAGCACGAAGTCCGTGGCGGCGGCGCCGCCGATCCGGCGCAGGCCGACCCAGGTGTCGCCGCACCCGGTGACGATCTCCTTGGCGTAGGTGGCGGTGTCCCGTGCGGGAGCGAACGTGTCACGGGTGATGTCCTTGGACACGACCTCGCCGTCCCCGACGGTGTCGGCGCCGGTCACCCAGGCCCACTGGTCCTCGACGTTGGTCTGGTAGTCGAAGGACACCGCGTACTTGTGGCCCGCGGTGAACGGCACGGTGGCGGGCACCGTGCGGTAGACGAGCCCGCTGTTCTCCGCGTGGGACTTCAGCGAGTGCCTGCCGTCGATCACGTCGTCCACGGCCTGGCCCTTGAGGGCGCCGCTGTCGTAGGGCCGGTAGGTGTTCTTCCAGGTCTTCTGGCTGTAGGGCTCGTGCAGGTCGCTGATGCTCGTGCGCGGGTCGGTGACGCCGCCCGCGTCGCCCTTCACGAACGGCCCCCAGCCGGGCTGGTTGCCCTCGAAGTCGTCGCCGGCGACGACCGCGGCGCCGGGCGCGCCGCCGGACCGCGGCAGCGGCGTCGTGGTGTCGGCCATGATCCGTACGTCGTCGAGGACCACCGCCGCCCGGCCCGGCGCGGCGGCGAGGGACACGGTGGCCGTGCCGTCGCGGGGCGCGGTGAAGGCGAGGGACGCGCGCTGGGCGTAGGTGTCGCGTTTCTCGTCCGACGCCATCGTGTTCCGGGCCGGTGTGGTGTCGAAGGTCTTCGCGGCCGCGGTGCCGCGGCCGTCCGCGCGCAGGGTGGTCGCGCGGCGCTCACCGGCGGCGATCTCCACGTCGGCGCTCAGGGTGTAGCGCTTGCCGGGGGTGAGGCCGGTGACCTTCTGGGAGATGCCCGACGCGCCGGCGCCGAGGCGGACGACGTTGTCGCCGTTGCCGGCGCGTGCCGTCCCGGCTCCGCCGCGCGGGTTCCACGCCTTGAGGCCGCCCGCGTTGAAGCCGGGGTCGGTCAGTGCGGTGCCCGCGCCGTACCGGGGGGCGGGCTGGGGCGCCTTGCCGCCGTCGGGCACGAGGACGTACGGGGTGTCCTTGGCGGCGGTCAGGGTCACCCGGCCGTCGTGCGCCGTCACCCGGGTGGTCTTCACCCGGCCCTGGTCGGTGAGCCGGTACAGGGTGAAGTGCCGGGTGGCGGCGAACTGCCGGGTGAGGTCGAAGGTGTGGGCGCCGCCGGAGGCGCTGTAGAGGTACATCTTGTCGGCCCTGCTGGGGGACGTGGTGTCGTCGGCGGTGCGGGCGTCGCCCCAGGGCAGCAGATACGTGTCGCCCTCCAGGACCGTCGCGTCGCCCATGGTGATGCGGCGCTGTCCGTCGGCCCGGGTGACCCGCACATCGCCGGTGAGGCGTGCGCTCCTGCCGAAGTCCCAGTCCAGCACGTCGTAGTGCTGGAGGAACTTGGTGGGCAGGTTGTCGGTCCAGATGGTGCGGTAGAAGGCGTTCCAGTCGTCCTGGCCGGTCCAGCCCTCGAACTCCTTGACGCTGGAGCCGCCGAGCAGCGGGTCGACGTTCCACACGTCGCGGTCGGAGTTGGCGAGGAAGCGCACGATGTTGGAGTTGATGCCCTTGTTGGTGGCGCCGCCGTAGTTCTTGTCGCTCGCCCAGTGCGACCAGATCGAGTCGCCCTCGAACTTGTAGGCCCACTCGGTCGCGACCTCGAAGCCCATCTTCCGCAGTTCGGCGGCGAGTTCGTCGGCGAGCCAGCCGCTGGAGTAGTAGACGTCGATGTAGACGCCCTTGAGTTGCGGGTAGTCCTCGCGCAGTTGCCGGAAGCGGTCCAGGACCGCGCCGGTGCCCAGGTCGGTGCGCTGGTCGATCTGGTAGGACTGGTTGAGCCAGTCCCAGCCGTTCGCCTGTCCCTTGATGAGGACCTCGCTGAAGTGCTTCGCCTGGGGGTATGCCTCGGTGACGTTGACGTGGACGGCGAAGTCGGCGTTGTAGCGGGCGCCGTCGCGGATGAGCGTGTTGAGGTCGGCGCGGCCGCCCGCCCGGACGTTCTCGTTGCCGCCGTAGTCCGGGTGGCCGGAGTCGTGGCCCTCGCCGGCGTACCCCTTCTCCAGGGCCCACTGGCCGAGGTCGTCCGTCGCCATGGAGATCCGCTTGACGTTGTCGAGGGTCTTCAGGAACGGGTTGGTGGCCTGGCTGGCGAAGTTGAACGGGATGTGCTGGACGACCCGTTCGGGCACCCGGTCGGCGCCCGCAGGCGGCGGCGTGGCGGCGCGTTGGGCGAGGGCGGCGTCCTGCCAGTCGATCCGGCCGTCGCCGTTGGCGTCGGCGGCCAGGACGACCGTGGTTCTGGGCAGTTCGTAGCGGGCCACCCGGGGGTCGGTGGCGCCCTTGGCGGCGTAGGTGTAGTTCCCCACGGAGAGTTCGGCCCGGCGGGCGCCGCCGCCGGCGTCCACGATCCGCGACTGGAGCCGGGTGTTGCCGTTGTCGTTGTCGGCCTGGGCCGCGTCGTCCGTGGCGTTGGTGATCAGTCCGGCGGACAGTTCGGCGTTGCTGACGAAGCCGTAGGGCGTGCCCACGGGTGCGTCGTCCGCGGCCGTGTCGCCGGTGATGTCGACGAACCGGTCGGCGGTCGTCGTGGAGTCGGCCGAGATCCTGGTGCGGGCGAGCCGCGCCCCGCGGTCGCCGGAGTCGACGGACACGAGGGACTGGCCGGGTATCGCCAGCTGGTCGACGGTGGCGGCGGCGCCGCCGGAGATCTTTTCCACGGCGAAGACGACGCTGTGCCGGTCGGTCACCGTCAGGGACGAGGTGATCGTGAGGTCGGGGAGGTCGCCGAACGTGGACGTGTAGGTGGCCTTGTTCCGGCTCGCCCTGAACGTGGTGGTGGCCCGGTGGGCCGTGCCGTTGATCGTGAACGAGTCCAGGACCGCCGCCCTGCCGTCCATGGTCCTGCCGTTCAGGTCGTACGAGACGACCTGGGGGAACTCCTTGGCCACCGTCACGTTCAGTCCCGCACCGGACAGCCGTGCCGCGGTGGCCGGGTGGTCGGGCGGCGGCGGAGTCACCGGGTTCCAGACGGCGGCCGTGCCGGAACCCGTGGCGGCGGTCCCGCCGGCCCGGGCGTGTCCGGGTGCGGCGGCGGTCGACAGCATTCCAAGGGAGAGCAGCAGGGCGACCGATGCCGCCGTACCGGGTCTCAGGGCGGGTGGGTACAGGCGCTTGCGGGACGAGCGTGAGGTCATGAACTCCACCTCTCGGATACCTGCGGAGGACTCTGCCCGGTCAGGGCGGGGACGACCCTAGTGGTATGGCAGCGATAACACTAGAAGGCCCGTAGGGGCAGGAGGAGCTTGCGTTATCGCTGCCAGAGGGTTCTCACGTCACTCGAACGTCTCGACGTACTCCTCGGCCGGTCCCAGCTCGGGCCGGTCACGGATCTCGACCCGCTCTCCCAGCCGCTCCAGCTCCAGGATCGTGACGGTGTTCTCGCCCCGTACCGTGAAGGGCGCGGGGAGGTAGAGCGTGACCTGCGGGCCGATCTCCCAGTAGCGCCCGAGGAGTGCGCCGTTGACCCAGACGAAACCCTTGCCGAAGCCGGGGAACGCGAGGAACGCGTCGGCCGGCTCGGCGACCGTGAACCGCGCGGTCGCGAAGCCGGCGGCGCCCTGCGCGGGCGCGCCGGACACCGCGCGCCCGAGGTCCTCGGCGGTCCACTCGTCGAGCGGCAGCCGGTGCATGGTCCAGCCGTGCACCAGGCGGCGTTCCACGCGGACGCCGCCGAGGATGCCCTTGCCCTGGCCGAGCAGCGGCCCGTAGTTGATCCGGCCCTGGTTCTCGACCAGCAGGTCCAGCCGCACCCGCTCGCCCGTGCCCTCGACGGTCACCGTGCCGGTCTCCCGGTCCAGTACGCCGGCCGGCGTGCCGTCGACGAAGACCTGGGCCCGGTCGTGCAGCCCGGTGACCGTCAGCGGGCTGGCGCCGCGGGGCAGTCGCGGGCGGGCGCGGTAGAGCACCAGACCGGACGCCTGGCCCAGTTCCTCGAAGCTGAGCGGATGCGGGGAGGGCGTCGCCGGGGACACCGCTTCCAGGGCTCGAAGCAGTCCGGCGCCGCGGACGACGGGCAGGGTGCGCGGCTTCAGCAGCGGCGGGTCGGCGGGCGGCGGCCGGTGGGGCGCGGTGCCGGAGGCGGCGAGCAGCCGCTCCCGCAGGGCGGTGAACTTCGCGGTGAGCGCGCCGTGTTCGGCGATCGGCGCGTCGGAGTCGTAGCTGGTCACGGTCGGCTGGAAGGTGTCGCCGTCGTGGTTGGCGCCGGCCCACAGGCCGAAGTTGGTGCCGCCGTGGGCCATGTAGACGCTGACCGAGCCGTCCGCGTCGATGATGTCGCCGAGGGTGCCGGCCGCGCTGTCCACCGAGCGGATGTGGTGCCGCTCGCCCCAGTGGTCGAACCAGCCGTTCCAGAACTCCGCGCAGACGAACGGCTCGTGGGGGCGGCGCGCGCGCAGCAGTTCGGCGGCCTGGGCGGCGCGGGAGCCGAAGGTGGCGGCGGCGAGCTGGCCGGGCAGGGTGCCGCCGTCGAGCATCAGCTCGGTCGGTCCGTCCGCCGTGTACAGCAGCTCGGTGACGCCCCGCTCGACGAGCGCGTCGCGCAGCCAGCTCAGGTAGGTGTGGTCGTCGCCGTAGCTGCCGTACTCGTTCTCGATCTGCACGGCGGCGATCGGGCCGCCGCGGGCGGCCTGGAGGGCGGCGAGGCGGGGCACGAGGTCGTCGAACCAGCGCGCGACCTCGTCCAGGAAGGGCCGGTGGGAGGAGCGGACCCGCATGCCGGGTGTGCCGGTGAGCCAGGCGGGCAGGCCGCCGTTGTCCCATTCCGCGCAGATGTAGGGGCCGGGCCGGGCGATCACGTCGAGGCCGGCGTCCTGGGCGAGCCGGACGAAGCGTTCGACGTCGTGCCAGCCGTCGAAGCGGGCCCGGCCCCGGCGGCGCTCGTGGAAGTTCCAGGCGACATAGGTGTCGACCGTGTTGAGGCCCATGGCCGCGAGGCGGTCCAGGCGGTCCGCCCACTGGTCGGGGTGGACCCGGAAGTAGTGGAGCGATCCGGCCAGGATCCGGTGCGGGCGGCCGTCGCGCAGGAGCCGGCCGTCGCGGTGGGTGAGGAGGGGCGCGGGGTGGCGGGGTGCGGGGTGGCGGACGGCCGCCGCGGCGGTCGCGGGGCCGGCCTGGGGCGGTGGGCTCACGGATGTCCTCGGGGGCGCTGCGGTCGTCGTCGGGTCGGGCCGGGCCGGCGGGGTCACTTGACGGCTCCGGCGGTCATGCCCGCGCGCCAGAACCGCTGGAGGGCCAGGAAGGCGATCACGAGCGGGGCGACGGACACCAGTGAGCCGATGACCACCAGCGGCGGCGGCACCGCCACATGGCTGGCGTTCCAGCCGACCAGGCCGACGGTGACCGGCTGGAGCCGGTCGTCGCCCAGGACCATGGCGGGCAGCAGGTAGTTGTTCCAGATCTCGACGAACTGGAACAGGAAGATCGTCACCAGCGCGGGCAGCATCATGCGCGTCGCGAGGGTGCGGAAGATCCTGAACTCGCCCGCCCCGTCGAGCCGGCCGGCCTCGATCACCTCGTCCGGCACCTGCGCCGCGAAGACGCGGGAGAGGTAGACCCCGAACGGGCTGACGACGCTGGGCAGCAGCACGGCGAGCGGGTTGTCGATCAGGTGGACGCCGGAGAACATCAGGTACAGCGGCAGGGTGAACAGCACCTTGGGCACCAGCACGGCGGCGAGCACCGCGCCGAACAGCACACCGCGCCCCCGGAACTCGTACTTGGCGATGGTGTATCCGGCCAGGGCGGACAGCGCGGTGCCCACCAGGGCGCCGACGCCGCAGTACAGGACGCTGTTGAGCATCCAGCGCCAGAAGATGCCGCCGTCCTGGGCGCTGAGGCGGGACAGGTTGTCGAACAGGCCGAAGCCGTCGAACCAGAGTCCGCTGCCGCTGAACTGCGCGCCGAACGGCTTGGTGGCGGCGACCAGCAGCCACCACAGCGGGAGGAGGAAGTAGAGGGTGGACAGGGCCAGCAGCAGCATGACGGCGGTGCGGCTCAGCGGGGTCGTCTCGCGGCGCGGCCGCAGCCGTTGCGGCTTGGTGGAGGTGGTGCTCACGCCTGCTCACCCCGGTTGGTCAGTTTGAA
This sequence comes from Streptomyces similanensis, assembly GCF_039543625.1. NCBI lineage: Bacteria > Bacillati > Actinomycetota > Actinomycetes > Kitasatosporales > Streptomycetaceae > Streptomyces > Streptomyces similanensis. Next base: position 207,857 of record NZ_BAABKC010000037.1, on the reverse strand, counting down.
GAAGACGAAGGACACGACGCCGACGAGCACGGCCAGGACGACCGACTGGGCTGCCGCGTAGGGGTAGTCGCCGGCCGCGACGGCGGCCTGCGCGGACATGATCGGGGTGAACGCGGAGGAGATGGCGCCGCTGGATACCGGTTGCAGCACGACCGGCTCGTTGAACAGCTGGGCCGAGCCGATGATGGAGAAGACCGCGGTGAGCGCGATGGCGCCGCGCACCGCCGGGATCTTGATGCTCCAGGCGATGCGCAGCGCGGAGGCGCCGTCCACGCGGGCGGCCTCCAGCACCTCGGCGGGCACGGACTGGAGCGCGGCGTAGATGATGACCATGTTGTAGCCGGTCCAGGCCCAGGTGACGATGTTGGCCACCGACCACAGCACGGTGCCGCCGGAGAAGAAGGGGACGTGCAGGCCGAGCGGTTCCAGCAGGTGGTTGACCGGGCTGGACTGGGGCGAGTACATGAAGGACCACACCAGCGCGGCGCTCACGCCGGGGATCGCGTACGGCAGGAAGCCGGCGAGCCGGAAGAAGCCCTTGGCGCGGGCGGACCGGGAGTCGAGCAGCAGGGCCAGGCCGAGCGCGAGGCCCAGCATCACCGGCACCTGGACGACGCCGAAGAGGGCGACCCGGCCCAGCGAGGAGGTGAAGCCTCCGTCGCCGAAGGCGTGCGTGTAGTTGCCGATCGGGTCGAAGACCTTGGTCGGCGCGGTCAGTCCCAGGCCGGAGCGGTGGACGACGAACAGGCTGCTGACGGCCGCGTAGACGATCGGGGCCAGGTACATGGCGGCGAAGAGCACCGCGAAGGGGCACCAGAACAGCAGCGGTGTGCGCCGGCGCCCGGCGGCGCCCCGGGTCCGGCTCCGGGCGGCGAGGGGCCCGCGGCCGGGGCGCCGGGGTGCGGCGCGTCGTGCGGGTGCGGTGTCCCGCGCCGTGGCGAGGTTGGTCATGAGAGGCACTTTCTTCAGCCGGAGACCTTGAGGCCCTGGTGCTTCAGCTCGGCGACGGTCTTGTCCTGGGCGGTGCGCAGCGCGTCGGCGATGGTGCCGTTGCCCGCCCACGCCTTGCCGAGGCCGTCGTCCAGGTCGGCGGCGGTCTTGGTCATGACCGGGCCCCAGGTCCAGTCGGCGTCGACCTTCGGCGCCGCCTTGGCGAAGACGTCGTAGATCTTCTGGCCGCCGAAGTAGGGGTCGGTCGCGCTCAGTTGGGGCAGGTCGGTCAGCTTCTCGGCGGCCGGGTACAGCCCCGCCTTGTCCACGAGGATGCCGTAGGCCGTGCGGTCGGTGCTGAGCCAGTGGGCGAACTTCACCGCGGCCTTGGGGGACTTGCAGCCCTTGAGGACGGCGGTGGCCGATCCGCCCGCGTTGCCGGTGCGTTCGTCGCCCGCGCTCCACCGCGGCATCGGTGCCACGGCCCACTGGCCGGCGCCGTCCTTGGCGCCGCCCTTGATGACGCCGGCCTGCCAGACGGCGCCGACGACGGTGGCGATACTGCCGTCGCCGAGCCCCTTGTACCAGGCCTGGTCGTACATCGGGGCGTTGCTGATCGCGCCGGTGCGGACCAGGTCCTGCCAGTAGTCGGCGACCTGGCGGTTCGGGCCGGAGGCGAGGCTGACCTTCCAGGAGTCGCCGTCGACGCCGAACCAGTGGGCGCCGTTCTGCCAGGCCAGGCCCGCGTAGTCGTAGTCGAGGTAGGGGGAGGAGATGTACTTGTGCGGGTCGGCGGCGTGGATCCTCTTCGCGTCGGCCTTGTACTCCGCCCAGGTGGCGGGCGGCTTGAGGCCGAGCGAGTCGAAGACCTTTTTGTTGTAGAAGAGGGCCATGGGGCCGGTGTCGACGGGCACGCCGTAGACGGCGTCGCCCACGGAGACGGACTTCCAGGACGCGTCGAAGAAGTCGCCCTTGCCGGCGTCCGCGTACTCGGCGACGTCCTGGAGCGCGCCCTGGGCGGCGAAGCTCGGCAGGGTCTCGTAGCCGAGCTGGGCCAGGCAGGGGGCGTTGCCGGCCTGGACGGCGTTGAGCGTCTTCTGGTATCCGCCCTTGGCGCCGGGCTGGACCTGCTGGTAGTCGATCCGGAGGTCGGTGTGGGTGCGGTTGAACGCCTTGACGGCGTCCGCGTAGCCCGGGGCCCAGCCCCAGAACGTCACCGTCGTCCTGCCGCCGGAGCCGGCGCCGGAGTCGGACCCGGAGCCGGAACAACCCGCGAGCAGGAGTCCGAGGGTGACGGCGCCGGCCAGGGCCGCCGTCCGCAGGGGTGGCTTCTTCACGGCTTCTCCTTCGGAGTGCGTCGGGGAAGCGGCGACCCGGCTCCCCGCGGCCCGTCGCGGGCTCGCTGATGTGCCGGAACTATGGCACACGATGTTATCGATGCCAATAGTGGTCAGCTGGAGGGTTCACCCGGTGCCGAGACAGGGATGATGCGTGATGAGGGCGTTACCATCGTCGCGACATGGGAGGAGGATCATGAAGAGGCAGAACGCGGACGGCGACACCGCACGGCCCCCCGGGATGGTCGACGTCGCCCGGCTGGCCGGGGTCTCGCCGCAGACGGTGTCGCGGACCCTCGCGGGCCACCCCAATGTGCAGGAGAAGACCCGGGCGAAGGTCCTGGCCGCCGTCGACCAGCTCGGCTACCGCAAGAACAACGCCGCCCGGATGCTGTCCTCCGGCCGCAGCCGCACCATCGGCGTCGTCATGCTGCAGACCAACTTCTACTCGCGCACGGCCGTTCTGTACGGCATCGAGAGCGCGGCGCGGGACGTCGGCTACACCGTCTCCACCGCCACCACCTCCTCCCTGGACACCTCCGCCATCGAGAGCGCCCTGTCGCGGCTGGCGGACCAGGGCGTCGAGGGGGTCGTCCTGGCCGTTCCGCTCACCCATGCCAGCAGCCGGATCGAGCAGCTCACCAGCTCGATCCCGACCGTCACCATCGACGGGTCGCGCACCTCCGCCACCGAGGTCGTGGCCGTGGACCAGTCCCTGGCCGCACGCCTGGCCACCCGCCATCTGCTGGAGCTGGGGCACGAGACGGTCTGGCACGTGGCCGGGCCCGGCGAGTGGCTCGACGCGGCCAGCCGCGCCAGGGGCTGGCGCGACACGCTGGAGGAGGCGGGCAGGGCCGTGCCGCCCGAGCTGGAGGGGGACTGGTCACCGGCCTCCGGCTACCGCAACGGCCTCATCCTGGGCCGCATCCCGGACGTCACGGCGGTCTTCGTGGCCAGCGACGAGATGGCGTTCGGAGTGATCCGGGCGCTGCACGAACTCGGCCGGCGGGTGCCCGAGGAGATCTCCGTGGTCGGCGTCGACGACATCGCCCTCGCCGAGTACTGCTCCCCGTCGCTGACCACCGTGGCCCAGCCGTTCGCGCAGATGGGCGGGCTCGCCGTCGCCCATCTGCTGCGCCATCTGAAGGACCCGGACGCCCCCGTCGAGCCCGCCTCGGTCGAGCCGGCCCTGATCGTGCGCGGCAGCACCGCGGCGGCGCGGAGCGAGGACCGGTAGGCGGCCCGTACCCGCACCGGCCGGCGGCCGAGCAGCCCGGATCAGGGGCCGCTCGGCCGCTTTTCCGTGTGCGGACGGCTCGCACGCACCGCGGTGACGGCGGCGGAGTGACGGTGCCGCGGCTCTAGTGTTATCGATGCCATTCGTCTACTGTCTCCCTCACCTTCCCTCGGGGTCCTCGTCGCCAGGAGGAAGCCGACAGGTGACGCGATGCCCCTGCGCCCTTCACAGCCCCTGATCAACGCCCCTCCCTTCCGGGATTCCCCGCGTTCTCCCCCCAGGGGCTTCCCAGCTCCCTCCCTTCCGGAGGTCGCGCAACACGCTCATGGTCGTCCCGGTGTCGCCGAGCCGACGGCGCCGGACGCCGACGTCCCCCGCACACTCAAGGAGCACCTGTGCCACGCCCCCGCTTCGTCCTGCCCGCCATAGCCGCCGCCGCGGCCCTGGCGCTGGTCGGGAACACCCCGCCCCAGGCCGCCGCCGCCCCGTCCGACGCCGCCTATACGGTGACCGTCGGCGCGAAGGGCTCCTGGACCCACCCGACGGACACCCCGGCCGCCCCGTTCATCGACAAGGACGGCACCTTCTACTACCAGCAGTCCGCCGCCCTGTACGGCGCGAGCGAACCCCGCAAGTGGGACTTCTACACGGGCCGCGACTTCGACAGCGCCGCCTTCTCCAGCACGATCAGCGACGCGGTGAACCCCGCCAACCCGCTCGACAAGAACGGCGACACCACCTGGCGGTGCAACAACAGCCCCACCGGCCGGGAGGCCACCGCCGCACCCAGCGGCTCCAGTTACTCCCAGAAGAACTACTGCGACCTGGTCGGTGTGTGGACCGACCCGGACACGGGCGACTGGTACGGCCTGGTCCACAACGAGTTCACCCCGCAGCCCTTCGGCGACGGCGTCCACTACGACGCGATCGACTACGCCGTCTCCACCGACCAGGGCAGGACATGGAGCATCAAGGGCCACGCCCTCACGTCCCCCTACAGCACCAAGCGGGGCGACACCGCCGCCTTCCCCCAGCAGACGTACTACTACGGCGACGGTGACCAGCGGCTGTTCGTGGACGCCGCCTCCGGCTACTTCTACGTCTACTACGGCTCCCGGGTCGTCGAGAAGGGCAGCGGCTGGAAAGCCTTCCAGGAGCACGTGGCGCGCGCGCCGATCTCCGCCAAGATGGCGCCCGGGTCGTGGCAGAAGTGGTACGACGGCGCCTGGTCGCAGCCGGGCGTGGGCGGCAAGGAGAGCAACATGGTGCCGGCCGGCTCCGCCGGCTCGACCGGGTACACCCCCGTCTCCGGCGAGTACGACCCGGCGAACACCGGCACGGTGAGCCAGCAGATCGCGGCCGGCAAGATGCCCGCGACCTCGCCCCTGTTCGTGATGGACATCGCCTACGACGCGTACCTGGGGCTGTACATCGGCGAACCCCAGGCCGTCGACCAGTCCGGCAACGCACCCCAGCAGCTCTACGCCACCGACGACCTCGCCACCCAGAAGTGGTACCCGATCGGCGACACCGGCTCCTACCGCACCGCGTCCTGGTACCGCTGGTTCCTCGACGGCGCGAACAAGACCAACTCCGCGATCCTGGGCCGCAGTTTCCGCTCCTACTGCTCCTTCGGCTGCTCCAACGGCGCCTCCGGCGAGTACGTCGACGTCACCGTGGGCTCCTCCGCGCCCGCCGCCGCGCCGGTGGATCTGTCCAAGTCCTACCGGATCACCAGCGCGGGCGGCCGCGTCCTCGCCCAGGCATCGGGCGGCTCGGCGACCACATCGCTGGGCGCCGCCACCGGATCCGCCCTGGAGTCTTGGTCGTTCGCCGCCGACGGCGACGGCTCCTACCGGATCGCCAACGGCGCCACCGGCCAACTGCTGGGCGTCGACGCCACGTCCACGACCGGCCGCGCCTGGGGCGCCAAGCCCACGGTCACCGCGGCCGGCGCGGGCGGCCCCTCCGTCGGCCAGCAGTGGTGGATCATCCCCAGCACCGGGTCCAAGGGCGCCTACCGGCTGGTCAACCGCTACAGCGGCCTGGTGATCGGCCTGTCCTCCGCCGCCGGCCGCCTCGCCGAGACCACACCCGTGCGCTCCTGGACCGACGCCTCGGGCAACGCCGTCGGCGGATCGCGCACAGCCGCCGAACAGACCCTCGCCTTCACTCCGGTCGGCACCGCGTCCCTCGACGGCGTCCACACCCTCACCGCGAGCGACAAGGCCCTGGACGATCCGGACCACTCCACCACGGCCGGCACCCAGCTGGTGACCTGGACCCCCAACGCCGGCGCCAACCAGAGCTGGGTCTTCACCCGGCAGCCGGACGGCTCGTACCAGATCGTCAACGGCCAGTCGAAGCTGTGCGTGGACATCAGCGGCGGCTCGACCGCCGCCGGCGCCAAGGTCATCCAGTGGACCTGCACCGGCAGCGGCAACCAGCGGTGGGTGCTCAGCGCCGTCCCGGGCGGTTACACGGTCGCCTCCCAGAAGAGCGGTCTGCTGCTCACCACCGCCTCCACCGCCGACGGCGCCCTCGTCACCCAGCAGCCCGACACCGGCTCGGCGTTGCAGCGCTGGACGCTGGGCTGAAGCAGACCCGGGGGCGGCGGCGGCCGGACCGGCGCCGCCGCCCCGCCGCACCCGGCGGTCCGCCGCCCCCAGGGCGGAAGTAACGGTCCGATAACCCGCCTTGGCTCCCACCCGGCCGCCGTCAATACTGAGGGCGCGTGCTCGATTCTGCTCGAAAGTCGCTCGCATCGAGCACCTTCTTGCACATCGCTCCCGTGCATCTCTCATCCGAAGAAGAAGGACTCCGCGCATGGCCGACTCGACCGAATGCCGCACCACCACGGAAATCGCGTCACAGCCCCACACCTGGCGGCGGGCGGCCGCTCTCGTCGCACAGGTGCGGGACGTGCTCCCCCGTGACGGAGAGCGGGTGGCCGTGGTCGGCTGCGGAACCTCCTGGTTCATGGCCATGGCCTACGCCCGGCTGCGCGAGGACGGTGGCCAGGGGGAGACCGACGCCTTCGCGGCCTCGGAGTTCCCCGTGGGCCGGCGCTACGACCGAGTCCTGGCGATCACCCGCTCCGGCACCACCTCGGAGGTGCTGGAGCTGCTGTCCCGGCTCGCAGGGACGGTGCCGACCGTGGCCCTCACCGCGGACCCCCGCACTCCCGTCATGAAGGCGGCCGACTCGGTGGTCGTGCTGGACTTCGCGGACGAGGAGTCGGTGGTCCAGACGCGTTTCGCCACCAGCGTGCTGGCCCTGCTGCGCGGCCACCTGGAGTCGGCCGGCGCCCTGCCGGCCGGGACGCGTCCGCTGTCCCGAGCCGTCCAGGACGCGGAACGGGCGGTGGCCGCGCCGCTGGATCCGCGGCTGTGCGACGCCGAGCAGTTCACCTTCCTGGGCGCCGGCTGGACGTACGGCCTCGCCCTGGAGGCCGGGCTGAAGATGCGGGAGGCCGCCGGCGCCTGGACCGAGGCGTATCCGGCCATGGAGTACCGGCACGGCCCGATCAGCATCGCCGCCCCCGGGCGCGTCACCTGGATGTTCGGCACGGCGCCGCAGGGCCTGGCCGACGAGGTCGCCCGGGCCGGCGGCACGTTCGCCGGAGCGGAGACGGCGGGGGGCTCGGACCCGATGGCGGATCTGATCCTCGCGCAGCGGCTCGCCGTGGCACTCGCTCGGACGCGCGGTCTCGACCCGGACCGCCCCCGCAACCTGACCCGCTCGGTGATCCTCGACTCCCATGCCTGACGCCCCCGCCGCGAGCGGCCGCGTGAGCGACGGCGGCGAGCCGAAGAGGAGCCGGACACCGTGATCGTCACCGTCACCCTCAACGCCGCGCTCGACGTCACCTACGAGGTGGAGGCCCTGATCCCGCACGGGTCGCACCGGGTGACCCAGGTCCTGCGCAGACGCGCCGGCGGCAAGGGCGTCAACGTCGCCCGGGTGCTGGCCGCACTCGGTCACCGCACCCTCGTGACCGGTTTCGCCGGCGGGGCGACGGGCCGGGTCATCCGCGCCGACCTCCGCGCGGCCGGACTTGCGGACGCCCTGGTGCCGGTGGCGGACGACTCCCGCCGTACGGTCACCGTGGTCTCCCGCCGGGACGGCGACGCGACCGTCTTCAACGAGCCCGGGGCGAGGGTGAGCACCGCCGAGTGGGAGGACTTCGCGGACCGCTTCCCCCGCCTCGTGCGGGACGCGCACGTCGTGGTGCTCTCCGGCAGCCTGCCGCCGGGGCTGCCGTCCGACGCCTACGCCGAACTGATCCGGGCGTCCCACGAGGCGGGCGCGGCGACGGTCCTCGACACCAGTGGCAGCGCCCTGCTGGACGCCCTGAGCGCCGGTCCGGACGTCGTCAAGCCCAACGCCGCCGAGATCCTCGAAGCGACGGGCCGGCAGGACGTGGCCCGGGCCGCGGCCGACCTGCGCACCCACGGCGCGAAGGCGGTGGTCGTCTCCCGCGGCCCCGAGGGCCTGCTCGCCGTCACCCGGACGGAGAGCTGGCGCGCCGTCCCGCCGGAGCGCCTGGCGGGCAATCCCACCGGCGCGGGCGACGCCTGCGTGGCCGCGCTCGCCGCGGGTCTGGTGGACGGCCTGACCTGGGACGCGGTCCTGCGGGAGGCGGTGGCCCTGTCCGCCGCGGCCGTGCCGTGCCCCCTGGCCGGCGACTTCGACGCCCGGCTCCACCACCGTTTCCGCACCCACGTCGCTCTGGAGAAGATCAGTGCCGCTCACACCTACTGACGACATCGTCGGCCCGGCTCACGAGGCGGGCAGGGGGGTCGGCGCGTTCAACGTCGTACAACTGGAGCACGCGGAGGCCATCGTGGCCGGGGCCGAGCGGGCCGGGCAGCCCGTCATCCTCCAGATCAGCGAGAACACCGCGCGCTACCACCGCGCCCTGGCGCCCCTCGGTCACGCCTCGCTGGCCATCGCCCGCTCCTCCCGCGTCCCGGTCGCCGTCCACCTCGATCACGCGGAGTCCGTCGACCTGGTCCGCGAAGCCGTCGAACTCGGCTTCACCTCGGTCATGTTCGACGCTTCCCGGCTGCCGTACGAGGAGAATCTCGCCGCCACCCGCGAGGTGACGCGGTACTGCCACCGGGCGAACGTGTGGGTCGAGGCCGAACTCGGCGAGGTCGGCGGCAAGGACGGCGCCCACGCTCCGGGTGTGCGGACCGATCCCGGGGAGGCGCTCGCCTTCACCGGGGCCACGGCGGTCGACGCCCTGGCCGTGGCGGTGGGCAGTTCGCACGCCATGGTGACCCGTGACGCCGCCGTCGACTTCGCGCTGATCGCACGGCTGCGCGAGGTGCTCGACGTGCCGCTGGTGCTGCACGGCTCGTCCGGCGTGGACGACGACGGACTGGCCGGCGCGGTCGCCGCGGGCATGACCAAGGTGAACATCTCCACCCACCTCAACAAGCTCTTCACCCAGGCCGCGCGGAGGGAACTCGCCGCGAACACCGCCCTGACCGACACCCGCGCCTACCTGAGCGCCGCCCGTGCCGCGGTCGAGAGCGAGGTGGCCCGGCTCCTGGAACTCCTCACCGCCGACGGACGGCGGTGAGCCCGCACGCGATCGCGCCCGCCACCGCCCCGGTCGGTCTCGGTCGGCCTCGGTCGGTCTCAGGTCGGCCTCAGTCGATGCAGAACTCGTTGCCCTCGATGTCCAGCATCGGGATGCACGCGTCGTCGCCGTCGTACAGGGTCTGCACGTGCACCGCGCCGAGCGGGACCAGGCGGGCGCGTTCGGCGTCGAGTGCGGCGAGGCGCTCCTCCCCCACCAGCCCGGTGCCGACCCGCACGTCGAGGTGCACCCGGTTCTTGACGGCCTTCCCCTCGGGGACCCGCTGGAAGAACAGGCGCGGGCCCACACCCGAGGGGTCCACGCAGGCGCACCACGCGTCGCGCTGTTCGGGCGGCTGCGCACGGGTGAAGTCGTCCCACGTGGCGAACCCGTCCGGCGGCGGTACGACATACCCGAGCACCTCGCACCAGAAGCGGGCGAGGCGCTCGGGTTCCGCGCAGTCGAAGGTGACCTGGACCTGCCTGATCGCTGACATCGGCGCACCGTACCAAGGGGTCCGGGGACCGCGCCGCTCATTTCTCCGGCCGCGGGCGGCCGCGGTCCGCCGGGTCGCCCGCCGCTACTCCGCCAGGTCCGGGGTGCGCACCGGGCGGCGGAAGCCGCCCGAGCGCAGGGCGAGGATCGCGACGCCGACGAGGGCCCAGACGACGCCCACGACCTTGGCCGGGGTGTCCAGGCTGATCCACAGGGCGACGTTCACTACGAGCCCGAGGGCCGGCAGCAGCAGTTGCAGTACGGCGGCCGCGGCGCCGCGGGCCTCCGGCCGTCCCGCGCGGCGGTCGCGCACCCAGAAGCCGATCACCGCCACGTTCACCGCGGCGAAGGCGACGTAGGCGCCGAAGTTGATCAGTGACGCGGCGCTGCCGAGGTCCAGGAAGACCGCGGAGGCGGCGATGACGCCCACGACGAGGACGTTGGCGGCGGGCACGCCGGTACGCGGGTCGACCCGGCCGAAGACCTTGCGCGGCAGCATCCCGTCGCGGCCCATGGCGAACAGCAGCCGCGCCGCGCTCATCTGCTGGGTCAGGCCGCAGCCGAGGACGGCGGTGAGGTATCCGCCGACGAAGACGGTCTGGAACGCGGCGCCGCCGATGTACCGGGCGATCTGCGGTGAGGCTCCCACGATGTCGCCCACGGCCGAGACGTCCGGGAAGAGCGTCTGCATGACGTAGGTGATGGCGAGGAAGAAGACCCCGGCGGCGGCCACGATGAGCAGGATGGCCCGTGGGATGTCCCGGCGCGGGCGCTCGGCCTCCTCGGAGAGCGTGGAGACGGCGTCGAAGCCGAGGAAGGACAGGGCCAGCAGTGAGGCGCCGCCGAACAGGTCGGGCAGCCCCACCGTGGCCGGGTCGAACCCGGTGGTCCCGAAGGACCGGCCGTGGGTGAGGACGGCGCGGACGGCGAAGACGAGGAACGCGATGGCCACCCCGGCCTGGACGATCACGAGTGCCACGTTGACCTTGGCGGCCAGTCGCACCCCGACCAGATTCAGCGCCGTGCAGAGGACCACGGTGGACAGCACCCACACCCAGGCCGGGACGGCGGGCAGCACGGCCCCCATGTAGATCGCGGCCAGCAGGGCGTTGAGCATGGGCAGCAGGACGTAGTCCAGCGTGGCGGACCAGCCCACCAGGAAGCCCACGGGGGCGCCGAGCGCCTTGCCCGCGTAGGTGTACACGGACCCGGCGGAGGTGATGCGGCGGGCCATCCGCGCGTAGCTGAGCGCGGTGAGGCCCACGGCGACGAGGACGGCCAGGTAGGCCAGCGGCACATGGCCGTCGGTCGCTTCGGAGACCAGGCCGAAGGTGTCGAACACGGCCAGGGGCGCCATGAAGGCCAGGCCGAGGAAGACGATGTGGCGCAGCTTCAGGCCGCGTCGCAGGCCCGCGCCGCCCGGAGCGGTGTGGGTGTGTCCGGCGGTGGCGGTCTCAGGGGTGGCGACGGGGGTGGGTGGGGCGCCGGGTGGCTGTGCGGAGAGGTCAGGCATGGGTGTGACCGCCTTCGGTGTGGGCGGAGCAGGAGGTGAGCGCGCCGTAGTGGCCCGCGGTGGGGCGTGCCGTGGCGGCGTCGTGGACGACCTCGCCGCCCACCCAGGTGATCTCGGCCCGCTGGTGCAGCAGGGCGGCCGGGTCCGGTTCGAGCGCGTAGAGGTCCTCGGACCAGGCGACGAGGTCCGCCTTGGCGCCCTCGCGGATGACGCCGTACTCGTCCTCGCGGTGCCAGGCCCAGGCGCCCTCGGCGGTGTAGCCGCGCAGTGTCTCGTCCAGGCCCAGGCGCTCGGCCGGGGTCCAGGCGTCCTTGCCGTCGAGGCCGGCCCGGGTGAGGGCCGAGTAGAAGCCGACCAGCGGGTCCATCTCCCCCACCTGCCAGTCGCTGGAGAGGGCCACGTGTGCGCCGGAGGCCATGAGGGAGCGCAGCCGCCAGGCCCGGTCCCAGCGGGCCTGGCCGACGTTCTCCATCCAGGTGCCGGCCACCAGGTCCGGGGAGCAGTGGCGCGGCTGCATGGCCGCGGTGACGCCGAGCCGGGCGAAGCGCGGCAGGTCCTCGGGGGCGAGACACTCGACGTGCACGATCCCGTGGCGGCGGTCGCGGGTGCCGTTGGCGCGCGCGGCGTGCTCGACGGCGTCCAGGGCGAGGCGGATGCCGCCGTCGCCGGTGGCGTGGGTGTGGGTCTGGAAGCCGAGGCGGTCGAGTTCGGTGACGACCTGGGTGAGTTCGCCCAGCGGCGCGGAGGGGTGGCCGCGGTGGCCGGGCCGGTTGGCGTAGTCGTCCAGCATCCAGGCGTTGTGCGGTTCGATCACGTCGTCGGCGTAGAGCTTGACGGGGCCGAAGGCCAGGCGGTCGCCGCCGGGGGCCGCGTCGGCGGCCTCGCGCAGCTGCCTGCGGAACGCGCCGTCGGAGCCCATCGGGTGGAAGAGCGCCGCGATGACGCGGGAGCTGAGGCGGCCTTCGTCCTGGGCGCGCCGGAACAGGTCGATCTCCGCGAGCGGGACCTGCGGTTCGACGACGGTGGTGATGCCGGCGGCGGTGGCCATCTCCAGGCTGCCGAGCAGCTTGCGGTAGCGGCGCTGGGGCGAGTACATGGGGATGTCGCGCTGGAGCCCGGCCAGGCCCGCCGTCGTCATGGCGCTGGTGTAGAAGTCGGTGACCCAGCCGGTCGCCCGGCCGTCGGCGTCGCGCTCCGGGCGGCCCCAGGGGATGTCGCCGCCGTCGTCCAGGCCCAGCGCGCGCACGGCGGCGTCGTTGAGCCACACCGAGTGCTGGTCGTAGGTGGTGACGAAGACCGGGCGGGTGGTGATGCCGGCCAGGTCGCGGGCGTGCGGGCGGCGGCCGTGGACCACCGAGTAGACGGCGTTCTCGGCGCAGATCCAGGTCAGGTCCGGGCGTGCTCCGGCCAGTTCGGCGAGGCGGCGGCGGACCTCCTCCAGGGTGTCGGCGCCCTCCAGGCTGACGGCGTCGGGGTCGAAGCCGAGCAGCAGGTGGTTGTGGCTGTCGATGACGCCGGGTGTGAGCAGGCCGCCGTCCAGGCGGCGGTGTTCGCGGGCGGCGGGGGCGTCCGTCTCCTCGCCGACGTAGGCGATGCGCCCGCCGGTGATGCCGACGGCGCCGGCCCACGGCCGGGCGTCGTCGAAGGTGCGCACACGTGCGCCGGTGATCAGGGTGTCGAGCATGGTGGTCCTCGGTTCTGGGCCGCGCCCGCGACGGCACGGGCCCGGCGCGGCTCGGGGCGCACCGCGAACGGGCGCGAGGGGGCGCGGAGGCGGTACGCGAGTTTTTTTACGTAGGCGTCAAAGAATGGGTCGAGTGTCATGAGGATCTCGGCTAGTGTCAAGACATGGCCCGCCCCAAGAACCAGGACGAACGCCGCGCCCACCTCATCCAGGCGGTGATCGACACCACCGCGAGCACCGGGCTGCGCTCCCTCTCGCTGGCGGACGTGGCGCGCCGGGCGGGGCTGACCCGCGGGGCGGTCCTGTACTACTACGACGACCTGGACGCGCTGCTGAGGGAGGCGTACCGGGCGGGCATGGAGCGCTTCTGCGACCGGCGCGACGCGCTGCGGGACACCGTCACGGACCCGGCGCGGCTGCTCGGGGAGACGATCCGCGCCGGCCTGCCGACCGGGCCCGACGACGCGCTGATGCGCCTGCTGTACGAGTTCGACGTCGTGGCGGGCAGTTCACCGCTGCACACCACGCTGGTCGAGGCGATGTACGAACGGCAACTGGCCACGTATCTCGCCGTGCTGGAACGAGGGGCCGACTCCGGGGTGTTCGACCTGTCCTTGGACACGTCGACGGCGGCCCTGAACCTCGTGGCGCTGGAGGACGCGTACGGACTGCACATCGTCGCCGGCAACGGCCAGATCACCGTGTCCCGCGCCGTCCAGGCGATGTTCGGCGCCGCACGGGCCTTCGGCGCGCCGGCCGTGTGAGCGGGGCGGGGACGGCGCCGGACGGACCCGCGGAAGCGTCTGCCGGACCGTCAGATCCGCGTCCGGTGGCGGACGGCGTTGACCCGCATCCACAGGGCGACGGCCAGCAGGACCCACGCCACCGCGCAGTACGCCCAGGCGGTGGCGCCCCGTGCGACGCCGACGGAACTCCACACCGCCCACAGGGCCAGGACCACACACGTGGCGGTCCAGGCGATGTCGGCGACACGGACGCGCAGTTGAGCGCGCTGCCTGGTGCCGGGCCGCAGTTCACCCGTTCCGGACGCCCCGATCTTCTCCCGCAGCGACATGAGCCGTCTCTCCCCTCCGTGCGATGCCCGAGCCCGGGCCCGGCCTTCCGCGTACCCCGGGCCGGAGGCCGCACGCGCCGGTCCGGAGCGGACGGGCGGCACAGGCATGAATTCCCCCGGCGGGGCAACCTGTTGAGGTGCCCGTGGGCTCGTTGAGGTGATCCGCGGGCTCGCCCACCGCTGTCGAGAGGATCCGCCATGCAGTCGGCCACGCCGCGCGACGCCCTCACCATCACCGCCGCGGCCGTCGTCGGAGCCGTCGTCGCCGCACGCTGGTGGGCGCGTCACCATCCGCTGTCGGCGCCCGGCTCCCCCGCCGCGGACCGGGACCAGGACGAACTGCGCCTGGTCCTGCACGATCCGGCGGCCGCGCTCACCGGTGCGCCCGAGGACGTCCTGCGCGGGCACTGGAACCGGCTGCACGCGCTCGACCTGGCGCCCGCCTCCACCGGTCTGCCGGTGGCGCCCACCGCCTGAACCGGCCGTACGCCATTACGCCGTAATAATCGCGCCGATCGAGTGGCGTCGGGCGGCGGCCGCCGCGGTGGAGCACCGCGCACGGCGAGCCGGCGCCGTGCACGACGCGTCGGCGGCCGGGCGGCGCGGGGGCCGAACGCGGCTCGGGGTGCGAACCCGCAGGTCCGCACCCCAAGATCCGTCTAGCTCACTCGGCCGGTGATCGTCAGCCGATGCTGGAGGGGCAGACCACCGAGGTGACCTTGCCGACCGGGTTGCCGATGCCCAGGACGTTGGCGGCGACGCCCAGGTCCTGAACGTTCACGAGGCCCTGCTGGCTGTCGACCTGACCCGTGCAGGTCTGGCTCTGCTTGATGTCGAACGCCGCTCCGCCGTCGCCACCGTGGGCCTGGGCCGCACCGGCACCCACGAAGCCGACACTGCCGAGCATGGCCACGACGACAGCGGCCTTCTGGAACTTGCGCATTGCCTCTCCTTCGTCACGCCGCCACGGTGTGTGGCGGGATGATCACTGACAGGAGCAAGCGTAGATCATCTTGACAGCCTTTTGTCGGATCAGCACCCTTATGTCCACTCTTTCGGGTAAGCGGCAGGCCGGCGCGGGGCCGCCCGCCGGGGGCGTCCGCCGCAGGTCAGGGCGTTGCGGCGGAGGAATCGCCGGCCGGGGCGGCGGAGCCGCCGGTCGGTTCAGTGGACGTGTCGCCGGACGGGCTCGCCGCATCGGACGGATCGGCCGAGTCGGACGGACTCGGTGAGGAGGACGGGCTCGCCGAGTCGCTCGGGTCCGGGGACGGCGAATCGCCGGGCGTCGGCGAGCCGGTCGGGGACCGCGACGGTTCGGGCGCCGACGACCCGCCGGACGGCGTGGGGATCGGCTTCCTGGTCGGCCTGGACGAGGGCGCGGGTGTCGCCGGGGAGCCCGGCACGGAGCCCGCCGGATCGGGACCGATGACGATCCCGCCCCCGCCCTTGTCACCCTTGTCGTTCTTGTCGCCCTTGTCGTTATTCCCGCCCTTGTCGTCCACGGGCTTCGTGGCCTGGGTGTCGCTGCCCGCACCTGCGGACGTCGGGATCACCCCCTTGCCGTCGGGCACGCCGTGCACACCGCGACGGTAGAAGTCCAGCCAGTACCGCACCAGTTGGAGGTAGGGCCGGGAGTCGTTGTAGCTGAGGATCGCCGCGTCCACGTCCGCCGCCCGGCCCAGGTCCCTGTTCCCGGCGCACAGGTAGTGTCCGGCCGCCAGGGCGGCGTCGAAGACGTTGTTCGGATCGGCGCGGCCGTCGCCGTTGCCGTCCACGCCCCACCCGGCCCAGGTCGACGGCAGGAACTGCATGGGCCCCACCGCCCGGTCGTAGACCGCGTCCCCGTCCTCGCGCCCGCCGTCGGTGTCCCGGACCAGCGCGAAACCCCGCCCGTCGAGCGCGGGGCCGGTGATCCGGCCCAGGGTCGTGCCCCGCGGGTCCACCGCGCCGCCGCGCGCCTGGCCGGACTCCACCTTGCCGATGGCGGCGAGCAGCTGCCACGGCAGCCGGCATCCCGGGTCGGTGCGGGCGACGGACCGCTCGGCCGCACGGTAGGCGCGCAGCACGGTGGCGGGGATGCCCGACTCGGTCCGCACCTCGCTGACCTGGCGGGGCGTCAGCGGCGCGCCCCGGGTGGTCAGCGGCGGCAGTTCGGTGTGATACGTGCCGTCGTCGGGCGGCGGCGCCGACGTCACCCGGGGAACCTCCGCGGGCGGCGGAGGCTGCTCCCCGGCGGCCGGGGCGTCGGGCGCGCTGCGGGCCGCCGCCTGGGGGACGGGCGCCTGCGAGGCGGTGAGGGCCGCCACGGCCGCGGCGGCGATGGCGGTGCTCCGCAGACCTTGTCGGGTCCGGACTCGCAGACGTCGCGCACGGCGTGCGGGCATGGGCGTCCCTTCCTGTCGGTACGTCGGTACATCGGTACAGCGCTGCGTCGGTGCATCCGTGGGTTCGACGGGTCCGCTCGCCGCGTCGGTACGGCCGGGCGCGGTCGCGGCCGGCGCCGGGCGGTCCGGCGTCAGCGGCCGAAGGTGTCGATGCCGGAGACGAGCCACCGCCCATCGCGGCGCAGCACGTCGACGGCGAACATGGCTCCGGCGTAGGTTCCCTCGTCCTGCGCCGACTGCTTGCCCTTGCCGCTCGCCGATGCCTTGGTCCCGGCGGTGCTGACGCTGCTCTGGTCGGCGTAGACGAGGACCCGGGCGCGGTCGCCGTCGACGCGTTCGACCGCGCTGTCGGTGACGGTGGTGGTGATGACCGCCTTCTGCTGGTCGGCCCGGGTGCGGACGGCGTCGAGCAGGGCCTTGTGCTGGGCGACCGCCTTCCCCGTGAGGAGAGTCTTGGTGGCCTTCTCGTAGGCGGCGGGGTCGGCGTGGTCGTAGGAGAAGAGCGCGGCGACGGCCTTCTCCGTCTGGCCCTTGATCTCGCTGGTGCGGGCGGCGTCGGTCAGGGCCGTGTTGCGGACCGCCGGGTCGGCGCGCAGGTCCTGGGCGCGGGCGTGCGCCCAGCCGGCGAAGCCGCCGAGGACGAGGGTCAGCAGGCACAGCAGCGCCAGACCCACGGAGCGGGGCGGCCGGCGGATCCGCCCGGGGCGCGGTGTGTCCCGCACCGGGTCCGCCCGCTTCGCCCGTGCCGGGGTCGTCGCCCTCGTCGCCGTGTCCCGGCTCGGCGCCTCCTTCCCGGGCGCGGTCGCCTGCCGCTGTGCGCGGGCGGCCCCGGCGCGGTCGGGGGCGGGGGGCTCCGGGGTGCGCGCGGGCGGGGCGGCCGGGGCGGGGGAAGCGGCCTCGCGGGCCTGGCGGCGGCGCTGGTGGTTGAGGGTGTGGCGGGTCGTGGGCATCGGGTGTGGTCCTCTCGTGCTGCCGGCTGTCGTCGCGTGCCGTCCGATCAGCCGGCCGATGAGCCGCCGACGGGCGCCTGGCCCAGGGCGCTGAGCTTCCACTGACCGCCGGTGCGGGTCAGTTCGCCGAGCATCCGGCTGTCCTTGTCGGTGCTCTTGCCGCCGGGCGCCTTCACGGTCACCCGCAACGCGACGAGCACCCGGGCCCGGCCCGCCCGGTCGTCGAGCTCGGTGACCGCGCCCGAGAGCACCCGGGCTGTCGTGACGGTCTTCGCCGTCTGCACCTGCGCGGCGAACTCCTTGCGTCCTGAGGCGAGTTGGTCGTGCAGTTCGCCGGTCGTGGAGGACTCCCACAGATCGAGGCCGTGGTCGAGGTCGTCGTGGTCGAGGGTGTTCAGGTTCTGGACGGCCTGTTCGCCGGCGGCCAGGGCACGGTCCCGCTGGACCGCGTACGCCGCCGAGTCGTCGTGGGCCGCCGCGTACCAGTCCCAGCCGGCCCAGGCCGCGAAGCCGCCCGCGACCAGGGCCAGGGCGAGGAGCACGGCCGGCAGCGACCGGAGCCTCGCGAGCGGGCGGGCCGTGCGGGCCGTGCCTTCCATGGGTGTCTCCCGTCTCCCGCGCACGTTCAGCGGGTGGTGATGTCGACGATCCGCCATTGGCCGTTCTCCCGGTGCGCGGTGATCGTGAGCTGGGCGGCGGCGGAGGCGCCGGCGGCCTTGCCGCGGCGCGAGACCTGGTCGAGGAAGACCAGCAGCCGCGCGTCGTCCCCGTCGAGCCGGATCACTCCGGTGCGCACCACCTGGGTGCTGAGGGTGACGCGCTGCTTGGTGACGTCCGCGCGGATCCGGTCGATCAGCTGGGTGTACTGGCGTGCCGCCCGCCCGGTGAGGACGGTGCGCGCCGAGCGCTCGGTGGCGTCGAGGCCGTCCGGTGTGTACGAGAAGACGCGGGCGAGGTCGTCGGCGATGTCACCCGCGACGCGGGTGGTGGCCGCCGTGTCGGTCAGCGCCCGGTTCTCGGCCGCCGGGGCGGACCTCAGCTCGTGGGCACGGTAGAAGAAGCCGCAGCCGGCGAGGACGAGCACGGCGGCGAGCACGGCGAGGGCGGTCGCCCGCAGCCGCCGGCCGCCGAAGCGGCGGCGCCCGCCCGTCTCCCCCGCCGAGGCGTCTTCACCGGCCTCCGGGTCCGCCTGATCCTCACCGGCCGCCCGGTCCGCCCGGTCCGCCCGGTCCTCCCAGGCCCGCGTACCCGGCCCGTCCCCGCCGGCCTCCGCAGCCCCGGACTCCGAAGCCCCGGCCCGCGAACCGGCGGCCACCGAACCCCCGGCCCGCGAACCGGCGGCCTCCGCGCCGTCGGGCAGCGAACCCCCGGCCTGCGGATCACCGGCCACGGCGCCATCGGCCACCGGACCATCGGCCACCGAACCCCCGGCCCGCCCGTCGACGGCCCGCGTGCCGGACTCCGCCGCGCCGCGTTCCTCCCCGCGCGGCTCCGGGCCGCTGCCGCCCGCACCGGGCTCGGAGTCCTTCGCGGGCAGGTCGCCCGCCGTGGACCGGGCGGTCTCGTCCGCCGGGGCGGCGGCGTCCTCGCGTGTCCCGTCCTCGCGCACCAGACGTGTCATCGGCCGTCGTCCTCCTGTGCCGCGCCCGCGACCGGTACGGCGTCCAGTGCCCTGACCTTCCACCGGCCCGCGCCGGTGCGCTCCAGGACCGCTTCGAGGCGTTTGCGGTCCGTGGTGGCCGTCTTGGTCCCGGCGGGTGTGACGTCCACCCGCACGGTCGCGATGAGTTTCGCCGTGCCCGAGTGCGTGTCGAGGGCGGTGACGGCGGCCTCGGTGACCGTGCCGCGCGCCGACGCTCCCGCCTTGGGCGCGGTCCTGGCCAGTTCGTCCCGCAGCGGTCCGGTCGACGCCGCGCCCCAGTCCCGGATGCCCGCCTGGGCGCGCTGCCGGGTGGAGGCGTCCAGGCTGGTCAGCACGGTGAGGGCGGCGCGCCCGTCGGCGAGCGCCTCGTCGCGCGCACGGCCGTAGGCGAGGGAGTCGTCGCCGCGGGCCCGGGCGTACGTCCACGCGCCCGTGCCGCAGAATCCCACCGCCAGGGCGAGCGCCGCGCCGATGACGACGCGGGCCTTGTTCATCGGGCGTCCCCCGCGGCCGGTGCGAGCAGCCCCGCCATGCCCGCCGGGCCGCCTTCGGCGGCGTTCGGCAGGGCGAGGGCGCCGGGCAGTTCGGGGGCGGCGGCGCCCTCGGCCGTGGCGCCGGCGCTGCCCGAGGGCAGCGAGCCCGGCTTGGCCGGCTCGGGCACCGCGCCGCCGCCCGGGGCGTGCGCCGAGCCCCGTACGTTCACTCCCGACGCGGCCGACGCGGTGCAGGACGCCCCGGTGTTGAGGGCGGGCGCGGTGCCGAGGTCGAGTCCGTTGCGGTAGCGCGTGCCGCCGTACCCGGCGGTGCACGGCAGTGGCTTGAAGAAGGTGACGGCCATGCCGAGGTGCACCTTTCCTCCGTCGACGGCGGTGGCGCCGGCGGCGATGGCCGCCGGGTACTTCACGAGGAGTTCCTCGATGCCGTGCTGACGGGTGACGGCGATCTCGGAGGTGGTCAGGAGGTTGGCGAGGACCACGCCCAGACTCGGGTCGAGGTCGCGCAGGACGCCGCTGATCTGGGTGGCCGCGTCCGGGGTGACGGTGAGCAGCCGGCGCAGATCGGCGTCGGACCCCTTGAGGGTCTTGGTGAGTTCTCTGGCTCCGGTGGCGAAGTCGCGTACGGCGCGGCCCTCTTCGGCCTGGGTGCGCAGCACCGTCTCGCCGTCGTCGATCAGCCGGGTGGTGGACGGCAGCGCCCGGTCGGCGGCCTCCACGAAGGCGTTGCCGTTGTCGAGCAGCACCTGGAGGTCGTCGCCGTGGCCCTCGAACGCCTTGCCCAGTTCGTCGACGACCGTGCGCAGGTCGTCCAGCGGCACCGACCGGGTGAGGTCGTCGACGCTGCTGAGGACGTCGGTGACGGGCGCGGGGATCTGGGTGTCGTCCTGCTCGATGCGGGAGCCGTCGGCGAGGTAGGGGCCGTCGTCGCTCTGCGGCCGCAGGTCGATGTACTGCTCGCCGACGGCGGACAGACCCGCCACGACGGCCCGGGTGTCGGCGGGGATGTGCGGGGCGGACTTCTTGATGCGCAGTTCGGCCACCACGCCGTCGCCGGTGAGGTCGATGGGGCCGACGCGCCCCACCGACACTCCTCGGTAGGTGACGTCGGAGTGGGTGAACAGGCCGCCGGTGGCCGGGAGTCGGACGTCGACGGTGTAGTAGTCGGCGACCCCGACGAAGCGGCCCAGGTCGGCGTAGCGGATGCCGACGAAGCCGAGGACGAGGACGGCGATGACCAGGAAGGCGAGGTTCTTCAGGCGTACGGCGAGGGTGATCACCGGGAGGCGCCTCCGTCCTGGGCCGAGGTGGAGACGGTCGGCAGCGGCAGCACGGCCGTGGGCGAGGCCGCGCCGGAGGGGGTCGCCCCGCCCGACGGCCGGGCCGGGCTCTTCTTCGCGGCGCCCTTCTTCCCGGCGTCCTTGCCGGCGGCGCCCTTCTTCGCGCCCGGTCCGGCCGCCGCGCCCTGTCCGCCGGCCGGGGCGGAGGCGGACGGGGCGGCCGTGCTCTGCGGCACCAGCGGCGGGATGATCTGCGTACCGGGCGTGGCGGTCATGTTCAGGTACACGTTGAGGTAGTCGCCCTTCACTCCGTTCAGCACCTCGTCGGTGAAGGGGTAGGTGAGCAGTGCCTGGAGCGAGTCGGGCAGGTCGGTGCCCGCGTCGGCGAGGGCCCGCAGGGTGGGTGCGAGCGCCTTGAGGTCGGCGACCATGTCCTGCTTGCTTGCCTTGACGGTGGAGACGGCGACGCCGGAGAGCGTGTCGAGGGAGCGCAGCATGGTGAGCAGGGAGCCGCGCTGCTCGTCCAGGGTCTTCAGGCCGGGCGAGAGGTCGGTGAGGACGGTCCGTACGTCGTCCTTGCGGCCGGCCAGCGTCGCGGAGAGCCGGTTGACGGCGTCGAGGGCGTCGGTGATGTCGCCGCGGTGGTCGTCGAGGTCGGTGACGAGGGTGTTGACCCGTTCGAGGGTGGAACGCACTGTGCTCTCGCGTCCGCCGAGGGCGGCGTTGAGTTCCTGGGTGATGGACTTGAGCTGGTTGACGCCGCCGCCGTTGAGCAGCAGGGACAGCGCGCCGAAGACTTCCTCGACCTCGGTGTTGCGGCCGGTGCGGGCGACCGGGATGACGCTTCCGTCGGCGAGGCGCGCGGTGGTGGTGTCCTTGGCGGGGGCCACGAGCTGGACGTACTTCTCGCCGAGCAGGCTGGACTGCTCCAGGCGGGCGCCGGCGTCGGCGGGCAGCCGCACATCGCCGTTGATCTTCATGGTGACGCGGGCGTGCCAGCCGTCGAGGCGGATGGCGGTGACCCGGCCGACGGCGACGTCGTTGACCTTGACCGCGGCCTGCGGGACCAGGCTGAGCACGTCGTCGAGTTCGGCGGTGACGGTGTAGGGGTGGGAGCCCAGGTCGGCGCCGCCGGGCAGCGGCAGGTCCTCGATCCCGTCGAAGCGGGGCACGGTGAGGGTGAACGCGCCGAGCGCCAGGGTGAAGCCGAGGGCGAGGGCGATGAGGCCGCCCGCGGAGGTGCCGACGGCCATCGCGCCGGTGCGCAGGCCGCGTGCCGCGGTCGCGGCGGCGTGCCGCGGGCCGCTCACGGTCGGCTCCCCGTCCTCGGGCGGTTCGGTGGCCGCCGTCTCCCGCCGGGTCGTCTCCTCGGGCTCGGGTGCGTCCTCGGGCCGTGGTGTGCGGCGCTTCACCGCGCCCCCTCTCCGGAGGCGGCCGCGCCGCCGGTGGCCGGCAGCGGCAGCAGCGGGCCGCCCATGCTGATCTCGTTGAGGTTGGCGCGGCCGTCGATGGAGCGGGTGTCGGTGTCGTAGGCGCCGACGAGGTTGCTCGCGGCCAGCGGCGCCACGTCCAGTGCCTCGGCGAGCGAGGCCCGCTGCCGGACGAGGGTCTGGGTGATCGGCACGAGCTTGTCGACGTTCTTCTTCAGCTCGCCGCGGTTGTCCTTGATGAACTGCTTGACCTGGGCGAGCGCCGTGCCGAGTTCCTTGAGCGCGCCGGCCAGGTCGTCCTTGTTGTCGGCGAAGAAGCCGACGACGGTGTCCAGGCGTTCCTGGGCGGTGCGGACGTCGGTGTCCTTGTCCTTGAGCATGGTGGTGAACGTCTGGAGCTGGCTGAGGGTGGTGAACAGGGAGTCGCTGGAGCCGTTGAGGGTCTTGGCCGCCTTGCCGAACTGCTCGATGCTGTCGCCGATGGCCGCGCCGTTGCCGTCGAGGTTGGCGGCGCCGGTCTTCAGCAGGTCGGACAGGGCGCCGGTGGCGTTGGCGCCGTTGGGCCCGAGCGCCTTGCTGAGGTCGGTGACCGAGGCGTAGAGCTGGTCGATCTCGACGGGTGTGCGGTTGCCGGAGGCGGGCAGCACGGCGCCGTCGGCGAGGGCCGGCCCGTCGCGGTAGGCGGGGGTGAGCTGCACGAACCGGTCGGCGACGACGCTCGGCGCCACGATCACGGCGCGCGCGCCGGCCGGGACCTTCACCCCGTCGTCCAGGTGGAGTTCGACGCGTACCTGGGTGCCCTGCGGGTGCACCGACGCCACCTCGCCGGCGCGGACGCCGAGGATGCGCAGGTCGGAGCCGGCGTAGATGCCGACGGCGCGGTCGAAGTAGGCGGTCAGGCGGGTGCCGGTGGAGTCGAAGGTCCCGGCGACGGCCAGGCCGGCGGCGACCACCACGAGGGCGAGGGCGGCGGCGAGGAGCCGGGCGCCGCGGCTCCTGGGCAGCGGTATGCGGCGCTTGGGCGGCGGTATTCGGCGCTCGGTCATCACTCACCGCTCCCCTGGGCCTGCCCCGACTGCTTCGGCGGCATGCACCCGGTGCTGGGCTGGGACTTGGCGGGCAGGTAGCTTCGGGGCACGACTCCGCACAGGTAGCTGTCGAACCAGCGTCCGCTGCCGAGGGTGTTGCCGACGAGGCGGTAGTAGGGGCCGACCAGGGCCAGGGTCCGGTCGAGCTGGCTGCTGTTCGCGTTCAGGACGTCGGTGACGCGGCCCAACGCCTTGAGCGTGGGCGCCAGTTGTTTGTCGTTGTCCGCGATCAGGCCGCTGAGCTGGGTGGACAGGGCCCTGCTGCCGGTGAGCAGGGCGCGGATGGCGTCGCGGCGGTCCTGGAGTTCGCCGAGGAGGGAGCCACCGTCCTCGATGAGCGTCTCGAAGCTGGACTTCTTGTCCTGGAGGGTCTTGGTGAACCGCTGGCTGCCCTGGAGGAGTTTGGAGAGTTCCTGGTCGCGTTTGGAGACGGTGCGCGACAGGGCGGACAGGCCGGTGGCGGCGTTGCGCACGTCGGGCGGCGAGTCCTTGAAGGTCTGCGAGATGGTCTCGAAGCTCTTGGCGAGCTGCTGGGTGTCGATGGCGTCGACGGTGGAGCCGAGGTCCTGGAAGGCCTGCGTCACGTCGTAGGGCGAGGTGGTGCGGTTGAGCGGGATGCGGCTGCCAGGGTCCTGGCGGGCGGCGCCGAGCGGGTCGAGGGCCAGGTACTTGTCGCCGAGCAGGGTCTTGATGGCGATGGCGGCCGTGGTGCGGTCGCCGATCCAGGCGCCCTTGGTCTCGAAGGTGACCTTGACCTTGTCGCCGTCGAGGGAGACGCCGGTGACCTTGCCGACCTTGACGCCGGCGACGCGTACCTCGTCGCCCTTGTCGAGGCCGGCCGCTTCGCTGAAGTCGGCGCTGTAGGCGGTGCCGCCGCCGACCAGGGGCAGCCGGTCGGCGTTGTAGGCGAGGAGGACGAGCAGGGCGAGCAGGAGCAGGCCGACGAGGGCGACGGCGACCGGGTCGCGTTCCTTGACGGGCTTCAGGAGCGGCCGGCGGGTGCGGGGGGCGCGGTCCTCGGTGCGGCGTTCGGGCCGCTGCAGGAGGGTCATGCGCCGCACCTCGCCTCGGTGACCTGGATGCCGGTGGGCGCCTTGGAGCCGTCGCTGGTCGTCACTCCGTTCACTCGGGCCTCGCAGAGATAGAGGTTGAACCATGATCCGTAGGAGGACAGGCGGGCCAGGGCGGTCATCTTGGCGGGGCTCTTGGCGAGGAAGTTCTCGATCTGCGGTGTGCCGTCGCCGAGGTTGCCGGAGAGCCTGCCCAGTTCGCCGATGTCCTGCTTGAGGGGTGCGCGTCCGTCCTGGAGGAGGCCGGCGGTCACGGTGGTGAGGTCGCCCATCGCGGCCACGGCCTGGCCCAGCGGTTTGCGGTCGTCGTTGAATCCGCTGACGAGCCGGCGCAGGGTGTCGACCAGGTCGTCGAATCCGGCCTCGCGGTCGTTGAGGGTGGTCAGGACCGTGTCGAGGTTCTTGACCACTTCCCCGACGACCTGGTCCTTGGCGGCCACCGTCGTGCTGAGCGAGCCGATGTGCTGGATCAGGCTGTCGACGGTGCCGCCCTCGCCCTGGAGCACCTGGACGATGGAGCCGGCCAGTTCGTTGACGTCCTTCGGGGAGAGTCCCTCGAACAGCGGCTTGAATCCGTTGAAGAGCAGGGTGAGGTCGAGTGCGGGCTGGGTGCGGTCGAGCGGGATGGTGTCGCCGGACTCCAGGGTGCCGGTGAGGGTTCCGCTGCCCCGGTCGAGGGCGAGGTAGCGCTGCCCGACCATGTTGAGGTATTTCACGGCGGCGGTGGTCGAGCGGGGCAGGGACTGGCTCTCGCGCACGGCGAAGGTGACCTGGGCGGTGCGCCGGTCGACGACGCGTACGTCGGTGACCTCGCCGACCTTCACCCCGGACACGCGCACGCTGTCGCCGTCGACGAGGCCGGTGACGTCGGTGAACAGGGCCTTGTAGGAGAGGGTGCCGTCGCCCACGCCGGTGTTGGCGACGCTCAGGCCGAGCACGGTGGTGGCCAGCGCGGTCACCACCACGAAGACGAGCGACTTCAGCAGGGGTCCGGTCAGCGGGCGGCGGCTCGGGTGCGCCTCGGCGCGCTGTTCGCCCGCGCTGCGGCGGATCCTCATCGCAGCGTCACCTCCGCGCCGCGCAGCGTCGGCCCGGCCAGCAGGCTGCTCCAGTCCGGCAGGTCGTCGGGCTGCCGGCCGGTGGCCGGGGCGAGCAGTTCGTTGACGAGCTGGTTCTCCTGCGGGGAGTTGGCCGGTCCGAGGCTCTGGGCGGCGGTGGCCGGCACCTGCGCGGCGGCCGCGGCGGGTACGCCGAGGTAGGGCACGGGGTAGCAGTGCGGGCCGCCGGTGGCGTCGTAGGACGGGGTGTCCCGGCCGGCTTCGTAGGCGCCCCGTGAGGCCACGGTGGTGACGTCCACGTGCAGTCCGGGCTGTCCGGTGCCCTTGCCGAGGGCCTGGTCCATCCGGGGCACGAAGTCGGCGAGGGTGCGCAGGGTGCAGGGGAAGGACGAGGAGTACTCGGCGAGCAGGCTCAGGGTGGGCCGGGAGGCGGCGCTGAGCCGGATGATGTTGCTCTTGTTCTGCCGCAGGAAGGTGGTGAGGTCCTGGGCGGTGGTGGTGGTGGCGCCGAGCGCGGCGGCCAGGTCGCCGTCCTTCTCGGCCAGGGTGCGGCTGGTGGTGGTGAAGTCGGTGAGCGCGGTGACGATGTCGGGCGCGGCGTCGGCGTAGACGTTGCTGACCTTCACGAGTTCTTTCAGGTCGCGGTTGAGGGTGGGCAGTTCGGGGTTGAACCTGCGCAGGTGGTCGTCGAGCCGGCTGAGGGTCTCGCCGAGCCGGCCGCCGCGTCCGGACAGCGCCTGGGAGACGGCCGAGAGGGTGGCGGAGAGTTTCTGCGGCTGGACGGCGGTGAGCATCGGCAGCACGTTGTCGAGCACCTGTTGCAGTTCGACGGCGTTGGCGGAGCGGTCCTGCGGGATGACGGTTCCCGCGGCCAGCGTCCGGCCGTCGGGGTGCGCGGGCGGGACCAGGGCCACGAAGCGTTCGCCGAACAGGGTGGTGGGCAGCATCTGAGCGCTGACGTCGGCCGGGATGCGGTCCAGGGCGCCGGGGCGCAGGGCCAGGGTGAGCCGGGCGCCGTCGGCGGTGGGGTCGATGGCGCGCACCTCGCCGACGACGACGCCGCGCACCTTCACCTCGGCGCCCAGGTGCATCTCGTTGCCGACGGAGCCGGTCTCCACGACCACCGGGTCGCTGTCGGTGAACGTCTTGTCGTAGACGGCGACCGCCAGCCAGATCAGCAGGACGGGCACGGTCACGAACACCACGCCCGCCAGCCGGCGGCGCAGCTTCTCGCCTCGTGGACTGCTCATCTCACCCCGCCACCTTCACGGTCGTGGTGGCGCCCCACAGGGCCAGCGAGAGGAAGAAGTCGGTGACCGAGATCAGCACGATGGCGTTGCGCACCGAGCGGCCCACGGCGACGCCGACGCCGGCCGGCCCGCCGTGGGCGTGGAAGCCGTGGTAGCAGTGCGCGATGATCACGATCACGCTGAAGATCAGCACCTTCAGCACCGACAGCAGCACGTCCGTGGGGGACAGGAACAGGTTGAAGTAGTGGTCGTAGGTGCCGCTGGACTGGCCCTTGAACATGACCGTCACGACGCGGGAGGCCAGGTAGGAGGAGAGCAGGCCGATCGCGTAGAGCGGGACGATGGCGACGACGCCGGCGATGATGCGGGTGGTGACCAGGTAGGGCAGGGAGCGGATGCCCATGGCCTCCAGGGCGTCGACCTCCTCGTTGATGCGCATGGCGCCGAGCTGCGCGGTGAAGCCGGCGCCCACGGTCGCGGAGAGGGCGAGCCCGGAGACCAGGGGGGCGATCTCGCGGGTGTTGAAGTAGGCGGAGACGAAACCGGTGAACGCCGCGGTGCCGATCTGGTCCAGGGCCGCGTAGCCCTGGAGTCCGACGACGGTCCCGGTGAACAGCGTCATCCCGATCATCACGCCGATGGTGCCGCCGATGACGCCGAGGCCGCCGGTGCCGAAGGCGACCTCGGCCAGCAGCCGCCGCACCTCCTTGAGGTAGCGGCGCAGGGTGCGCGGAACCCAGAGCACGGAGCGGATGTAGAAGATCATGCGCTCGCCGGAGCGGTCGAGCCATACGAGCGGGGAGGCCACGGTTCCTCAGCCCCCCTTCGGCGGGACGATCTGGAGATAGACGCCCGTGATCACCATGTTGACGAAGAACAGCAGGAGGAAGGTGATGACGACGGACTGGTTGACGGCGTCGCCCACGCCCTTGGGTCCGCCGCGCGGGTTGAGGCCGCGGTAGGCGGCGACGATGCCCGCGATGAACCCGAAGATGACGGCCTTGAGTTCGCTGACGTAGAGGTCGGGCAGCTGGGCGAGCGAGGAGAAGCTGGACAGGTAGGCGCCGGGGGTGCCGTCCTGGAGGTAGACGTTGAAGAAGTAGCCGCCGAGGATGCCGACCACCGAGACCAGTCCGTTGAGCAGGACGGCCACGCCCATGGCGGCCAGGACCCGCGGTACGACCAGGCGCTGCACCGGCGAGACGCCCATGACCTCCATCGCGTCCAGCTCCTCGCGGATGGTGCGGGAGCCGAGGTCGGCGCAGATGGCGGAGCCGCCCGCGCCGGAGATCAGCAGGGCCACGATGAGGGGGCTGGCCTGCTGGACGACGGCGAGCACGCTGGCCCCGCCGGTGAAGGACTGGGCGCCCAGCTGCTGGGTGAGCGAGCCGACCTGGAGGGCGATCACGGCGCCGAAGGGGATCGAGACGAGCGCGGCGGGCAGGATCGTCACGCTGGCGAGGAACCAGAACTGCTCGACGAACTCCCGGAACTGGAAAGGGCGTTTGAAGATGGCCCGGCTGACCTCGGCGGAGAGCGCGAAGAGCCGTCCGGTCTGCCGCAGCGCCCCGGTGATCATGAGCCGCTCCCGGTCGCCGGCAGGGGCATGGCGGGTGCGGTGGGGGCCGAGGCGTAGGTGCGCTCGATGGCCGCGCGGGCGGCGGGCGGCAGCCGGTCGAGCATGCCGAGGACGCGTTCGCGGCGCCGGGCGGCGGCGCGCCGCGCGGGCAGGCCCGGGGAGGGTTCGAGCTGCGGGACGATCTCGCGGGGCGTGTTCGCCCGGGTCCGGGGATCGGCGGCCTCGGCGGCCAGGGCCGCGGCGTCCTTCTCCTCCGACATGCCGATGGGGCCCTCGCGGCGGCCGGCGAGGAACTGGGCGACGACCGGTTCCTCGCTGGTGAGCAGCAGCTCGCGCGGGCCGAAGGTGACCAGTTCGCGGCGGAAGAGCATGCCCATGTTGTCGGGAACCGTGGCGGCGATGTCGAGGTTGTGGGTGACGATCAGCATCGTCGCGTCGATCTGGGCGTTGAGGTCGATCAGCAGCTGGGAGAGGTAGGCGGTGCGCACCGGGTCGAGGCCGGAGTCCGGCTCGTCGCACAGGATGATCTGCGGGTCGAGCACCAGGGCGCGGGCCAGGCCGGCCCGCTTGCGCATGCCGCCGCTGATCTCTCCCGGCAGTTTGCGCTCGGCGCCCAGGAGTCCGACGACCTCGATCCGCTCCATGACGATGCGGCGGATCTCGGCCTCCTTCTTGCGCGTGTGCTCGCGCAGCGGGAAGGCGATGTTGTCGAAGAGGGACATGGAGCCGAAGAGGGCGCCGTCCTGGAACATGAGCCCGAAGAGTTTCCGGGTCTCGAAAATCTCGCGCTCCGGACTGTTCACCATGTCCACCCCATTGATGAGGACACGGCCGCGGTCCGGTTTGAGGAGACCGATGAGCGATTTAAGAAACACCGTCTTACCGGTGCCGGACGGGCCGAGCATGACACTGACTTCACCGGCCGGAAGCGTGAGAGTCACATCCTGCCAGATGTTCTGCTTGCCGAACGACTTGGTCAGGCCCTCGACCACGACTTCGATTCCCATATCACCTCCGCCAAGGGTGAGCCAGTGCGCACCGGGTGCGCACGCTAAGCCGGTGCGCGGTTCTGTGGCAACAGGGACGGCACCGGTTTCCCGATGCCCTCCCGGACTTTGTCACCGCGCAGACAAGGTGCGGTCCACGACCTTGTCTCCGGACGACAGAGCAGGGCCGCGCGTCTCCGGGGGGTGGGATACGCGAGGCCCTGCCGGCGGGCGCACGGCCCTGAAGGAGGACACGGGCCGCACGACCGCCACACCTCCGGCCGACGGGGGGCCGCCGATGCGGAGGTCAGTGCTGCATCCGGCACGTTACGGCCGAGTAACCTGGACGGGCAATAGGCGATCGCATATTTACCGCGATATGTGATCCGCTCTTCGGCGAGCTGTCAACGCAGTGATAATTTCCCCGCCCGGAATTGTCATCGGATGCGTACGGGCCGCCCCTGACGACTGTTTCCGGGAGCTGCGCGCGCTGTTTCACGGGCGCGACGGGTGCACAACCGGCGGCCGTCTTTCTTGGCAGCGGGTGATGAAGCGGCGGCGCGGGCTGCTCACCTGAGCAACAGATGGTTGTCCTTTTCAAAGAATCATGGTCGGCGGCATTGTTCGGTCAAGTTTCCCGCAAGTAACGTCGGTGCTCGCGGTCGACAGATCCGGACCGCGGGCCGCTGCTCCGCCCTCCGTCGGTTCCGTCGCGGCCGATCTCTGCCGGTCAATCCACAAGGAGAGTCCCAGAGCCATGAAGAAGACCCTCAGAACGCTCGCGGTGGTGGCGGGCGCGGGTGCGGCCGCGTTCGGCATCGCCGTCGCCCCCGCCTCCGCGAACGCCTCCACGGTGTGGACCGTCAACCCGTCGCCGTCCAGCTTCACGGCGACCAACAGCGGCAACATCCTGCTGACCGCCAACATCCCGATGACGTGTACGACGTCGAGCGCCTCGGGCACCATGGCCAGCGCCACCGGCAACCCGGCGACGGTCGCCAGCATCAGCGCCATCAACTTCGGCACCGCCAGCTCGCCGTGCACCAGCCTCCTGGGCAACGTCACGACCGTGGCCACCACCCCGTGGACCATCGTCGCGAAGGACTACAACCCCTCGACCGGCGTCACCACGGGCTACGTCAGCAACATCAGCGCCAAGGTCAGCGCCGGCGCCTGTGTCTTCAACGTCAGCGGCAAGGCGTCGGGCACGTACACCAACTCCACCGGCACCCTGGCCGTCAACAGCGTCTCCGGTGAACTGGTCGTCACCTCGGCCACCAACTGCGGCACGGTCGTCACGACCTCCACCAAGCCCACCTTCAAGGGCAACTACCTCGTCAAGGTGAAGGGCACGAGCACCATCCCGACGATCGTCGGCTCCAACCCGTAGTCCCGACGAGTCCGCTCGCAACCGCCTGGCCGGGTCACCCCCGGCCGGGCGGTTGCCGCCGGTCCGGGGCGTACCGGCACCGCGGCGTCCCCGGCGGCGCCGCCCGGAAGAAGGAGAGTCACCCAGTCATGAAGAGGCCCCTCGGCAGGGTCGCCGTCGCGGTGGGCGCGGGCACGGCAGCGTTCGGCATCGCCGTCGTCCCCGCCTCCGCGAACCCGTCCACGGTCTGGACCGTCAGTCCCTCGGCGGCCGGCTTCACGGCGGTCAACAGCGGGAACATCACGATGACCTTCAACATTCCGGTCACCTGCACGGCATCCAGCGCGTCCGGCACCCTGACCGGCGGCAACGGCAACCCGGCCAAGGTCGGGAGCGTCGGCGCCGTCACCATCGGCACCATCACCTCGCCCTGCAGCACCATCCTGGGCAACATCACGATCACCGCCACCACCCCGTGGTCGATCGTCGCGCGGGACTACGACCCCTCGACCGGTGTCACCACCGGCCACGTCGGCGACATCAGCGCCAAGGCGGTCCTGGGCGCCTGCTTCTTCACCGTGGCGGGCAAGGCGTCGAGTTCGTACGACAACTCCACCGGCGTCCTGGCCGTCAACAGCGTCCCGGGCGAACTGACCGTCGCCTCGGCCACCAACTGCGGCACGCTCGTCACGACCTCCACCAGACCCACCTTCAAGGGCGACTACCTCGTCAAGGTGAAGGGCACGAGCACCATCCCGAAGATCACTGGCTCCCAACCGTGAAGCGGCCCCGCGGTGTTCCCTCCGCACCCGCCCGGACGAAGCAGCGGCCGGCGTTCCCCCGCGTGGCCGCCCGGCGCGCCGCGCACGCCCGGGCCAGGACCGCGACGACCGCCGCGTTCGTCGTGCTCGCCGCCATGGTCCCGGCCGCGGTCGCCGCCGCGGGCACCCAGCAGGTCGACACCACGCTGCCCTACGTGTGCACGCTTCCGTCCGGGCAGCGGCAGGCGACGGTACGGGTCTCGGCGGCCTTCCCGGACCGGGTGGTGCCAGGTGAGGCGATCCGGCCCTCGGACGTCACCACCACCGTGGAACTCCCCGCCGAGGCGGTGACGGACCTCAAGGCGCCCGAGGGGGCCGGGATCACAGCCGCGACCCGCCTCTCCGTCGGCGTCGCCCAGAACGACGCCACGGCCGAGGCGACCTGGCACGGGACGGCCGCCCCGGTCGCCGTCCCCGGCTCGGGGCCGCTCACCCTGTCCGCGACGGGCGACGTCCCCTCGGTGACCGGGCAGAGCGCCGGCGACCTGACGATCTCGGCCGGGAACCTGGCCGTCGATCTGGCCGTGACCACGACCGACGGCGCGGGCGCCGGGCCCGCTCCGCTCACGGTCGCCTGCACCCTCGACAAGGACGCGTCCGGACACGGCCTGCTGGCCACCGTGCCGGTCGGGTTCACGTCGGGCGGCTCGCCGTCGTCCTCGCCCTCCGGGCCGTCCTCGCCCTCCGGCTCCGCCACGCCCTCCGGGTCGTCCTCGCCCTCCGGACAGCCGTCCGGACAGCCCGGCGCCTCGCAGAGCCGGCGGGCCCCGAGGATCGCCGGGGACACGCCCGGTACCACCACGGACCGCGCCGGCGTGGCACCGTGCAAGTACGACGAGCACCACCCGGCGACGACGAGGTCGCTGGACACGTACGTCACCGGCTACACGAACGTGCGCAAGCAGAAGGCCGCGACGCTGCTCCCGCCGTCGTGCACGTTCATCGAGCAGGGGGACCTGCTCGGGTCGCTGTCGCCGGACGGCAGTCAATACCTCCTCACCCAGCACTCCGAGGGCCAGTTCTACTATCGGCAGGAGGCCAGCACCGCGCCGTTCACGGCCACCTTCCTGACCTTCGACTTCGTCCCGGCGACGGCCACCATGGTGCTGGAGCAGACGGGTCCCCTGACCGTCGACTCCGTCGGCGCCCTGGACATGTCGACCTTCGGCGGCTCACTGGACACCTACATCCGCGTCCCGGTGGTGCTCCATGTCACCTCGCTGAGCGTCAACGGCACGCCCCTGGACGTGGGAGCCTCCTGCCGCACCAGGACGTCGCTCCGCTCGCCCGACCCGGACCCGGCGCAGCACCCCGGGGACCATCTGCTGGTGAAGGGCCACGGCGAGTACGTCGGCGGCATGCCGGCCACCGGTTACCAGCTGTCCTCCGGCGGCGAGTTGACCGGCAGCGTCACGATCCCCGAGTTCACCGGCTGCAGGACGGCGGACGGCGAGAACGTCGACCGGCTGCTGACGGCCTCGGTGTCCGGGCCGGACAACTACGTCAAGCAGATCCAGGGGCAGGCATGCGGCCAGTTCGAGCCCCACTACGGAACCGAGTGCACCGATGACAAGCAGCCGATAAAGATCCCCGTCGCCCAGCGCTGAATCCCGCCACTCCCCGTACCCTCACGGAAGGCATCTCATGACCGGAATCTCCCGCCGTGCCGGACTCGTCACCACCGTCACCGCGCTCGGCACCGCCCTCGCCTCTTTCGCCGCCATAGGAGCGGCCACCGCCGCGACGACCCAGCTCAACGGCGAGTGGGCGCCCTTCACCCGCTGTCCCGTGGACGCCCCGGCGCTGGTGGCCGCGGACGGCCTGGACCGGACCCCGCAGTGCGTGGTGTCGACCTCGGCGAGCGGCTCCATCAAGCTGGGCAACACCACCGTGACCACCGGCCGCACCGACCTCCAGATCGGCGTCGTGGAGAACGCGGACGGCACCAGCACCGTCGCCGCCCCGGCCGGCGGCTCCCTGATCGCCGACTCGGCGACCGTGCCCGGCGGTCTGCTGGGCCTGATGTGTCCGAGCAACATCCCGGCCGTCTCGGCCATCTGCCGGCAGATCACCGACAGCAGCCTCAACAAGATCACGGCCACCGTGGAGTCGGTCGGCACACCCAGCGAATTCGACCAGACCGCGGGCATCCTCACGGACCAGACGATCGTCGCCATCCCGGTCCGCATCCACCTCCAGAACCCGTTCCTGGGCTCCAACTGCTACATCGGCACCAAGTCGAACCCGATCGTGCTGCGCCCGAAGAACCTCAACCTGCCCGACTTCGGCATGACGTTCTTCAAGGCCGACGGCACCCTCGCCGACGACGGCGAGATGAGCCGGATCAACCTCACCGGGTCGGTCCAGAGCGACAGCACCTTCGCCGTGCCCGGCGCCAGCGGCTGCGGGCTGGGACTGCTCGGCCTGATCGACGCGGCGGTCAACCTCAAGACCGGGCTGCCGTCGGCCGCGGGGAAGAACAACCTCACGCTCAACGACACCCACACCTCGCTGGCGGGTCTGCTGGCCCCCGGCACGGTCGCGCCCGACGCCGGCAAGGTGCTCTCCCAGGGCTGGCACTCCGCCGTCAGGTAATGGCCGCCCACCGGCGAGTATCAGCCGACCCGGCCGCCGACGGCCCCCGCACGACACCAATGTGCGCACGACTGGTGCACATCCCGGAGGAGTTGATTTAACTTCACCTTTCACACTGACATGCACCTGTAGGCAGGCCGGTGTCACCCGCCCCCGGGACGGGTGACACCGGTCGCTCTCCCCCACCAGGCGCGTCGAGAGCGAGGAACGACAGACTCATGCCGTCAACCATGAGGCCACCGGAACTCGGAGAACCGCTCGACCCCCTGCCCAGGGAGTTCGCGGCCCTCATCAGACCGGAATTACCCGGGCTCATGAAGGAGATACGCCTGGAGGTCATCCGCGCCTATCCCGTCTACGCCCGCCTGCTCAACGGCCCCAACGCCGACGCCATCCGCCAGGGCGTCGAGCAGGCCCTGTCCGCCTTCGTGGACCGGGTGGCCGAACCGGGCAAGGACTCGACGGTGCGCGACGAGCTGCTGCGCAAGTTCGGGCGCGTGGAGGCCTACGAGGGCCGCGACATGGGCACCCTCCAGGGCGCGTACCGGCTCGGCGCGCGGGTCGCCCTGCGCCGCGCCAAGGCCGTCGGCCGGCACTACCACCTCTCCGCCACCGTCGTCCTGGCCTTCGCCGACGCCCTGT
Organism: Streptomyces similanensis; assembly: GCF_039543625.1. Classification (NCBI taxonomy): domain Bacteria; kingdom Bacillati; phylum Actinomycetota; class Actinomycetes; order Kitasatosporales; family Streptomycetaceae; genus Streptomyces; species Streptomyces similanensis. The sequence continues at coordinate 173,358 of NZ_BAABKC010000037.1, read as the reverse complement.
TCGCCTACGTCGAGGAACTGGAGGCGATCTCCCGCGAGGGATATGTCGAGGTGCAGTCCCGGGCCGCCTCCGAGGTCTCCGCGCTGCGCAGGAAGCTGCTGCACCTGATCCTCGCCGCGCCGCCGCTGTCCCAGTCGACCGTCATGGAGCTGTGCGAGGCCGCCGCCTGGCAGCTGCCGGCCGAGGTCACCCTCGTCGCCCTGCGCTCCCCCGTCCCCGACCAGCTGGAGGCGGGACTCCCGGCGGACGTCCTGGCGGACCTGGACATCCCCCAGCCGCACCTGCTGTTCCCCGGAGCCATGACCCCGCAGCGGCTGGCGACGCTGGAGAAGGCGCTGGCCGGCACGCAGGCCGCCGTGGGCCTGACCGTGCCGCACGACCAGGCGGCCGACTCCGTCCGCTGGGCCCGGCGCGCGCTGCAACTGGTCGACGAGGGCGTCCTGGCCGACGCCCCCCTGATCTCCTGCGAGGACCACCTGGTCACCCTCTGGCTGCTGTCCGACCCGCCCCTCATGTCCCAGGTGGCGGCCAGGGAGCTGGCCCCGCTGCGCGAGCTGCCCGCCAGCCGGCGCGACCGGCTCCTGGAGACGCTGCGCGTGCACGTGTCCACCCGGGCCACCGCGGAGCAGGTCGGCGAGATCCTGGGCGTGCACGCCCAGACGGTGCGCTACCGCCTGCGCAACCTGGACGCCCGGCTCGGCGACCGGCTCACCGACCCCGACCACCGCTTCGCCCTGGAGGCGGTCCTGCGCGCGCTGGACCTGCGCGGCGGCGCCGGCGACTGACCGGGCGGCCGCCGCGCGGTGCGGTGGGGTGCGGACGGACGCCTAGGATGTGAGGGTGACGGCAAGAACCAGTGACATCGAGAAGGCAGCCGGTGTGCTGCGCGCCGGAGGGCTCGTGGCCCTCCCGACCGAAACCGTCTACGGTCTGGGCGCCGACGCCGAGAACCCCGTCGCCGTCTCGCGCATCTTCCAGGTCAAGGGGCGTCCGCCCAACCACCCGCTGATCGTCCACCTGGGCGGCGCGGGGCTCCTGGACGACTGGGTCGAGGAGGTGCCAAAGACGGCGCGCCTGCTGGCCGAGCACTTCTGGCCGGGGCCGCTCACCCTGGTCCTGCGGCGCGGCCGCCGGGTGCCCCTGGAAGCCACCGGCGGTCTGGAGACGGTGGCCGTGCGGGTCCCCGACCACCCCGTGGCGCTCGCGCTGCTCGCGGCCTTCGGCGGCGGTGTCACGGCCCCCTCCGCCAACCGCTTCGGCTCGGTCAGCCCCACCACCGCGCAGCACGTCCGCGCGGAGCTGGGGGACGCCGTCGACTTCGTGCTGGACGGCGGCTCCTGCGAGGTCGGCGTCGAGTCGACCATCGTGGACGTCACCGGCGACGCGCCGAGCATCCTGCGGCCCGGCGGGGTGACGCGCGAGGAGCTCGAAGCGGTGCTGGGACACCCGCTCGCCGTCCCCGCGACCAGTTCCGTCCGGGTGCCGGGCCAGCACCCGTCGCACTACGCGCCGCGTGCGCGGGTCGTCCTCGTCGAGCCGGAGAAGGTCGTCGCCGAGGCGGAGCTCGCGCGGGAGCTGGGGCACCGGGTGGGCGTCTTCCTGCCGCCCGCCCTCGCCGACACCCCGGTGCGGGCGCACGCCGTGGCGCGGGTGCCCGGTTCCACGGCCGCCTATGCGCGCGGGCTGTACGGGTTCCTGCGCGACCTCGACCAGCAGGGGTGCGACCTCATCGTCGCGTCGCTGCCGGCGGAGGAGGGGCTGGGACTGGCGATCGCCAACCGGCTGCGCCGCGCCGCGGGGCCCCGCACCACCGTGTGACCGCCGCCCGGCCCGGACGGGCCGGGCACGGGCCGGGCGCGATGGGTTGATCATGCCGGCGGGTGCTGGGACGCTGCCGCCATGGATCTGGGACTCGCGGGGAAGACGGCCTTCATCACCGGCGGAAGCGGCGGCATCGGGCTGGCCATCGGCCGCGCGCTGCACGAGGAGGGCGCGGCGGTCACCGTCTGCGGACGGGACCCGCGGCGGCTCCAGGAGTGCGGACTGCCCGGCGTCCGGGCGGACGTCACGGACCCGGACGCGCTCGCCCGGGCCGTCGACGAGGCGGCCGAGCGGATGGGCGGTCTCGACCTGCTGGTGGCCAACGCCGGCGGCGCGTCCGGCGGCGGCCTGCTGGACTCGACGCCCGAGGACTGGCTGCGCACCTACGAGGTGAACGTCCTGCACGCCGCCCACGCCATCCGCAGCGCGGTGCCGCACTTCGAGCGGCGCGGCGGCGGCAGCGCGCTCGTCGTGGCGTCGATCACGGGATGGAAGCCGGGCCCGAAGTCGTCGTACGCCTCGGCGAAGGCGGCGGAGATCCACCTCGCCGCCGCCCTCGGCCAGGAGCTGGGGCCGCGCAACATCCGGGTGAACGCGCTCAGTCCGGGTTCGGTGCTGTTCGAGGGCGGGGGCTGGGCCTGGTTCCGGGACAACCGGCCCGAGCGGTACGAGGAGTTCGCCCGCGACGACTTCCCCCGGGGGCGGCTGGTGGAGCCGCGCGAGGTGGCGGACGTGGCGTGCTTCCTGCTCTCGGCCCGCGCCGGCGGGATCAACGGCGCCAACGTCTGCGTGGACGCCGCCCAGGACCACCCGAGCGCGGGCCGGCTCTTCCCGTAGTCCGGGGCCACCGCCGCGAGATCATCCGATTCGCCCCGTACACCGGTTTCTTTGCTACGGCGGCATGACGACCTCGTGGCGGCGCCGGGCGAAGGCTGGCGTGACGGCGAAGCGCGGACCAGGCTGACATCGCCCCCCCACGGGTCTTCGTATCGCTTCCGCAGAAAGCCTCCCCCACCCATGTATCAAGCCCCTCCTCCCAGCGCTCCCCCGGCGCGGCCCACAGGTGCGCAGAGGAGGTTCCGCGCATGGTGCGCCATGTGATCCGCAAGGCGGCCGGCTGGCTCCTGATGATCGTCGTCGCCACCAACGCCACCTACTTCCTCGCCAGTTGGTTCCTGGACCCACGGTCGAACTACCGGGACCTGCGGCCCGTGCGCAGCGAGGACCAGATCGACCGCGCCCTCGCGCCGTACCACCTCGATCCCCGGGAACCGCTCGTGCACCGCTGGTGGGACTGGCTCACCTCGGTGACCCTGCACTTCGACTGGGGCAGGTCCCCGACCGGCGTCTCCGTCAACGGCGAGATCGGCTACCGTGCCCTGGTCAGCGCCGAGCTGGTCACCCTCGCGACCGTCCTGTCCGTGGTGATCGGCGTCGCGCTCGGCGTCTACACCGCCGCCCGGCAGTACGGCTGGGCCGACCGGTTCTCGCAGGCCGTGTCCATCCTGGTCTTCAACGTCCCCGCCTCCGTCGCCGCCCTGCTCGTGGTCTTCGTCGCCATCTGGCTCAACCAGCACGCCGGGCTGCGCTTCCTCTACGTCGCCGGGGAGAACTCGCCCGGCGTCGAGGGCCTGCTGCCCACGATCGCCGACCGCCTGCTGCACCTGATCCTGCCGACCGCGAGCCTCACCCTGATGGGGTACGTCGGCTACCACCTCACCCAGCGCTCGCTGCTGCTCGACACCCTGGGCGCCGACTTCGTGCGCACCGCCCGGGCCACCGGGCTCACCCGCGCCCAGGCCATCCGCCGGCACGCCCTGCGGACCGCGCTGATCCCGACCGCGGCCTCCGTGGCGTTCAGCATCCCGGCCGTCTTCACCGGCGCGGTCATCACCGAGTCGGTCTTCGCCTGGAACGGCATGGGCCGCTACTTCGTCCAGACGATCAGCAAGAACGACGTGCACGGCACGGTCGCCACGGCCGCCTTCGCCGCGACCCTGACCGCCGTCGGCGCGATCCTCGCGGACATCGCCACGGTCTTCCTCGACCCGAGAGTGCGGGTGAGCTGACATGAGCACCGACGCGAGAGCCGGCGCTCCGTCCGGCGCGCCCGTCCGCCCGGACGCGGAGCCGCCGCGCGCTGCGCGCCCCGCCCGCGAGCACGCCCATCTCGGCCTCGGCCGGCTGTACGCGCGGCGCTTCGCGCGCAACCGCCTCGCCGTCGCCGGAGTGGTGATCCTCGCGCTGCTGGTGCTGTTCGCCGCCCTCGGCGGCCACCTCACCCGCTACGCGTACACCGACGCCGACTTCACCGCGCTCACCGCGCCGCCGAGCGGCGTGCACTGGTTCGGCACCAACCAGGGCGGCAACGACGTCTACGCCTGCGCCGTGCACGGCCTCCAGCGCTCCTTGACGATCGCGGTCAGCGTGTCTGTGCTGACGGTCGTCCTCGCCGCGGTCATCGGCTCCGGCGCCGCCTACTTCGGCGGCCGGGTCGAGCGGGCGACGCTCGCCGTCATCCACTTCCTGCTGGTCGTCCCCTCCTTCCTCATCCTCGCCCTGGTCTCCCACCGGCTGGCCGGCGACTGGCGGGTGCTGATCGTCGTGCTGACCGTGTTCGGCTGGATGTCCACCGCGCGGGTGATCTGGGCGGTCTCGACCTCCCTGCGCGAGCGGGACTACGTGAAGGCGGCCGAGTTCATGGGGGTCGGCCCGCTGCGCGTCATCCTGCGCCACCTCATCCCCAACCTCGGATCGCTGCTGATCGTCAACCTGACGCTCGGAGTCGTGGCCACCGTGCTCAGCGAAACCGCCCTGTCCTTCCTCGGGTTCGGCGTCCAGACCCCGGACGTCTCCCTCGGCACCATGCTCGCCGACGGCGCGACCACCCTCACCAGCGCCCCCTGGCTGTTCGCGTTCCCGGCCGGACTGCTCGTCCTGCTCACCGTCTCGATGACCCTCATCGGCGACGGCCTGCGCGACGCCCTCGACCCCACCTCGGCGACCGGCTCGGCAGGAGGCCGACGATGACCCTCGCGACGCCGCTGCTCGACCCGGCGCCCGGAAAGGACGGCCGGCCCGTGCTGTCCGTACGGGACCTGCACATCACCTTCCCCTCCGAAGCGGGCCCCGTGCGGGCGGTACGCGGCGTCGGCTTCGACCTGCTGCCCGGCCGGACCCTGTGCGTCGTCGGCGAGTCCGGCTCGGGCAAGTCCGCCACCGCCCTGGGCGTCATGGGCCTGCTGCCGCCCTCCGCCGAGGTGCGCGGCCAGGTGCTGCTCGACGGACAGGACCTCGTCGGCCTCGACGACCGGGCGCTGTCGAAGATACGCGGCAAGTCCATCGGCATGGTCTTCCAGGACCCGCTGTCCGCCCTCACGCCGATCTACTCGGTGGGCAGGCTGCTCGCCGACGCTCTGCGCGTCCACCAGGACCTGACCAGGCGGGCCGCCTGGGAACAGGCCGTGCAACTGCTCGACCTGGTCGGCATCCCCGACCCGCGCGGCCGGGCCACCGCCTTCCCGCACGAGTTCTCCGGCGGCATGCGCCAGCGCGTCGTCATCGCGCTGGCCATCGCGAATCGGCCCGCCGTCCTCGTGGCCGACGAACCCACCACCGCGCTCGACGTCACCGTGCAGGCCCAGATCCTCGACGTGCTCAGGCTCGCGCAGCGGGAGACCGGCGCCGGCCTCGTCCTCATCACCCACGACCTCGGAGTCGTCGCGGGCCACGCGGACGACGTCGCCGTCATGTACGCGGGCCGGTTCGTGGAACACGCGGGCGTCATGGAACTCTTCCGCCGCCCGACGATGCCGTACACCGCGCGGCTGCTGGCCGCCGTGCCGACCGTGGACGGCGGCGTCCGCCGTCCACTGGTCCCGATCGGCGGCGAACCGCCCGCCCTGGTGGACCTCCCCGCCGGCTGTCCCTTCGCGCCCCGCTGCGCCGTCGCCCTCGACGCCTGCCGCACGGCCGAACCGGAGTCGCACGAGGTCACCGGACACGGCCACGTGGCGTGTCTGCGCGCCGCCGAGATCGCCGACGGCTCGCTCGACCCCAAGGGCGACACCCCGCCCGCCGGCCCGCCGGCGCCCGCGGACCGGACCGCGACCGGCGAGGTGGTGCTCCGGGTCGAGGATCTCGTCAAGACGTTCCCCGTCACCAAGGGCGCCGTCCTCAAGCGCCGGATCGGCACCCTGCGAGCCGTCGGAGGGGTCGGCTTCGCACTGCGCGCCGGCGAGACGCTCGCTCTGGTGGGCGAGTCCGGCAGCGGCAAGACGACGACGCTGATGGAGATACTGCGCCTGGCGCGGCCCGAGGGCGGCCGCGTCGAGATCTGCGGCACCGACGTCGCCGCACTCGACTCCCCGGCGGCCGTACGGCGGTTGCGGCGGGACGTGCAGATCGTCATGCAGGACCCGCTGGGCGCCCTCGATCCCCGGATGCCCGTCTCCCACTCGCTGGCCGAGCCGCTGCGGGCGATCGGCCGCGACCGCGCGTCGATCCGCGCCCGGGTGCGCGAACTCCTCGCCCTGGTCGGCCTCGACGACACGATCGGCGACCGCTTCCCGGCCGCGCTCTCCGGTGGCCAGCGCCAACGCGTCGGCATCGCCCGCGCGTTGGCGACCGAGCCGAGGCTGCTCGCGCTGGACGAGCCGCTGTCCGCCCTGGACGTCTCGGTGCAGGCCGGGGTGATCAACCTGCTGACCCGGCTCAAACGCGAACTGGGCCTCGCCTATCTCGTCGTCGCGCACGATCTGGCCGTGGTCCGCTACGTCTCCGACCGCATCGCGGTGATGTACCTGGGGCACATCGTGGAGACCGGGGACACCGAGGCGATCTTCGCCGACCCCAGACACCCGTACACCCGTGCGCTGCTGTCGGCGGTCCCGATCCCCGACCCCGGGCGCGAACGCACCCGTGAGCGCGTGGTGCTGACGGGCGAGCCGCCCAACGCCGCCCGTCCGCCGCGGGGTTGTGTCTTCGTGGACCGCTGCCCGCTGTACCGCGAGGCCGGCGAGGAACTGCGCCGCCGCTGCCGCACCGAGCCACCCGCGCAGACCCCCGTGGCCGGCGACTCGGGCCACCGCTACGCCTGTCACGGCGTCTGAACACACCCGCACCCGCGGCACACCCGGCACACCTCCGGCGCGTCCCGACCGCGCGACCAGGGGCCGCCGCCGTCCACACCCACACGCACGCCCGCACCCGGCGGCGCGGTGCCGTGTGCCCGCGCCCGCATCCACCGGTTCGCCCACTCGAAAGGAAACCCCGCCATGCGCGCACGACCGGCCCTGCCCGTCGCCCTGTTCGCCGCCGTCTCCCTCACCGTCACCGCCTGCCAGTCCTCGTCCGGGACCGGCTCGGCGCACCCGGACGGCAAGGACGCGCCCTCGGCCGCGCCGTCCGCCGCCGACTACAACCCCACGCCCTACGACCGGGTCAGGGACGGCGGCACGTACACCACGGTCGGCACCTTCGACGACCAGGGCAATCCGTTCAACGTGAACTCCACGCTCACCGCCGCCCGGGTCTGGGCCTGGTACAACGCCGACGCCATCACCTACTCGCCCACCGGCGAGGTGCGGTACAACCCCGACTACCTCAGCGATGTGAAGGTCTCCGTCCAGGGCGGCAACCAGAAGGTCGTGCTCACCCTCAACCCCAAGGCGGTGTTCAACGACGGCACTCCCATCGACTGGACCGCGATCAAGGCGACCTGGCAGGCGAACAACGGCTCCGACAAGGCCTACGCCGCCTCCACCACGAACGGCTACTCGCAGATCACCTCGGTCACCAAGGGTGTGAACGCCAAACAGGCCGTGCTCACCTTCAAGGGCGTCAACGCCTCCTGGTCGGCCCTGTTCTCCACCTTCCTGCACCCCAAGGCCGCCACGGTCGCCAACTTCAACGACGCCTACGTCAAGAAGGCCCACCCGGAGTGGGGCGCCGGGCCGTACACCGTCGGCACGTGGGACGCCCACTCGGGCGACATCACCTTCGTCCGCAACCCGAAGTGGTGGGGCAAGAGAGGCAAGCTCGACAAGCGGGTCTACGTCAACCTGGAGTCGACCGCGGCCGTCAACGCCTTCAAGAACGGGCAGATCGACTACGTCTCCGCCACCAGCGCGGAGAGCCTGAAGCAGATCAAGGGACTGAAGGGCACGGAAATCCGAAGCGGCGGCAGCCCCTTCGAGTACTCGCTGTACTTCAACGCCAAGTCACCCGTCCTCGCCGACAAGGCCGTGCGCAAGGCCATCGAGGAGAGCGTCGACCGGGCGCAGATCGCCAAGATCCAGTTCCAGGGCCTCGACTACACGGAGCCGCTGCCCGGTTCGGCCATCCTCTACAGCTTCCAGAAGGGCTACCAGGACAACGTCGCCGCCGTGCTGAAGTACGCGCCGGACGAGGCGAGGAAGGCGCTCGACGCGGCGGGCTGGAAGCCGGGCGGCGACGGCATCCGGGTCAAGAACGGCCAGAAGCTCGCCCTCGGTTACCCGCTCATCGGCGACGATCCGCTGGGCAAGGCCACCGCCGGGGCGCTCGCGGCCATGCTCAAGTCGGTGGGCGTCCGCCTGGACGTCAGGAAGGCGGACGAGGCGGAGTTCTCCCGCATCCTCAGCGACCGCAAGTTCGACCTGTTCCTGTCGGGCAACCGCTCGATGGACCCGTTCGGCGCGCGCAACCTGTGCGACTTCTACTGCTCCGACCGCGACTCCAACCTCACCGGCGCCGGAACGCCCGCGCTGGACAAGGAGATCCGCGCCGTCTCCCGGACCGGCGACCTGACCCAGCAGACCCGCGAGGCCAACGCGGTGGAACGCAAGGCGCTCCAGGAGTACGCCTTCCTGCCCATGTTCAGCGGCCCCTCCACCTACGGCGTCAAGAAGGGCCTCGCCAACGTCGGCGCGACCATCTTCTACAACCCGCTCCCGGAGACGGTCGGCTGGGAGAAGTGACGGCTCCGCGCGGGGGCGGGGGCCGGTGAGCGCTCACGGCGCCCGGCGCACCGCCTTCACGCGGCCGGCCGCGAGGGACCGCTCCCGCGCGGGCCGGTGATACGGCTCCGGGGGCGCCGCCGCCCGGAGCCGACCCGTGTTCACTTTCCCGCCATCTTGAAGACTCCTGGAATCAACCCGAGTTTCTCATGGGCTCCTCATGTGCCGTTGGTTGCGTGTGTCCGGCCGGGCGGACCGCAACGTATGAGCAAGGAGGCGCATGGTGTTCTTCTCGAAGGCAGCCGCGGCGCGCGAGCGCCGGACCGAAGAGGTTCCGGCGAACGCGGACGCGGGCACGGAGCGGACGGAGGAAGAGCCGCTGCACGTGGCCAGTCGGCTGCACGCGTTCAACCGGTTCGAGCTGAAATACCTGGTCCCGGTGGACCAGGCGGCGCAGATCCGGGACGAGCTGGCCGAGCGGATGGACCAGGACCCGCACAGCCCGGTCGGCGGCTACGGCGTCTGGAGCCTGTATTACGACTCTCCCCAACTGCGCTTCTACTGGGAGAAGATCGAGGGACTGAAGTTCCGCCGCAAGCTGCGCATCCGCCACTACGGGGACCTCGACTCGGTCACCGACGAGTCGCCGGTGTGCGTGGAGATCAAGCAGCGCGTGAACCGGGTCACCCAGAAGCGCCGCATCACCCTCCCGTACGGGGTCGCGCGGCAACTGTGCGACAGCCGTGAGCTGGTGGAGCACTCGGCGAAGGAGAGCGCCTTCGTCCAGGAGGTCCTCGAACTCGTCATCCGGCTGAACCTTCAGCCCACCGCCATCACCGGCTACCAGCGTGAGGCCCTGGTCGGCCGGGACGCCGACACCGGTCTGCGGGTCACCTTCGACCGCCGTATCCGCGGCCGCGACCGGGACTTCCACTTCGGCACCGCGACCGCCGAGAACCGGTTCACCCTCCCGCCGCACCTGTCCGTGATGGAGATCAAGGTCAACGAGCGCACCCCGCACTGGATCACGGACCTGACCGCGCGCCGCAACCTCAGTCTCATACGTGTCTCGAAGTACGTGCAGTCCATCGAGGCGTTCGGTCTGGCGCCCCGCTCGGTCTTCCACGTCAACGAGGCGAACCACCCCTCCCCCACCCGAGAGCAGATGCCGCAGCAGCGGTCGGCGCAGGACGCGCCACTGGAGATAGGAGCACAGTGAACTTCGACCTACAGGAACTCAGCGGCACGTTCAGCGTGGCCGACGTCGCGGCGGCCATGGTGCTCTCGTTCGTCCTGTCCACGCTGATCGGCTACGTCTACCGGTACACCCATCGCAACATCTCCTACAGCCAGTCCTACGTGCAGACCCTCGTCATCGTCGGCATGATCGTCGCCCTCATCATGCTGGTCGTCGGCTCGAACCTGGCGCGGGCGTTCTCCCTGGTCGGCGCGTTGTCGGTGGTCCGCTTCCGGAACGCGGTCAAGGAGACCAGGGACGTCGGCTTCATCTTCCTGGCGATGGCGATCGGCATGGCCTGCGGCGCCCGGTTCTACACGCTGGCCGCGGTCGGCGCCGTGGTGATCTGCGCGGTGATCCTGGTGATGTTCAAGTTCGACTGGTTCGCCCTGAACGTCCAGCGCCAGGTCGTCAAGGTGCAGGTCCCGGCCGGCGACGACTACACCCCGCAGATTCGCGACGTGCTGATCAAGTACACCAGCGAGTTCGAGCTGGTCAGCACCGAGACGATCCGCGGCGGCGCGCTGAGCGAGATCTTCTACACGGTGCGGCTGAAGAAGGGCGCCGAGCCCGGCGACCTGGTCAGCGCCCTCCAGGAACGGACGTCCGGGCAGCGGGTCACGGTCCTGACCGGTTACGACACGACGGATCTGTAGTGGCCGCGGACACCACCGCGCGGCGCGCGCGGCGGCTGCGGGACCGGCTGCCCGTCCGGCTGCGCCACCACTGGAAGCCGGTCGCGACCCTGGGCGTCGGGCTGGCGGCGATGGTCTACTTCCTCGGCGACGCGCGGATCTCCCCCTACGTCATGTCGTCCTCCCGGGTCGAAGCCGACCCCGTCACCGAGAACGTCAAGGGATCGGTGGACCTGTACGACACCTCGGTGTCGCACTCGATCCAGCTCACCTACCAGCAGACCGACTTCGACAAGATGATGAAGGAGTTCCGCAAGGACGGCACCAAGGACTACATCGAGGCCGACCTCATCATCGACGGGGTGTACCTCAACGACGTCGGGATCCGCCTCAAGGGCAACTCGACGCTGTCGTCCCTGCGCGGCAACAAGGGCATGCCCGGCGGCGGCGCGGCCCCGCCCCAGGGCGCGCAGGGCCCACAGGGCGCGCGAGGCGCCGCTGGTGGTGCCCCTGGCGGTGGCGGCATGGGCGGCATGGTGCAGTACGACCTGTCCGCGGCCAAGCCGGAGGAGCTGCCCTGGCTCGTCAAGGTCGACGAGTTCGTCGAGGGCCGCGCCTACCAGGGCGAGCGGGAGATCTCGCTGCGCCCCGGCAGCAACGGCCAGGCGCCGGTCAACGAGGCGCTGTCGCTGACGCTGACCCGGCAGAGCGGCCAGAAGGCCGAGCGGTACGCCTTCACCGGGCTGAAGGTGAACAACCGGCCCGTCGCCACCCGGCTCATGGTCGAGAGCCCCGACACCGACTACGCCGACGACGTCGCCGACGGCAACGGAGTGCTCTACAAGGCGAAGGCCGGCGGCAGCTTCGACTACCGCGGGGACGACCCGACGGACTACGAGTCCTCCTTCGAGCAGCTCAACAAGAAGGGCAGCCAGGATCTCGAACCGGTGATGAAGCTCATCAAGTGGGCGAACAAGGCGTCGGACGAGGAGTTCGCCCGCGATCTCGGCAAGTACGTGGACGTCGACTCGCTGGCCACGTATCTCGCGACGCAGAATCTGCTGCTGAACTTCGACGACATGGCCGGCCCCGGCAAGAACTACCTGCTCTGGTACGACCTGGACACCAAGAAGTTCTCCGTGCTGGGCTGGGACTACAACCTGACCTTCAGCGGTGACGCGACGGTCGGCCCTGACGACTCGATCAGCATGGGCGGCGGCATGGGCGGCGCCCGGCAGCCCGGCGGCGGCGCCAAGGGCGGGACCGCGACCGGCGGCGCGACCGGCGGGCGGCAGGGAGCGTCCCAGCAGCCTTCCGCAGGCGGCGCGGCCCCCTCGTCCGCACCGTCCGGCATGCCGCAGGGCGCCCCCGACACGATGCCTTCGGGCATGCCGGACGGCATGCCGCAGGGGGCGCAGGGGATGCCCGAAGGGATGCCGCAGGGGATGCCCAGCGCCATGCCCGAAGGGATGCCCGACGGCATGCCCGGTGGGAAGGGAGGCCAGGGTGGCCTGATGGGGCATGTGCTGAAGACCAAGTTCCTGGACTCCCAGCAGTTCGACGGCGTCTACAAGAAGGCATACCGCGAGCTGTACCAGCGGTTCTTCCAGTCGGGAACGGCGGTCGAGGCCCTGGAGTCCATAGCGGACCAGGCCCGCTCGGCGGGGGCCGACTCCAAGGAGCTGGACACCTCGGTGACCAAGCTCAAGAAGACGCTCACCGACCGTGCCGCGGCGCTCGCCAAGGACAAGCAGGTGACCGGCTGACGTGCCGGTGTCCCGGTCCGTCCCCCGAGCGGGGGCGGCGCCGGGACCCCGGTCCCGCCCGGACCGCTCACAGGCTTCACGGCTACCCTCGCGCCACGCCACCGACCCCGCAGCGTCCCTCCTGCCCAGGACCCCGAGGTATCAGCACGTGATCGAGCAGCCCCTTCCCGCGCGGCAGCGCACGTCCGCGACCGGGCACACCATCCTGGTCGTGGAGGACGACCCCAGTATCCGTACCCTGCTCACCTCCGCGCTCACCGCGGCCGGCTACACCGTGGCGAGCGCCGCCACCGGGCAGGAGGCGATGTTCGAGGCCGGCAGCCGCCGCCCGAGCCTGATCGTGCTGGACGTGATGCTTCCCGACATCGACGGGTTCCGGCTCACCCGCGAACTGCGCTCCCAGGGCGCCTACACACCCGTGCTGTTCCTCACCGCCCGCACCGGCGTCGAGGACCGCATCATCGGCCTCAGCTCGGGCGGCGACGACTACGTCACCAAGCCGTTCCACATCCAGGAGGTGCTGCTGCGCGTCCGCGCCATCCTGCGCCGCAGCGCCACCGCCGCCGCTCCCGACGTCCGGCCCCCGCTGCGCTACGCCGACCTCACCCTGGACGAACGCACCCGTGAGGTACGGCGCGCCGACCGCCCGCTGCAGCTGTCGCCGACCGAATTCCGGCTCCTGGTCTGCCTGTTGTCGCATCCCGAACGCGTGCTGGAGAAGGCCGAGATCCTCCAGCAGGTGTGGCGGCACGACTTCTCCGGCGACACCCGCATCGTCGACACCTACGTCAAGAACCTGCGCCGCAAGATCGACCACACCCCTCCCGCGCTCCTCCACACCGTGCGCGGAGTCGGCTACTGCCTGCGGCTCCCGCGCCCCGGGACGAACACCGGCGCACCATGACGCCCGCGCGCCGACTGCGCCCGCGCTCCCTGCGCAGCCGCCTCGTACTGATCGCCGGGCTCCTGGCGACCTGTGCCGTCGTCCTGTGTCAGATCGCCGGCCTCACCGTCGTACGGACCTGGCTCACCGACCAGGTGGACGACCGGCTCACCCATTTCCGGCCGCCGACGGGCGTCTACCGCTACATCGCGGACGGCGGGCTCCTGCGGCGCCCCACGACGGACACCACCCTGCCGTCGGACTACCGCGTCTTCTTCTACGACCAGCGGGGACGCCTGCTGGACTCGGCCCTGGGCGACAGCGACACCCCGGGCCCGCGCCTTCCCCGGAACGCGGCAGACCTCCACCTGACCGCGGGACGCCCCGGCACCCTCGCCGCCGAGGAGTCCTCCGGCTCGGAATGGCGGGTCATCACCTACATGGGGCCCGACCGCATGCGCGCCGTCGTCGCCCTCCCCCTGGACACCGTCGACGGCGCGACCACCAAACTGCTGTGGGTCAGCCTGGCTCTCGGCATCGCCGTCGCGGGCGGTGTGGTCGTCCTGGGCAACGTCGCCGTCCGGCTCGGCCTGCGCCCCCTCACCCGGGTCGAGCGGACGGCCCAGCGGATCACCGAGGGCGCCCTGGAGCTCAAGGTGCCCGTCCCCGACCCGGACACCGAGGTCGGCCGGCTCAGTCTGGCCCTGAACACGATGCTCGACCGGCTGCGCACGGCACTGCATCGCACGGAGACCTCCGAGCGGCAGCTGCGCCGCTTCCTGGCGGACGCCGGCCACGAGCTGCGCACCCCGCTCACCGCCATCCAGGGGTTCGCCGAACTCCTGCTCGACGAACCGCGGATGAGCGACGAGCGGCGCCACGAGGCGCACACCCTGCTCAACCAGAACGCCGAACGCATGAGCCGGCTGGTCGACGACCTGTTCCTGCTCGCCAGACTCGGCGAGAGCCCCCATCCGCACCGCGAGACCGTCGACCTGCTCTCCCTCGCCGCGGACGCCATCGCCACCACCGCGGTGCGCCACCCGCTGCGCGGCATCACCCTCGAACCGCTCGGGACGGCCCGCGCCGGTCACGACCCGGACCTCGACATCGTGGAGACCACGGGCGATCCCTACCAGCTCGCCCAGGTGGTGGGCAACCTCCTCGCCAACGCCTGCACCCACACCCCCCTCTCCGCCCGCGTCCGGGTGAGGGTCGGCGCCGCGTGCGCCGGGGAGCACGGCCTCGGCGCCGACCGCCCCGGCCGGGTCGGCGTCGGCCCACCGCAGGCTCCGGGCACCCCCCTGTGCGTCGTCGAGGTCGCCGACGACGGCCCGGGCATCGAACCCGGCCAGGCGGCCCGCGTCTTCGACCGCTTCTACCGGGCCGAGGCGCTCGGGACGGACGCGACGCCCGGGACCGGTCTGGGACTCGCCATAGCGGCCGCCATCGCCCAGGCGCACGACGGACGTCTCGAACTGGACACCCGGCCCGGCGCGGGCTGCGCCTTCCGGCTGCTGCTGCCCGCGCCCTGCCCGGCGCCGGACGCCCCGCACGAGACCCAGGACCCCGGCTGCGCGACGGGCGTCAGTGCCGGGAGGCGATGATCAGGAAGAGGACCAGGACGCCCAGGGCGATCAGGCAGCCACTGCCGCAGCCGGAGGACGATCCCTTGCGGAACTCGACCATCCCGCCGGGGACGACGTGCGGGTGGCTCCGCCCGTAGTGCTCCTCGATCGCGTCCGCCCCCTGGGACTCGCTCCCCCAGGCGGTGTGGTGCCCGCACTCGCCGCACCGGTACCGGTAGCTGTCGGCCATGACTGTCTCCTTCTGGATCTGTGGATCTGTGGATCTGTGGACCTGTTGGATGGGTCGATCGATGGGTTGAGGGATCTGTGGATTTTCAGTCGCCGTCCCGCGCGGCACGGATGAGGTGTTCGGCGAGGGCCTGGAAGACGCAGAGGTTCGGGATGCCGGAGGCGGCGGTGGCCCACACCTGCCAGCGGCCGTCGGCGCGGACCGCGACGAAACCGTTGAGGACGTCGATCCGCCGGACCCGGCTCCACCCGAGGACCGTGGTGCCGCAGCCGACCTCGTCCGCGGTGAGCCACACCGGGCCGAAGACCAGCCGTGCGCCCTGGTGCAGCGCGGCCAGGGCCCGTGGGGTCTGCGCGGCGACGACGGCCCGGCGGATCGCCGGCCACCACTCCTGCCACCGGCCGAAGTCGCCGCAGCGCAGCACGACCCGCTCGCCGTCGACGTCGACGAGCACGAGGGCGCGGGTGATGCCCCGCGCGGACAGCACCTTGCGCCGGCGCACCACCGTGGTGTCGAAGCGGATGACATGGATCCGCCTGCCGACGGCGAACGTCATGCCGTGCTCGTACAGGTCGAGCCGCGCGGCCGCGCGGGTGGCCGGTCCGCCGCCGGCCCCCAGCAGACGCCGTACGTCCGCCGTGGCCGTCCACCGCCCACCGGGCACGGTGGGCAGCGCCCGGTAGGTGGCGTGCCGCCGGCCCAGGCGCGCCCGGCCCGCGGTCGCGGAGATCCGGGCCAGCTGCAGTTCCTCGGCGCGCTCACGGTCCCCGGCGCCCCCGCTCACGCCGCGCCCGCCCGGCCGGCGCCGGCGTCCTCCCCGCGCAGCGCCGCCCGCCGGGCCCGCACCAGCACCTCGCCCGGCGCCACCCCCAGGTCCTCGGCCAGCCGCCGGCCGGTGCGGTCGAAGACGGCCAGGGCCTCGGCCCGCCGGCCGTCGCACCGCAGCGCGTGCATCAGCGTCGCGGCGACCTGTTCGTTCAGCGGCTCCTCAAGGGCCAGGGCGGACAGTGCGGTGATCGCCTCGCGGCGCCGGCCCAGCCGCAGCAGCCAGTCCGCCCCGCGCTGCGCCAGGGCGACCCGGCGCTGGGCGAGCCGCAGCCGTTCCGCCTCGGCGAACGGCCCGGGCAGTCCGGCCAGCGGCTCACCGCGGAACAGCTCCAGCGCCCGGCCGCACAGCCGTACCGCCTCGGTCAGGTCGCCGCCGCGTTCGGCCGCGGCGGCCCGGGTGACGAGGTCCTCCACGCACAGCGCGTCCACCTCGGCCACCCCGCGGACCAGCCCGTAGCCGTACCGGTCGCGCCGGATCACCGAGTCCGGGCGCTCCCCGAGGCGCAGGATCTTGCGCAGCCGGTACACGTAGACCGGTACGACGTTGCCGTCCGGCATCTCCCGGCCCCACACGTCCTCCAGCAGCCGCCCCCGGCTGACGGAGCGGCCCGCGCTCAGCGCCAGCGCCGCCAGCACGGCCTGCTGCCGTACCGGGCCGACGTCCACGGGCCGCCCCGCGAGCGTCGTGCGCAGCGGGCCGAGCAGCGACACCCGCAGCCAGGGGCCGGGCTCGGGCGCCGTGCGCCGGGCGCCGCCGGGTCCGGGCAGCGGCCCGCGCGGGCCCTGTCCGGGCACGACGAGACCGCAGTCGAAGGCGTGCACGATGGCGGCGGCCCGGTCGCGCAGCCCCAGCTTCCCCAGGACACGGTCGAGCCGCTCGGCCACCGCCCCCTCGGGCAGGACCAGGGCGGCGGCGATCTCGGCGTTCCCCAGGCCGCATCCGAGCGCGTAGAGCACCTCGCGCTCCTCTGCGGTGAGGAACGCGGCGCCCCGGCCGGCGCGGTCCGCGGTCGTCGTCGGCATGGCCACTCCCCGTCTCCAGGACCGGGCGCTCCACTCGCCCCGGTCGCTCATGTCGATGGCGTCGAGGGTGGCCGCCGTGCAGGAAATGTGGACAGAGCATTCAACCGGTCATATGTGACCGGTGGCCGCGCTAGAGTCCCCACCTGCGCACTTGCGGACGACATGACGGGGAGGGGCCGTAGCTGTGGCCGGTGGGTTCGGCGCGGTGCTGCGTCGGCTGCGCGAGCGGGCGGGGCTGACCCAGGACGAGCTGGAGCGGCGTTCCGGGGTCAGCGTGAGCACCATCCGCGGTCTGGAGACCGGCAAGCGCGGCAACCCGCGGATGACCACGGTGCGGCAGCTGGCCGACGCGCTCGCCCTGCGCAGCGAGGACCGCGAGGAGTTACTCGGCGCCGCCGTCCCGGGGTACCGGGGCGCCGGTTCGGACACGGCGGCCGGGCCGGCAGCGGCGACGGCCGCACGAACGGGCGACGCGGCTCCGGGGGCGGCGGACGGGCAGGCGGACGGAGCGGCTCCGGGCCCGGCTACGGCGGCGTCGCCGGCGGACGGAACGGCTCCGGAAGCGGGGACGTCGGCTGCACGCACCGCCGGAACGGCCGAGGAGGCGAAGGCCGCGGGCGGCGAGGCGGGCGCGGAGGTGGCGGGCGGCGAGGCGGGCGCGGCGGCCACGGCGCCGTACGCCGTGCGGCAGCCGGTCCCGGCGGCGCGGACCGCGCTCGCGGACGCCGCCGAACAGCTCGCCAAGGCGGTGGCGGCCCGCTGGCAGCGCGAGGAGGAACAGCGGCGGGTCCAGGACCCCTACCCGCTGCCGGTCCGCTGGCAGGCCGCCCGTCCGGCGCTCACCGACCACTGGGCCAACATCCGCCGTCTGCCGCCGGGAGTTCCGGGCGAGCCCCTGGACCTGGGCGGCCGACTGGCGGACATCGCGAAGACCTACCGGAGCGTCCCCTCCGGCCGGCTGGTGGTCCTCGGCCGGTCCGGCTCCGGCAAGACGGTCCTGACCCTGCGCTTCGTCCTCGACCACCTGGCGTCGCGGACGCCCGCCGAGCCCGTACCGGTGATCTTCAGCATCGGCGCCTGGGACCCCACCGCCATCACCCTGCGCGACTGGCTGGCCGAGCAGCTGACCCGCGACCACCCCGGCACCGCCGCCCCGGGACCCGGCAGGACGAGCCTGGCGTCCGCGCTGGTCGACGCCGGCCGTGTCCTGCCGGTGCTGGACGGCTTCGACGAGATGGCCGACGGGCTGCGCCGCCCCGCGCTCGAAGCCCTCAACGCCACCACCCTCCCGCTGCTGCTGACCAGCCGCCCCGCCGAGTACGCCGCCGCGGTCGCCGAGACGGACGTGCTGACCTCCGCCGCGCCGATCGAGCTCACCGACCTCACCCTCGACGACCTGGACCACTACCTGCCCCGCACCACCCGCAAGTCCGACCGCGCCGACCCCGCGGTCGGGGCCTGGGAGTCCGTGCTGAAGAGGCTGCGCGAGCCGTCGCCGGACGGGCCGCCGGCCCCGCTCGCGGCGGTTCTGTCGACGCCGCTGATGGTCGCGCTCGCCCGCACCGTCTACAGCGACACCCCGGAGCACGATCCGGCCGAACTGCTCGACACCGCACGCTTCCCCGACGCCCGGACGCTGGAGGAGCACCTGCTCGACGACTTCCTGCCCACCGTCTACCGCCGGCGCCGCCCGGGCGCGCGCCGCTGGGATCCCGACCGCGTGCAGCGCTGGCTCGGCCACCTCGCCCACCACCTGACCGAGCTGAGAACCCCGGACCTGGCGTGGTGGCGGATCGGCCACGGCCTGCGCGACTCCACCCGCACCCTGGTCACCGCCCTCGTCACCGCGCTGGTCATCGGACTCGTCGACACCGCCCTCTCGACCGGTTTCAGCGGTTCGCTCACCGGTGGCCTGGTGGACGGCACCATCGTCGCCGTGCTGGCCGGCCTGCTGTTCGGGCTCGTGCACTGGTTCACGTTCACGCTCACCGGCAAGGACGTCGGACCGTCCGCCGTGCGCCTGCGGATCCGCGGCCGGCCGGACACCACCACGTGGTCGGCCGGCCCCCGGCTGCTGATCGGCACCCTGGGCGGCGCGCTGTTCGGCTTCGCCTACGGGTTCCTGGTCGGCCTGCTGCGCGCGTACGTCGGAGACCTGGGGGCGTCCGCCACACTGGGCCTCGGACTCGTCAACGGGATCGTCTTCGGCATGGTCTTCGGCGGCGCCACCGGACTCACCTTCTGCCTCCTCGGTCTCCTGGAGACCCCGCTCGACATCGTGTCCGCCGTCAGCCCGGGCAGCGTCCTGAACACCGACCGCAGGACGGCGCTCACCCAACTGGCCGTCTGGACGCCCGTTTTCGGCGTGGCGGTCGGAGTCGGGTCCGGACTGGTGATCGACCTGTTGCAGGGGAGCCTGGGCCAACTCGCCGCCGACCCCGTGGCCAGTGCCCTGCTCGGCGCCATCAGCGGTCTGGGCGGCGCCCTCGGCTACACGCTGACCCTGACCGCCTGGGGCCAGTGGTGCGTGCTCTCCCGTATCTGGCTGCCGTTGACCGGACGCCTCCCCTGGGCCCTCGCCGCCTTCCTCGACGACGCCTACCAGCGCGGCGTGCTGCGCCAGGCCGGTGCGGTCTACCAGTTCCGGCACGCCCGTCTGCAGAGCCGCCTCGCCCAGACCCGCCGACGCCGACGAGGGTGAACCGGTCCGGGGAGAGGACGCGCGCCGCGGCGTCATCGGGATTTCATCGGCCTTCCCCAGCATGGCCGGGCGCGGACGAGGAGGCCGGTGGCCGAGGCCCCGGACGGGGAGCGAGGCACGCCCGGCACACCACGGGGATCGTCGCCCGGCGCGTCCCGCCCCGTACGGCACGAAGGCCCACGAGGAGGCACTCTGTGACAAGGACAGCGAACCGCGGACGGCTGACGGTGACGTGGCTGGTCGCCGCGGCCGCCCTGGCCCTGGCCGGGCCGGCCGGTCCGGCCCGGGCCGCCGACGGCGCCGCGCCCCCGCCGATGACGGACGGATTCGGCCTGACCCAGGCCGGCCCGACCGTGGGCGGGCCCACCGACTTCACCCTCACGGTGACCACACCCGAGGTCGCGGGCAAGCACCACATCAAGATCATCCTGCCGAGCGGCTACTACGCCGACCCGGGCCGGCGCTACCCGGTGCTGTACTTCCTGCACGGCTCGCCCGACGACCCGGCGCAGCAGAACTACCCGGCGCTGCGGGCGTCCGACTCGATGATCACCGTCATCCCGGACGGCGGCGCCCGGGGCTGGTACGCCAACTGGCTCGACCAGAAGACCCGGCTCGGCGCCCAGAACTGGGAGAACTTCCACCTCAAGCAGGTGATCCCGTTCATCGACGCCAACCTGCGCACCGTTGCCACCAGGAAGGCCAGGGCCGTCGCCGGTGTCTCCATGGGCGGTTTCGGCGCCCTGCACTACGCCCAGGTCCGTCCCGACCTGTTCAGCCAGACCGCGTCCCTGTCCGGGGACATCGATCTGTCGGCCAGGTCCATGGACCTGCGGCTGGCCGTCGTCGCCTCCGTCACCGACGCGCTCGGCGCGGTCTGCGGTTCGTCCTCCGGAGTCTGCGACCCCGCCAACTCCCCTTACCAGCCCGGTGTGGACAGCGACGCGCTGTTCGGCTCCCCCTATCCGGTGTTCAACGCCGACCGGCGGTGGAACGAGGTCGACCCGGCGGCGCACATGGACAAGCTCGCCGGAGTCGGCGTCTCCGTCTACGTGGGCAACGGCGGCGGCTCGCCCGTCGACCCGGAGTTCTGGCTCGAAGGCGCGGCCGGGCACGTCAAGGACAGCATGGACAAACTGGGCATGCCGTACCACTACGTCGACTACGGCGACGGTTCCGGCTGGGGCGCCCAGTGCAACGGCGGCCACAACGCGGGCTGTTGGGAACAAGACCTGCGGGACCTGATCCCCAGGCTGGAGCGGGCCTTCGCTTCCTGACGGGCAGGGCGGGGCGCGGGGCGCTGTGGGCCGGCACCGCGGTCGTGCCGGCCTGCTGCCCGGCCGCGCAGCGACGGCTCAGACAGGGGCAAGCCCGCGCGGTGCGTGCGGCAGGTGCTTCTCGAAGGGCAGCGGGCCGATGGTCTCGGGGTCGGCCTCGGTGTCGAACAGCGGGGTGTAGCCCGTGCGCAGGTACAGGCCGCGGGCCTCGGGCTGGCGCGGGCCGGTGGTCAGGTAGACCCGCCGGTAGCCGCGGGCGGCGGCCTCGTGCTCCAGCTCGGCGACGACGCGCCGGGCCAGGCCGCGCCGCCGGTGGGCGGAGTGGGTCCAGATCCGCTTCAGCTCGGCGGTGCCCGCGTCGTACCGGCGGAAGGCGCCGCCCGCGACCGGCTCGTCGTGTTCGAGGAGCAGGAGCAGCACGCCGCCGTGCGGGGCGGTGAACTCCTCGTCGGGATAGCGGGCGAGTTCGGCGTGGGCGTCCTTGCCGTAGCGGGCGCAGTACTCGTCGCCGAGTTCGCGCAGCAGGGGTCTCACCCGTGGGTCGGACACGGGCACCCGTACGACGGCCGGTTCGCCCGCGGCCGGGCGCGGCCGCGCGAGCGAGGTCACGCGGTCACCGCCGCGAGGTCCGCGGTGCCGCGCGCCGCGCGCTCGGCGTCGCGCTTGGCGACCTCCTCGCGGACGACGGGGATCACGTGCCGGCCGAAGTCGATGGCGTCGCCCAGCAGGTCGTAGCCGCGGGCGGAGAGAATGTCGACACCGAGGTCGTAGTAGTCGAGGAGGGCCCGGGCCACCGTCTCCGGGGTGCCGACGAGGGCGTTGGAGTTGCCGGCGCCGCCGGTCGCGGCGGCGGTCGGGGTCCACAGCGCGCGGTCGTAGCGCTCCCCCGCCTCGGCGATGGCGAGCAGCCGCTGCGAGCCGGTGTTCTGCGGCCGGTCGTGCCCGCTGTGGCGCCGGGTGACCGCTTCGCCGCGCTCCCTGCGGGCCTTGATCGCGCCGACCGTACGGTGGGCCTTCTCCCAGGCCAGTTCCTCGGTGGGGGCGATGATCGGGCGGAACGCGACCTGGATGCGGGGCACGTCGGTGCGGCCCGCGGCCTTCGCGGCGGCCTTCACGTTCTCGATCTGCTCGGCGGTCTTCGCGAGGGGTTCGCCCCACAGGCAGTAGATGTCGGCCTCGGCGCCTCCCGCGGCGTACGCGGCGGGCGAGGAGCCGCCGAACGACACGTTCGGGCGGGGCTGCTGGACCGGGAAGACGTCGCTGACGAAGTCGTGGAAGCGGTAGTGCTCGCCCTCGTGGTCGAAGGGCTCGTGGGTGGTCCAGATCTTCTTGACGACGCGGATGTACTCGCGGGTGCGGGCGTAGCGCTCGTCCTTGGTGAGGGTGTCGCCCTCGCGGCCCTGTTCGTGGTCGCTGCCGCCGGTGATGAAGTGCACGGTCAGCCGGCCCTCGCTGATCTGGTCGAGGGTGGCGAAGGTCTTGGCGGCGAAGGTCGGGTAGGAGACGTTGGGCCGGTGGGCGAGCAGGATCTGGAGGCGGTCCAGCCGGCTCGCGATGTAGGCGGCGGCCGGCGCGGGGTCCGGCGAGCCGGAGCCGTAGGCGAACAGCACCCGGTCCCAGCCGTGCTCCTCGTGCGCCCGGGCGAGCCGCAGCGTGTAGTCCTTGTCGAAGGCGGCGCCGGAGCGCGGGGTGGTCTCGGAGCCGTCGTGGGTGGCGGCGATGCCAAGGAACTCAACCGGCATGGGAGATGGCCTTTCCTCAAGTTCTCCGGGGCCGTGCCGTGGTCGGCGCGCGGGCACGGCCGGGCGGCCCTCGCGCGGCCGGCGGCGGCGCTTCGGGCGTGCTGGCGTGGGAGGTGCTGGCGGACGAAGGGTGAGCGGGTGCGGCGGCGTCCGGGCGCGGGCCTCGGACGGAACCGGGCGGCGACCAGCGTGCGCGGGTTTGGCGACGTTCGCGGGGACGTCCGGGGGCGGCTTCAGCGTCGCGGGAGCGGCCGCGAGACAAAGCGCGGGGGAAGGGGCGAGCCGGTCGGCCGGCTCACTGCCGGGTCAGGCGGGACACGCCGCGGACCACACCCGACCGAAGTCGATGTGGTCCCGGGTGACCAAGCGCTGATCGGCGTTCATGCGATCAATTGAGCACCACATCGCGGCCGTCGTCAACCATGGTTCGGATGGCGGACCGACCGGGCCGGTCGGGCGACGGGCGACGCCGCCGGACGGGTGATACCAAACCCCCTCCGCCCGTGTGTCACTCCCCCGGCGGCGTCGCGTCACCCGAGTGCGTTCACCCGATGGCCGGGTATGGCGGCCGCCCGAGAGGGTGTGCGCCGGGGGACGAATCTCCCGGAAGTTCACCCAGAAGGAGAAACGCATGCGCGCATTCGACGGGCGGGGCCTGCGCAGGCCCCTGCTGGCCATGGCGGCGGCCGTGGTCGCCGGCACCGTGCTGACCGGCTACGGCACCGCACCCGGCGCCGCGGCGCTCGTTCCGGCCGCCTTCGTCACCGGCGGCGGCACCGCGGGCGGTGACACCTCCCACGGCAACGTGCCCTGCGGAATGCCGCCCGTCGCCCTCGACCGCACCACGCAGTCCTTCCTCGACCAGCTCGCCGCGCAGGACGGCAAGCCGCTGTTCGAGCAGACGCCCGCGCAGGCCCGCGCGGCCCTCGACAAGCTCCAGGCCGGGCCCGTGCCCAAGCTGCCCGCGGACATCACCCACCGGACGATCAAGGGCGGCCCCACCGGGCAGGTCTCCCTGCGTATCGTGCGTCCGGCCGGCGTCAAGGGCACCCTGCCCGGCCTCGTCTTCCTCCACGGCGGCGGCTGGGTCCTGGGCAACGAGACGACGCACGACCGGCTGGTGCGGCAGCTCGCCGACGGGGCCCGCGCGGCGGTCGTCTTCGTCGACTACACGCCCTCCCCCGAGGCACGCTTCCCGGTCGCCGTCGAGCAGGCGTACACCGCCGCGAAGTGGGTCGCCGAGCACGGCGCCGAGATCGGCGTGGACGGCAGGCGCCTGGCCGTCGGGGGCGACTCCGTCGGCGGCGACATGACGGCCGCGGTCACCATGATGGCCAAGCAGCGCGGCGGCCCCACCTTCCGCGAGCAGGTCCTGCTCTACCCCGTCACCGACGCGGACTTCGACACCGCCTCCTACCGGCGGTTCTCGGAGAACTGCTGGCTGACCCGGGCCAACATGAAGTGGTTCTGGGACAAGTACGCGCCCGCCGCCGCCGACCGCGAGAAGCCGCTCGCCTCGCCCAACAAGGCCACCACCGCGCAGCTGCGCGGCCTGCCCCCGGCGCTCGTCGTCACCGACTCCGACGTCCTGCTCGACGGGGCCAAGACCTACATCGGCAAGCTCCGCGCCGCCGGCGTCGAGGTCCAGCACCTGCACTACGCGCAGACCGTGCACGACTTCATGATGCTCGACGCCCTGCGCGACACCTGGTCGGCCAAGGACGCCGTGGCCAGGACCACCGCCGCCCTGCGTCAGGCCCTCTACGGCTGACGGACGGCGCCGCGGCCGGCCGGGGAAACGTTCCCGCGTCCTCGGCCGACTGCGGTTCGCGAGGGCGGCGCCGACGATGGAGGCGCGATCGCGCCCCGGAGGGGGACAGCACCGGCCACGGCCGCCGAGGCCGCTCGGCAGGCACCGACGTACCCGATGACAGGGAGCGAACATGACCGAGGTTCCGCCGCCGCTCACCCCGTACCTCGAACCCGCCGCGAAGGAGCTGGCCGAGGCGACCGACCCGCATCCGCGGATCTACGAGGTCCCCCCGGAGCAGGGCCGCGACATCCTGCTCGGGCTCCAGAGCGACGCGAGCGTGCCCCGCCCGGACGTCGACGAGGAGTGGGTCGACGTGGACGCCGGCGAGTGGGGCACGGTTCGCACCCGCGTCATCCGGCCCAAGGGGGCCGAGGGGCCGCTGCCGGTGGTGTTCTACATCCACGGCGCCGGCTGGGTCTTCGGCGACGACAGGACCCACGACCGCCTCTTCCGCGAACTCACGGTCGGCGCGGGCGCGGCGGGCGTCTTCCCCGTCTACGACCGGGCGCCGGAGGCGAAGTACCCCACCCAGGTCGAGCAGAACTACGCGGTGGGCCGCTGGGTCGCCGAGCACGGCGCGGAGCACGGCCTGGACGCCTCGCGCGTCGCGGTGACCGGCGAGTCCGTGGGCGGCTGCATGGCGACGGTGTTCGCGCTGATGAACAAGGAGCGCGGCGGACTCGGCCTGAAGGCGCAGGTGCTGCTCTACCCGGTCGCCGACGCCGACTTCGGCACCCCCTCCTACGTCCAGTTCGCCGAGGGCTACTACCTCACCCGCGACGGCATGCGGTGGTTCTGGGACCAGTACGCGGCGCCGGGCCGGCGCACCGAGGTGTACGCCGCCCCGCTCCGGGCCTCCCTGGACCAGCTGCGCGGCCTGCCCACCACGCTGGTCGTCACCGACGAGGCCGACGTGCTGCGCGACGAGGGCGAGCGGTACGCCGCCCGGCTGCGCGAGGCCGGGGTGGACGTGACGGCCGTGCGGGTGGCCGGGATGGTGCACGACTTCCTGCTGCTGGACAGCCTGCGCGACACCCGCGCCGCCAACGTCGCCCGCCGGCTCGCGATCGACGCCCTGCGGACGGCGCTGCACGACGACTGAGGCGGACGGCGCGGCACGACGGCCGGGACGGACAGCCCTGCGCGACGGCCGGGACGGACGGCGCGGCCCGATCGGGCCGCGCCGCCGGTCACCGGCCGGGGGTCAGGTCGTGCCGTACGGGTCCGAGCACGCGCCGCACATGGCCGTTGGTGAAGACGCCCTCCGGGTCGAGCCGCGCGCGGACGGCCTGGAACCGTTCCCAGGCGGGGTAGCGGGCGGCGAGGCCGGCCGCCTCCATCAGGTGCCGTTTCCCCCAGTGCGGCCGGCCCTCGTGGGCCAGCGCCACGTCCTGGACGGCCCGGAAGTACGGCTCCCAGGCCATGCCCCGGTACATGTGGACGGCGAGGTAGGCGGTCTCCCTGCCGTAGGCGGGGCTGAGGTGGGACAGTTCGTCCGGCGCCGCGAACCGCACCTCGACCGGGAAGCCGACGGCGAGGCGGTCGCGGTCGACGACCCGCAGGATCTCCTGGAGCGCGGGGGCGCACGCGGCGCGCGGCAGCGCCCACTCCATCTCCGTGAACCGCACCGACCGTCTGCTGGCGAACACCCGGTGGCTCAGGTCGACGTACGCGGAGGGTGTGATCAGCCGGGTGAGGGCCCGGTTCAGGCGCGGGATCAGGGACGGGAAACGGCGCCCCGCCCGGCACGCCGCCGCCAGGACGCCGTTCTCCACGAACCCGGTGGCGACCTGGGCGAGGCGGTGCGGTGGGCGGAGCGGCTCGTCGGTGCGGTTGTTCGTCTTCACCAGGGCGGCGCCGGCGTGCGGGAACACGAAGAACTCGAAGTGGTCGTTGCCGTCGACCAGTTCGTCCAGGCGCGCGAGGACCTCGGCGAGCGGCATGGGCCCGGCCTCGGCGCGCAGCGCGAAGGCGGGCACGACGCGCAGCGTGCAGCTCGTGATGACGCCGAGCGCGCCGAGGCTCACCCGGGCGGCGCGCAGGGTCTCGGGGTCCTCGTCCGTGCACCTGAGCGTGGTGCCGTCGGCCAGTACGAGGTCGAGGGCCTGGACGCAGGCGGACAGGTTTCCCAGTGCGCGGCCCGTTCCGTGGGTGGCGGTGGACAGGGCGCCCGCGACGCTCTGCCGGTCGATGTCGCCGAGGTTGGGCAGGGCGAGTCCGTGCTGGGCGAGCTGGAGGTTGAGATCGGCCAGGGTGGTTCCCGCACCGACGTCGACCAGTCCCTCGTCGGCGTCGACATGGCGCAGGCCGCTCATCCGGTCGAGGCCGAGGAGGACGCCGTCGGTGCGGACCAGGTCGCCGAAGGAATGGCCGGCGCCGGCGACGCGGACGGTCTGCCCCGCCTCGGCGGCGCGCCTGGTCGCCTCCGCGACCTCGGCCGCCGATCGGGGCCGCGGCATCCGGGCGGGGGTGAAGGTTTCGTCGCCGGCCCAGTTGGTCCAGGCGCCACGCGCTGCTCGGTTCATCGTGCTCCCCTCGCCTCGTGGCCGTAGACCTATGGTCGCCGCCGACCGGGCGGGGGGCGCAACCGCAACCGCGGCCGCGGCGGGTCGCGGGCCGCAACCGGTCCGCTCAGCGCGTGGCGGCGTCGAGCGCGGTGGGCAGCCAGGCGCGGTAGCGGCGCAGGGCCCGTCGCTGGTGGCGCTGCTCGCAGAGCAGGGCGCGCGCCGGGCGGGTGCGGGGTCTGGGGTCGTCGCCGTCGGCGAGGCGGCGCATCTGGTGGCGGACCAGTGCCATGCTCGCGGCGGCGGCGAGGGCCTTGTCGGACCAGGTCACCGGGCGCAGCTGCCGGTCGGCCTCGCGGCCCGCGCGCCAGCGGGCGGGCAGGTCGGGGGTGACGGCGAGGGCGGTGCCCATGCCGATGAGCGCGACGCCGCTGTCGAGGACGGTCTCGGCGGTCTCGCGCCGGGTGATGCCGCCGGTGAGCATGAGCGGGAGGGGGCTGGCCTCGACCAGGTCCTTGGCCAGGTCGAGGAAGTACGCCTCGCGGGCCTGGGTGCGGGCGTCGGCGGGGCGGCCGGTCATCGCCGGGCTCTCGTAGCTGCCGCCGGACAGTTCGACCAGGTCGACGCCGAGCGGTGCGAGCATCTCGATCACCTGGCGGGCGTCCTCGGCGCCGAAGCCGCCGCGCTGGAAGTCGGCGGAGTTGATCTTCACGGCGACCGCGAACGACGGGGAGACGGCGGCGCGGACGGCGCGGACGGTGTCGAGCAGCATCCGGGCCCGGTTCTCCAGCGGTCCGCCCCACTGGTCGGTGCGCTGGTTGACCAGCGGGGACAGGAACTGGGACAGCAGGTAGCCGTGTGCCGCGTGGACCTCCACGCCGTCGAAGCCCGCCTCTTCGGCGCGCCGGGCGGTGGTGGCGAACCGGGCGACGGTGGTCTCGATCTGGTCGGGGGTCATGGCGGTGGGCCGGCCGAAGCGGCCGCTGTGCCGGCCGAGGTCGACGCCGACGTCGGAGGGGCCCCACACCACGCCGGGCATGCCGGAGGCCACCTGGCGGCCGGGGTGGTTGATCTGCATCCAGATGGCCCCGCCGCCGGACTTGCCGGCCTCGGCCCACGCGCGGAACGGTTCCAGCGGCACGGCGGCGTCGAGCACGACCCCGCCGGGGCCGGTCAGCGCCTCGGCGTGCACCATGACGTTGCCGGTGATCAGCAGTCCGGTGCCGCCGGCGGCCCAGCGCCGGTACAGCGTGAGCAGCTCCTGGTCGGGCAGCTGGCCGTCGCCCGCCATGTTCTCCTCCATGGCCGCCTTCGCGATCCGGTTGGGCAGTACCGATCCGGAGCGCAGGGGCAGCGGCGCGAACAGCTCGCTGATCATGGGAGTTTCCCTTTCGTCGCGTTCATCGCGTAGAATGTATGCACCGTCTACATTAGGCCAGCGATGTAAGCGCTGCCAACATGAGGGAGTGTGACCTGTGCCGCAGGCCAGTGCGTATCACCACGGCGATCTGCGCGCCGCCTGTCTGCGGGCCGCGCGGGAGCTGCTGGAGGAGGACGGCAGCGCCGGGCTGTCGCTGCGGGCGGTGGCGCGACGGGCCGGCGTGTCGCCGACGGCGCCCTACCGCCACTACGCGGACCGTGACGCGCTGGTGTCCGCCGTCGCCGCGCAGGGCTACGAGGAACTCGCCGGATACCTGGCCGCCGCGCACCCGTCGCCCGCGAGCGCCGGTGACCTCGCCGCGGTCGCCGTCGCCTACGTCCGCTTCGCGCTGGACCACCCGGCGCTGTTCCGGGTGATGTTCGCCGAGCCCTGCGACCAGACCAGCGAGGAGCGGGTCGCCGCGACCGCCGCCATCCGGGAGTACGTCCGCGGCGTCGTCCACCGCGCCTTCCCCGGCGTCGATCCGGAGGCGCTGTCGACCACGGTGTGGGCCCTCGTCCACGGCCTGGCCTTCCTGCACCTCGACGGCAAGCTGGACGCCTCCACGCCCGAGGTGGTCGACGCCCAGGTCCGCGCCGCCGTCCAGGCGCTGTTCACCGCCTCCGCGACCGTCGCGCGCGCGGCGGCGTCCTCCGGACCGGCGACGGCATAGCAGACGGCCGCCCCGCCCCCCGGTTCCGTACGCCGGGGGGGCGGGGCGCTCACTCCGGGTACGGGCCTTCAGCCGTTCACCCGCCCGGCCGGTCACTCCCTCGCCCAGGGCGCCGACACGGCCCGGGACGGGGAAGCGTCTCAGGCCGAGCGGTCGATCTCCTCGGCCAGCACGGGGTGGGCGAAGGGGAGGCCGGCCGTGTAACGGGCGAGTTCGTCCGCCGCGGCGCCGGCCATCCGGTGCAGTTCGCCGCCCAGCGAGCCGGCGATGTGCGGGGTGATCAGGACGTTGGGCAGGTCGTACAGCGGCGAGTCGGACGGCAGGACCTCGGGGACGGTGACGTCGAGGACCGCGTTCAGCCGCCCCGTGGTCACCTCCGCGACCAGCGCGTCCTGGTCGAGGAGGGACCCGCGGGAGGTGTTGACCAGGGTCGCCCCGTCCCGCATCAGGGCGAGCCGCCGCCGGTCCAGCAGGTGGCGCGTGGCAGGGAGTTCGGGGGCGTGGACGCTCACCACGTCACTCGCGGCGCACAACTCGTCCAGCTCCACCGGGCGGGCGCCGAGGTCACGCGCCTCCCGCGGGTCCACATAGGGGTCGTGGAGCAGCAGGCGCAGGTCGTGCGGGCGCAGCAGTTCCAGGACGCGGCGGCCGATGCGGGAGGCACCGACGACGCCGACCGTGCGCCGGTAGTTCCCGGCGTGCGGGTAGGCGGCCTGCCAGTCGTACGCGCCGCGGCGGGCGCGGTAGTCCTCCCGGATGCGCAGCAGTTCCTTGTTGGCCAGGAGGATCACGGCCACGGTGTACTCGGCGACGGGCAGGGCATTGGCCCAGGCCGCCGAGGTGACCTGGATGCCGCGCCGCCAGCAGGCGTCGGTGATGTGGTGCTTGACCGATCCGGCGGCGTGGATGACGGCGCGCAGCGCGGGCGCCCGGGCGAGCACGTCCTCGTCCAGCGGCGGGCAGCCCCAGCTGCTGACGATGACCTCGGTCTCGCGCAGCGCCTCGACGGCCCGCGGGTCGGTGAAGTCGTCCACGACGAGGGCCGGGTCGAGGTCGGCGAGCGTGGTGAGCCGGTCCAGGGTGGCGGGGTCGATCAGCCGTGCGGCGAGGTCGGCGTGCATGGCCAGCAGGGTGCGCGGTCGGCGACGCGCGGAGGCGGGCGGCGCCGGGGCCGGCTGCGCGGTGGGGGTGGTCGGGGGGTTGGACACTCGGTTCTCCGGTGCGGGTGCGGCGGGGGCGGAGGTCACTTGACGCTCCCGGCGGTGAGGCCGGCCTTCCAGTGGCGTTGCAGCGCGACGAAGGCGACGACCAGCGGGACGATGCCGAGCAGGGAGCCGGTGACGACCAGCGGGTAGTACTCGGGGAAGGCGTGGGTCTGGGTGTTCCAGCTGTACAGGCCGAGGCTGAGCGGGAAGAGCCGGTTGTCGGACAGCATCACCAGCGGGAGGAAGAAATTGTTCCAGATGGCGGTGAACTGGAAGAGGAACACGGTGACGAAGCCGGGCATGACCATCGGCAGGCCCACCGACCAGAAGGTGCGCAGTTCGCCGGCGCCGTCCATGCGGGCGGCCTCCAGCACCTCGCCCGGCACGTACCCGGCGCAGAAGACCCGCGCCAGATAGACCCCGAACGGGTTGACCAGGCTGGGCACGAAGACGGCCCAGAAGGTGTTGACGACGCCCAGCTTCGAGGCCAGCAGGTACATCGGCAGGGCGAGCGCGGTGGTGGGCACCAGCACGCCGAGCAGCACCAGTCCGAACAGCTTCTCCTTGCCGGGGAAGGCGTAGACGTGGAAGGCGTATCCGGCGCAGACGCACACCAGCGCGCACAGGACGGCGCCGATCCCGGCGTAGAGCAGGGAGTTGGCGTACCAGCGCAGATAGATGCCGTCGCCGGCCGTGAACAGAGCGTGCAGGTTGGCGCCGAGGTGCCAGGTGGCGGGGGTCAGGGCACGGCCGCCGAGCAGGTCGCCGGTGTTCTTGGCGGCGGCGGTCAGCAGCCAGCCCAGCGGCAGCAGGGTGTAGGCGGTGGCCAGCACCAGGGCGCCGTTGACGGCGGCCCTCGACAGCGACCGGGGGCGGTCCGCGGCGCGGCGGGCGCCGGGCCGCGCGGTGGCGGTGCTCATACGGCGCGCTCCGTTCCGTGCGGGGGCCGGCTTCCGCCGCGGCCGCGGGTGGCGCGGGTGACGGCGAAGGAGAGCCCGGCGGCGGCCAGCGCGAGCAGCACCGAGGAGGCGGCGGCGAGTCCGTAGTCGTGCCGCTCGAAGGCCGCGGTGTAGGCGTACATGTTGGGGGACCAGGCGGAGGTGACGCTGGGCGTGGTGCCGTGCAGGATCATCGGCTCGGTGAACAGCTGGAGGGAGCCGATGACGGTGAACAGGCCCACGACCGCGAGCGAGGAGCGGATTAGCGGGAGCTTGATGCTGAGCGCGGTGCGCAGCGGTCCGGCGCCGTCCACGACGGCGGCCTCCAGCACCTCGCGCGGGACGGCCTGGAGCGCGGCGAAGAAGATCACCATGTTGTAGCCGGTCCACTCCCACACCGCCATGTTGACCACGGCCGCCAGCGGATGGCCCAGCAGGTCGGCCTGGGCGCCCAGCGCGTCCAGGGCGCCGATCACCGGGCTGATGCCGGGCGTGTAGAGGTAGACCCAGATCAGGGCGGCGATGGTGCCGGGCACCGCGTGCGGCAGGAACAGCGCGAGCTGGAAGAAGCGGCGGGCCCGGACCAGGGCGGAGTCCAGCAGCAGGGCCAGCACCAGGGCGAGGCCCGTCATGAGCGGGATGTAGAGCAGGCAGTACTCGGCGAGGTTGACGAAGCCGCCGCGGAAGGCGGCGTCGCCCAGCGCCCTGGTGTAGTTGCCGAGGCCGGTGAAGACGGTCTCGCCGCCGCCGAAGCCGAGGCCGGAGCGGTGCTCGGCGTAGAGGCTGAGGTAGAGGGCGTAGCCGATCGGCACCAGCGTGGCGCCGGTGAACAGGACGAAGAACGGCGTGAGCAGCACGGCCGGCGCCCCGTGCCGCCGCCGTCGTCGGGGGGCGGCGGCGGTACGGGAGGGTGCGGCGTCCGCCGGGCGGGCGGCCGTGGGTGCGGTCGGGGTCACCGGGCGGAGACCTTCAGGCCGCGGTTCTTCAGCTCGGCGACGGTGTCCTTCTGCGCGGCGGCGAGCGCCTGCGAGATCGTGCCGGAGTGGTCGGCGAGCTTGCCGAAGGAGTCCTTGAGGGTGGTGTTGGTGACGCCCATCGCCGGGCCCCAGGTCCACTTCTGCCCGATGGTCGCCGCGGCGCCCTCGTAGACGGCGTAGACGTCCTGGCCGCCGTAGAACTCGGCCTTGAACGCCTTGGCGGCGACCGGCACCAGGTCGGGGTCGGCCGGGTAGGTGGAGGAGTCGCCGGAGGAGATCCGGGCCTGGATGCCCTCGGCGGTGGTGGTGGCCCAGGCGGCGAACTCGACGGCGGCCTTGACCTTGTCGCTGTCCTTGGAGACGGCGAAGGTGCTGCCGCCGAGCATGCCACTGGCGGCGCCGTTCCAGGCGGGCAGCGGGGCGACGGCCCACTTCCCGGCCTGTTCCTCGGGCAGGGTGCCCTTGAGCACGCCGCCGCCCCAGGACGCGCCCAGGTAGCCGGCGGTCCCGCCCTTTTGCAGCGAGGCGGTCCACTGCTGGCTGAACGACGGCTCGACCCGGACCAGGTCGTCGTCGATCATCTTCTGCCAGTAGTCGGCGGCCTTGTTCGTCTCGGCGCCGGTCAGGCCCACCTGCCAGGTGTCGCCCGAGGTGCCGAACCACTGGGCGCCGGCCTGCCAGGCCATCGCCTCGAAGGTGGTCGGGTCGTCGGGGAAGAAGGTGGCGATCCGGCTGCCGGGCTGGGCCTGCTTCAGCTTGACGGCGTCGGCGCGGAACTCCGCCCAGGTGGTGGGGGCCGCCGTGATGCCGGCCTTGGCGAACAGGTCCTTGCGGTAGTAGAAGACCTGCGGCGCGGCGTCCAGCGGCAGCGCGTAGGTCGCACCGCCCAGGGTGGTCAACTGGACCGCCTGCGGCAGGTACTTGGCCTTGAGGCCGGCGTCGACGTACTCGCTGATGTCCGCCACGGCGCCCTGGCTGACGAAGTCCGGCAGCTGCGGGTACTCGACGTTGAACACGTCGGGCGCGTTGCCCGCCTTGGCCGCGTTGGACAGCTTGGCGTACCCGCCGGCCGCGCCGGAGGGTATCTCCTCGTAGCGGACGCGCACGTCCTTGTGGGAGGCGTTGAAGGCGTCCACCACTTGCTTCGTGCCCTTGGCCCAGCCCCAGAAGGTGATGTCGACGGGCTTGTCCGGGCCCGCCGACGCGTCCTTGCCGTCGCCGCCGCAGCCGGCGAGGAGGGTGGCGGACAGGGCGGCGGCGGTGAGCGCGGCGGCGGCGCGCAAGGGGGTGCGACTACGGGCGGGGGCAGCGGACATGGCTCGGCTCCTGGAGAACGGGACGGTCGGGTGTGCCCGGTGAGGCGCCGGCGAGGAGGCCGGCCGGACGCCGGGGCCGCGGGACTCCGGCTGGCCCACATCTTGGGAGCACCACAGGTCGAAGTCAACACTCTTGGATCGAACGATCGAATCCGATCACATCAGCGGCCCCGCATGTGCCGCAAATGCTGTACTGGGTCGCCCTTCCGGCTTCGCGCTCCGGATCGTTCGATCGATCGCATTGACGAACGATCTGGTGACTTCTAGATTCGGGATCCCGGAGCAAAGGAGCCGCCCGCCATGCCGCGCATCCCCGTCCCGCCCGAGGACCGCTCGCTCAGTCCGTACACCGGCTGGGGGCGGGCCCACTGGGAGGCCGCCGCGGACGGGCTGCTGACCGCGGCGCTGCGGCACGCCGGCCCGCGGCACGCCCTGCTCTCCCTGCCCGGCCCGCGCCCGAGCTGGTCCGGCCCCCGCTCCGACGGTCTGGAGGGCTACGCCCGTACGTTCCTGATGGCGGCCTTCCGGGTCGCGGGCGCCCGCGGACAGGACCCGCTGGGCCTGCTCGACCGGTACGCGCAGGGGCTGGAGGCCGGCACCCGCTCCCCCACGACGGTGCGCGAGGTGACCGCCGGCGACCCGTTCTCCTGGCCGGCCGTCACCGACCGCGGCCAGGCCATCGTGGAGGCGGCCTCCATCGCGCTCGCCCTGCGTCTGACCCGGCCCTGGCTGTGGGACCGCCTCCCTGGGCACACCCGGGAGCGGGCCGCCGACTGGCTCGCCGGCGCGCTGCGCCACACCCCCGTCGACAACAACTGGTGGCTGTTCCAGGTCGCCGTCGGCGGCTTCCTCGCCGAGACGGGCCACCATGTGCGGGCCGCCGAGGAGGCGGTGCGCCGGGGGCTGGACAGGATCGAGCGGTGGTACGTCGGCGGCGGCTGGTACACCGACGGCCGCCCACGCGCCTTCGACCACTACAACGGCTGGGCCTTCCACCTCTACCCGGTTCTGCACGCCCACCTGGCCGGCGACCGGCAGGCGCTGGAGCGCTACGGCACCCGTCTGGCGGAGTACCTGGAGCTGTTCGCGCGCACCTTCGGCGGCGACGGCGCGCCGCTGCACCAGGGGCGTTCGCTGACCTACCGGTTCGCCGCGGCCGCCGCGCTGTGGGCCGGCGCGCTCAGCGGCCACAGCCCGCTCGCCCCGGGCGCCACCCGGCGGCTGGCCTCCGGCGCCCTGCGCTACTTCCTGGACCGCGAGGAGGTGTGCGCCGACGGCCTGCTCACGCTCGGCTGGTTCGGCCCCTGCCCGCCGATGGTGCAGGGGTACTCGGGGCCCGCCTCGCCCTACTGGGCCAGCAAGGGCTTCCTCGGGCTGCTGCTGCCGGCCGGGCATCCGGTGTGGACCGCGCCGGAGGAGGCCGCGCCGGTCGAACGGGGCGACGCCGTGCGCCCGGCGGCCGGTCCCGGCTGGCTGGTGCAGTCCACGGCGGCGGACGGGCTCGTCCGCGTCCACAACCACGGCAGCGACGACCAGCCGGCGGACGAGGTCCTGCCGGACGACCCGCTGTACGCGCGCCTGGCGTACTCCACCGCCACCGCGCCGGTCTTCGCGGCGCACTCCGACGACGCGACGGACGCGGCGGACGCGGCGGAATCGGCGGACGCCGACGACACGGCGGACGTGGCGGACAATCACTTCGCGTTGCTGGTCGACGGCGGGGCGAGCGAGCGCGGCCGGATCACGCCGCTGGGCACGGGGGCGGACTGGGCGGCCTCGGCCCACCGGCCCCGCGCCGACGGCGCCGAACTGCCCGGCGTCCGCGTCACCTCGCTGGTGTGCGCCGCCGGCGCGCTGGAGGTCCACGCGCACCTGGTCACGGGCGCCGCCGTGGGCACCCCGGTGCGGCACACCGGGTGGGCCGTGGCCGGCGCCGCGGTGGAGACCGCGGTGACCGGCGCCCGGGCGCGGGCGCTGGTCGCCGGACGTCCGCTGGTCTCCGAGGCGGTCGCGCTGCACGGCTTCACCGGCGCGACGGCCGTGACGCCGAGGGCGGGCACCGCGTTCGGGCCCGCGGTGGCGGTCCCCGCGCTGACCGGCACGGTCACGGCGGCGGAGTGCCTGTTCGTCTCGCTGCTGCGGCTGAGCGGCGCCGGTGACGCCGGTGACGCCGAACGGCCCGCCGTCCGCGTGACGGCACACCGCTCGGCGCAGGGGCACCGGCTGCTCGTCCACTGGCCCGACGGCAGCCGCTGCGAGGCCGTCGTCCGCGCGGGCGCGGTGGCCGTCACGTCGAGCGGCGGCTGACGGCGCGTCCGGCGTCCCGGCCGGGGCGCCGGCACGTCCAGTGCTCCGGCCGGGGTGGCTCACAGGCCGGGGCCGTCGTCCGCCCCGCGGTTCGGCTTGGCGGTGGCGGAGACCGGGGCGCCCCAGTAGTCGCGGCCGCCGTTGTCCGCGACGACGCCGCCGTTGCCCAGCGCGGGCGAGCCCGCCCTGAGCCGGTAGCCGTCCGCGGAGCCGAGGGTGTCGCCGCCCGTTCCCGGGGCCACGAACAGCGGGTCGCCCACGATGCCGTTGGCGGTGGGCCGCGGCACGCCCTGGAAGACGTTCCACTGCCAGGAGACGCCCGGCCCGGTGGGCAGCCGGGAGTCCTCGCGGCCCACCCAGACGTTGTTCTCCATCAGACTGTCGGCGGGCACGCTGACATCGAGTTTCCGGCCGGGGCAGTGGACGACGTTGTCGTAGAAGCGCAGGGCGGAGCGCCCGCCGCCGGCGCCGACCATCCGGCAGTCGTTCTGGGAGATGTTGTAGCGCACCACCTCGGTGGCCCCGCCGACGGTGCCGCAGCCGTCGCAGTCGAGGAAGAGTCCGCCCGCGTTGTCCCGGCTGAAGTTGTACTGCACCGTGCAGGTGCCGGTGTTGCCCCAGTCGCAGTCGAACGCCTCGCTGTCGTAGGCGGACATGACGCTGCCGTACACGACGTTCTTCTGGATGACCGCGTCGTGGTCGCCGAGCACCCAGATCCCGGCGAAGTTGCCGCCGGTCCACGGGTAGGCGCCGGTGCCGAGGCCGGCCGCCGTGTTGTACTCGATCAGCGGCGACTCGGCGTAGGAGACGATGACGCCGTCCCCGCCGACCGCGCTGACGGTGTTGTGGTCGACGTGCACGTTCTGGCCCAGCCGGGTGTTGACGGTGCCGGTACGGACCTTGATCCCGCCGCCGCCGCAGTCGCTGACGCGGGTGTGGTGGACGTGGACGTCGCTGAGCAGGGAGCCGGTGCCGGACGCGCCGGTGCGGATGCAGGCGGACTGGGCGAACGCGGTCGCGTGGGCGGCCTTGTCGGTCTCGCCCGCGACCCGGTCCACGATCAGGCCGTCGATGTCGAAGCCGGAGTGCGTCCGGCCGTCGGTGGACTCGATCAGCAGTCCCTGCCGCTGGGCCACGGCGTCGGCCGGATCGGTCAGTTCGATCGCTTTGACACTCCAGTGGTCCTGATCGGTCAGCCGCAGCGCGTTCTCGGCGCCGTCCGCGTCCACGACCGGGGCGGCGCCGGCGCCGTAGGGGACGACGGAGACGGGCGCGGCGGCGGTGCCGCTGCCCTTCGGGGCGAGCGTGCCGTGGCAGGTCGTGCCGGCGGCCAGGGCCAGCGTGTCGCCGGGTCCGAACGTCAGGGCGTTGACGGAGGCCAGGTCGTTGTACGGCGCGCTCCGGGCGCCGGTGCCGTTGCGGGGCTGTGAGCAGTCCAGATGGACGGTGACGGGTGAGTCGGCGGCGGCGGCCGGTACGGCGGTGAGCGCTGCGGCCGGGGCGCCGGTGAAGGCGGTGAGCGCTACGAGAGCGGCGGCGGCCGCGGCGGTGAGCGCGGTCCTGGCTCTCCTGTAAGGGCTCATAGGGGGTCCTTCCGCGGGGGCTCGGGAGGCCAGAAGCTAGGATCGGCGCTCCCGCACGTCAACACATATGAACTATTCGATCGAATTTCGATCAGGTCAGTGTGGGACGGCGCCGCGTGATGTCCCGCCTCCCCGCCGGTCGCGTGACCCCGCAAGAGGCCCCCGGCTCGCCTGAAATCGCTTGTCTCACCAGCGAGTTCGGGACGCCGGGCGAGGGGGCCGGCCACGCGGGCCTCGGTCGGGCGAGTGCTGAGCAGTAGATCAACGACGTATCGAATGATAAACTCGTGGCGAGTCAGGCCGGCCAGGAAGGGACCGTCATGTCGATCGCGGCTGACGAGCGCAGGACGCGGATCCTCGAGATCGTGCGCAAGCTCGGCACGGTGCGGGTGACCGACCTCGCGGCCCGGCTGGACCTCCCCACGGTCACCGTGCGCCGGGACGTCGCGACCCTCGCCGAGACCGGTCTCCTGCGCCGCTCGCACGGCTCCGTCTCCCGGCCCGAGGAGGGCGCCGCCGCCCCGGCGGACGCCCGCACCATGGGCCTGATCGTGCCCACCGTGAGCCACACCGTCAGCCAGTACTTCGACGAGGTGATCGCCGGGGCGCGCGCCGCGGCCGCCGACGCCGGGGCGCACCTGGTGCTCGGCATCTCCTCCTACACCCCCGGCGCCGACCGCGCCCAGGCGGAACAACTGCTCAAGTCGGGGGCCGAGGGGCTGATGCTCACCCCCAACTGGCGCACCGGGCACGAGCCCGAGGACCGGCTCTGGCTCCGTGATCTGCCGGTGCCGACCGTCCTGGTGGAGCGCAGGGCCACGGCCGGCGACCCCGCGGCGGAACTCGACTCCGTCAGCTCCGACCACCACCACGGCGTGCTGCTCGCCCTGCGCCATCTGGCCGCGCTCGGCCATGACAGTGTCGTCCTCGCCGCCCGCTGCGACACCTGGACGGCGATGAAGGTGCGCAGCGGCTACACCGAGGCATGCCGGGCGCTGGGACTGGCGCCGCAGCCGGTGATCGACATCGAGGACCCCGCCACGGCTCCCGAGACGGTGGCCGGGCGGCTCGCCGAGGCCGCGGGCCAGGGGGTGCGGGCGGCGCTGGTGCACAACGACCAGGACGCCATCCAGCTCCCCGCGCTGCTGCGCGCCCGGGGCCTGTCCGTGCCCGAGGACCTGGCGCTGATCAGTTACGACGACGTCTTCGCGGCCCTCGGCGCACCGCCGCTGACCGCCGTGGCGCCGCCCAAGCGGGCCGTCGGCGCCGCCGCCGTCGACCTCCTGCTGCGGCGGCTGCGGCACGGGCACACCCTGCCGGTCCACCGCCTCGAACTGCTCCCCGAGCTGAAGGTGCGCGCCTCCTGCGGCGGGACGGCGTCCGCCTGAGGCGAGGTCCGCGGTCGGTGTCGCGCGCGCCGCGCGGCTCCGGGGCGACAGGCGATTTCCGGCGGACCGGCACCCGGCCGCCCCCGGCGGGTGTTGCCTCCGCGTCCGCCGATGGCCCACGCTGTGGACCCTGTGGACTCCCCTCCCACGAGGAGCAGTTGTGAGGCAGCACACCCACCCGTTCGTCCCGTACCGGCCCGAGCGGTACGACGAGGCCGAGATGCTGCGGCGCGGGCAGGACTTCGTGGCCTTCCTCGACCGGCGGCGCAGCGTGCGGTTCTTCAGCGACGAGCCGGTGCCGCGCGCCTGCGTCGACCTCGCCGTCGCCGCGGCCAACACCGCACCCTCCGGCGCCCACTTCCAGCCGTGGCGGTTCGCCGTGATCGGCGACGCCGCGACCAAGCACCGCATCCGCCTCGCCGCCGAGGAGGAGGAGCGGGTCAATTACGAGGGCGGGCGGCTCCCGCCCGAGTGGCGCGCCGCGCTCGCGCGCCTGGAGACGGACGCGGACAAGGGCTTCCTCGACGTCGTGCCGTGGATCGTCGTCTGCTTCGCCGAGAAGAGCACCGCGCTGCCGGACGGCTCGCTGCGCAAGAACTACTACGTGAACGAGAGCGTGGGCATCGCCTGCGGTCTCTTCATCGCCGCCCTGCACGCGATGGGCCTGAGCACCCTGACGCACACGCCCAACCCGATGGGCTTCCTCACCGAGATCTGCGGGCGGCCCGGCAACGAGCGGCCCTACATCCTCTTCCCCATCGGCTACGCCGCGGCCGACTGCGAGGTCCCGGACCTGGCGCGCAAGTCGCTCGCGCAGGCGACCGCCGACCACCCCGGTCCGCTCCCGGCCGCCGACCGCCCCGGTCCGCTCTGATCCGGCCGGTCCGTGCGGGGCCGGTCGACCACCTCCTCGACACACCGCTGCCGCCGCCGGACCCACGGGACCGACGGTCGGCGGCCGGTCCGGCGAGCGGTCCGGTGGCCGGGCAGGGCGGCGGCCGGGGGCGGCCGACGGCGGCGGCCGGAGGCGGCGGCCAGCCGGGGGGCGGCAACGGACAGGACGGCGACGGACGGCCGGGGCGGCGGAGGCCGGGGGCGGCGACGGACGGGGGCGGTGGCGGGTGCGTCGTCGTCAACGGCTCTGTCGGCGGGCCGCCGCGGCGGCTGTGAAGGCCCGCGTCACGCGCAGGTCCTGCCCGGCCTCCGGGTGCCACTGGACGGCCAGGGTGAAGGCGTCCGCCGTCGGCAGTTCCAGCGCCTCCACCGTGCCGTCCTCGGCGTACGCGCTCGGCACGAGTCCGGCGCCCAGCCGGTCCACGGCCTGGTGGTGGTAGGTGGACACGCTCGCCTCCTCGGGCGCCGCCGCGGCCAGCAGCGTCCCGGGCACCGGCTTCACCGTGTGCCGGGCGAACGTCCCGGGCGGGCCGCAGTGGCCGCCGTGCCCCACCTCGTCGGGCAGGTGCTGGACGAGGGTGCCGCCGAGGACGACGTTCAGCAGCTGCATGCCCCGGCACACGCCCAGCAGCGGGGCGCCCGCCGCCAGCGCCGCCTCGATCAGCGCCGACTCCCAGGCGTCGCGCGCCGCATGGGGCGGCCCGGTCCGCGGGTGGCGCTCCGCCCCGTACCGCGCGGGTTCCACGTCCGGACCGCCCGCGATGACGAGTCCGTCGAGCCGGGACACCACCGCCTCCGCGGCGGCGGGCGCGTCCGGCGGCAGCAGCGTCGCCAGAGCGCCGGCCTGCTGGACGAGCCGGTGGTACCCGGCCGGCAGCAGGGCGGCCGGCAGGTCCCACACGCCCCACCGCACGGACGGTTCGAGGTAGGTGCTGATGCCGATGAGCGGCTTGGACACGGCTGCTCCGATCCTGGGTCGGGGTGCTCGTTCAGTCCCGTTCGAGTTCGGCCTCGGCGGCGGCCAGGGCGGCGAACTCCTCCTCGGGGGCGGAGGCGACGAGGCGATGCCTGCTGTAGCAGGCGAAGTAGGCGAGGGCGACGGCGTAGACGCCGAGCGCGATCAGCGCGGCCGCCTTGTCCACGAGGAAGGTGGCCACCAGCGCCGCGCAGGCGAGCACCAGCGCCACCGAGGAGGTCACGACACCGCCCGGGGTGCGGTACGGCCGCGGCAGGTCGGGCTCCCGGCGGCGCAGCGCGATGTGGGACAGGGCCATCAGGGCGTAGGAGATGGTCGCGCCGAACACCGCGACGTTGAGCATACGCGCGCCGTCGCCCGTCGCCGCCGCCAGGGCGAAGCCG
Source organism: Streptomyces similanensis (assembly GCF_039543625.1). Classification (NCBI taxonomy): domain Bacteria; kingdom Bacillati; phylum Actinomycetota; class Actinomycetes; order Kitasatosporales; family Streptomycetaceae; genus Streptomyces; species Streptomyces similanensis. Next base: position 132,312 of record NZ_BAABKC010000037.1, on the reverse strand, counting down.
AGCGCGCCCGGCACCAGCAGGCCGAGGTAGGGGGCCTTGCGGCGGCTGGTCAGGGACAGGAAGCGAGGCAGGTAGCCGGCCCGGGAGAGCGCGAAGAGCTGGCGCGATCCGGCGTAGATGAGGGAGAAGAACGAGGCGACGAGACCCGCGAGACCCGCGTAGTTCACGAACCGGCTCAGCGGAGTCGGCCCGCCGCCGCCTTCCAGCGCGGCCACCAGCGGATTGCCGGCGTCCCGCACCGCGTTCGAGCCGTGCGCGCCGGTGGCGGCCAGGAAGGTGAGCAGCGCGAGGACGAGCAGGATGCCGATGGACAGGGCCATCGCCTTCGGCAGCGAGCGCGCCGGGTCCCTGGTCTCCTCGGCGGCCAGCGGCACCCCTTCGACGCCCAGGAAGAACCACATGCCGAAGGGGAACGCCGACCAGATGCCGAGCAGGCCGAAGGGCAGCCACGAGCTCGCGCCGAAGGCCGTGTGGTCGACGGGGATGTCGTCGAGCCGGCCCGCGTCGAAGTCGCCGAGGGCGCCGACGGCGAAGACGAGCAGCGCGGTGACCGCGACGCCGGTGACGACGAAGCTGAAGCGCAGCGCCTCGCCGACGCCCCACAGGTGGATGCCGATGAAGAGGACGAAGCAGGCGAGGTAGACCGGCCAGCCGGAGGTCAGGCCGAACAGGTGGAGCGACTCCACGTAGTCGCCGATGAAGATCGCGATGGCGGCGGGGGCGAGGATGTACTCGATGAGGATGGCGGTGCCGGTGAGGAAGCCGCCCCAGGTGCCGAGCGCGCGGCGGGCGAAGCCGTAGCCGCCGCCTGCGGTGGGCACGACCGCGGCCATCTCGGCCTGGGAGAAGACCAGGCAGGTGTACATCAGGCCCATCAGCACGGCGGCCACGGCGAGCCCGCCGAAGCCCGCCTGGGCGAGTCCGAAGTTCCAGCCGGCGTAGTCGCCGGAGACGACGTAGGCCACGCCGAGACCGGTCAGCAGCAGCCAGCCGGCGCTGCCCCGGTTCAGGGCCCGGCGTTCCAGGTAGGCGTCGCCGTCCGGGGACGGCGCCGGGGCGCCGTCGGGCGGCGGCGCGGACGGTGCGGGCCTGCGCGAGTCGGTGCCGTCGGCCATCAGTCGCTCCTGCCTCGGTTCAAAGGTCGGCTCACAAACCTTTGCGGTCCCGATGGCCGAGCGCAAGACCCGTGCTGTCAACGATCGGTGAACGCGGCGTCACGACAGGAAGCCGCGCAGCAGCGCCGCGGTGCCCGCGCAGTGCTCGCGCATGACCTCCCGCGCGCCGTCCGCGTCCCCCTCCAGGACCGCCTCCACCAGCGCCTCGTGCTGCCGCTGCGAGTGCTCCAGGTTGCGCACCAGCAGCGGGATGCAGTCCAGCAGGTCGTTCACGGTCGCCCGGACGGCCGCGTACTGCCCGGCCAGCGTCGGGGAGCCGCACAGGTCCGCGAGGGTGAGGTGCAGCATCGTGTCCAGGCGGCGGTACTCGGCCAGCGGCGCGTCCTGCGTGGCCGTCAGCGCGGCGCGCAGCCGGCGCTCCGCGTCTGCGCCCAGCGGGCGGACCGCGCACAGGCCGGCCGCGCCCACCTCCAGCACCTCGCGGAAGAGCAGCACGTCCTCGACGTCCACCCCGGCCACACGCCGGCGCAGCTCGTCCTCGTCGTCGCCGGCCGCCGGCTCCGGCCGCCGCAGCACGAACGTGCCGCCGTAACGGCCGCGCCGGCTCTCCACGATCCCCTGGTCCTGGAGGGCCTTGAGCACCTCGCGCAGGGTCACCCGGCTCACCCCGAGCCGGTCCGCCAGGTCGCGCTCCGCCGGCAGCCGCTCCCCGTGCGGCACCAGACCCAGGCGGATGATCTGGAGTATCTGCTCCATCGCCTCCTCGAAGCCGTTGCCGGCCCGCACCGGCCGGAGCACCGGCGCCAGCCGGTCCGCCGCCGAGGCTTCCCGAAGCTCACCCATCGGGCCCCCTTCCCCTGCAAAGGTTCTTGTGCATACCTTATGCCTCATCCGGTGCGGCACACCCGGGAGAGCGGCCCCGCCGTCCTCCCGGACCGACGACTGACGCCAGGAGGCGCCCCCGTGGCTGACCGTACGCCCCCGCTCTCCGTGGACGAACTGCGCGCGTTCGTCGACGCCGGGGAGATCGACACCATCGTCCTCGCCTTCACCGACATGCAGGGCAGACTCCAGGGCAAGCGGTTCGCCGCCCGTTTCTTCCTCGACGACGTCCTGGAGCACGGCACCGAGGGATGCAACTACCTCCTGGCCGTGGACGCCGAGATGAACACCGTCGGCGGCTACGCCATGTCCTCGTGGGACCGCGGCTACGGCGACTTCGCCCTGCACGGCGACACCGCCACCCTGCGCCGCACCCCCTGGGACGCCGGGACCGCCCTGCTCCTGGCCGACCTGGCCTGGCACGACGGCTCGCCTGTCGTCGCCTCCCCGCGCCAGATCCTGCGCCGCCAGCTCGACCGGCTCGCCGAGCACGGCTGGAGCGCGTACGCCGGCACGGAGCTGGAGTTCATGGTCTTCAAGGACACCTACGAGGACGCCTGGGCGCGCGGCTACCGCGACATGAACCCCGCCAACCAGTACAACGTCGACTACTCCGTCCTCGGCACCGGCCGGGTGGAGCCCCTGCTGCGCCGGATCCGCAACGAGATGGGCGCCGCCGGGATGACGGTGGAGTCCGCCAAGGGCGAGTGCAACCTCGGCCAGCACGAGATCGCCTTCCGCTACGACGAGGCGCTCACCACCTGCGACCAGCACGCCGTCTACAAGACCGGCGCCAAGCAGATCGCGGCCCAGGAGGGCGCGTCGCTCACCTTCATGGCGAAGTGGGACGAGCGCGAGGGCAACTCCTGCCACATCCACCTCTCGCTGCGCGACGAGGCCGGCAACCCGGTGTTCGCCGACGACGCGGACCCGTACGGGATGTCCCCGCTGATGCGGCACTTCCTCGCCGGGCAGATCGCCGCGATGCGCGACTTCACCCTGCTGTACGCGCCGAACATCAACTCCTACAAGCGGTTCCGCGCCGGTTCCTTCGCGCCGACGGCGCTCGCCTGGGGGCCGGACAACCGCACCTGCGCCCTGCGCGTGGTCGGCCACGGCCTCTCCCACCGGTTCGAGAACCGGCTGCCCGGCGGTGACGTGAACCCCTACCTCGCGGTCGCCGGCATGGTCGCCGCCGGGCTGTACGGCGTCGAACACGAGCTGGAGCTGCCCGAGGCGTGTACCGGCAACGCCTACGAGCAGGGCGCCGACCGCGTCCCGACGCACCTGCGGGAGGCGGCGCGGCGGTGGACGGACAGTGCGCTCGCCCGGGCCGCCTTCGGCGACGAGGTCGTCGAGCACTACGCCAACATGGCGCGCGTGGAGCTGGACGCGTTCGACTCCGCCGTCACGGACTGGGAGCGGTTCCGGTCCTTCGAGCGGATGTAGCCCCTCCCGCCGCACACCGGCGACCGTGTCCGCGTTCCCCTCCGGCACCTGGAGTCCCGAACCTTGAGCGAGCACCACGTACTCAACCCGGCGACCGAGGACGTCGTCGCCACCGTCCCCGCGTCGAGCGAGTCCGACGTGGACGCCGCGGTCCGGCGGGCGGTCAGGGCGCAGGCGGCCTGGGCGGCCGTCGCCCCGGGCGACCGCTCCCGGCTGCTGCACCGCTGCGCCGCCGCCGTCGACGGCCATCTGGAGGAACTGGCGCGGCTGGAGGTCGCCGAAGCGGGCCACCCCCTCGGCAACGCCCGCTGGGAGGCGGGCAACGCCCGCGACCTCTTCGCCTACGCCGCCGGTGGCGTCGAGCGGCTGACCGGGCTTCAGATCCCGGTCGCGGGCGGTCTGAACATCACCACGCACGAGCCGCTCGGCGTGGTCGCCGTCATCGCGCCGTGGAACTTCCCGCTGCCCATCGCCTGCTGGGGCGCGGCCCCGGCGCTCGCCGCGGGCAACGCCGTCCTGCTCAAGCCCGCCGAGACGACGCCGCTGACCGCGCTGCGGCTCGCCGAACTGTGCCTGGAGGCGGGACTGCCCGAGTGTTTGTTCCAAGTCGTGCCGGGCGCCGGACCGGTGGCGGGCAACGCCCTGGTCGAGCATCCCGACGTGGCCAAGGTCGTCTTCACCGGCTCCACGCCGGTCGGCAAGCGGATCATGGCCAAGTGCGCCGACCGGGTGAAGCGGGTGACGCTGGAACTCGGCGGCAAGAGCCCCAACATCGTCTTCGCCGACGCCGACCTCGACAAGGCGGCCGACGCCGCTCCCGCCTCCTTCCTCGACAACACCGGCCAGGACTGCTGCGCCCGCAGCCGCATCCTCGTCCAGCGCGACGTGTACGACCGCTTCATGGAGCTGCTGGAGCCAGCCGTCAAGGCCTGGCGGGTCGGCGACCCCACCGACCCCGGCACGCGGATGGGCCCGCTGATCTCCGCCGCCCAGCGCGAGCGGGTGCGCTCCTACGTCCCCGACGGCGCACCGGTCGCCTTCCGCGGGGACGCGCCGGACGGGAAGGGCTTCTGGTACCCGGCGACGGTGCTCGCCCCCGCCTCCCCCGACATCCCGGCGGCCGTCGAGGAGGTCTTCGGGCCCGTCGCCGTCGTCCTGCCCTTCACGGACGAGGCCGACGCCGTGCGCCTGGCCAACGCCACCGCGTACGGGCTCTCCGGCTCCCTCTGGACCCGTGACGTCGGCCGGGCGCTGCGCGTCGCCGGCGCCGTCGCGGCGGGCAACCTGTCGGTCAACTCGCACAGCAGCGTGCGCTACTGGACCCCGTTCGGCGGCTACAAGCAGTCCGGACTCGGCCGGGAACTGGGCCCCGGCGCCCTCGCCGCCTTCACCGAGACCAAGAACGTGTTCCTCAGCACCGAGGACTGACCCGACCGACCCGTCGCGGGCCCCGCACACGTGTCCCGTATGCGAGAGATCCGTACCCGAGAGACCCGAAAGACCCGAGTGACCCGAGAGAAAGGCCCCGCCGTGACCGACAGCGCCCCCGCCCCCGCCTCCGACACCGAGAGCCCGGTCTGCCGCCGCCTGGTCGGCCGTACCGCCGTCGTCACCGGGGCCGGCAGCGGCATCGGCCGTGCCACCGTCCGCCGGCTCGCCGCCGAGGGCGCCCACGTCGTCTGCGCCGACATCGACGAGGAGACGGGCAAGGCCGCGGCCGCCGAGGTGGGCGGGCTGTTCGTACGGGTGGACGTCACCGATCCCGAACAGGTCGAGGCGCTGTTCCGGACCGCCCACGACACCTACGGCTCGGTCGACGTCGCCTTCAACAACGCCGGCATCTCCCCGCCCGACGACGACTCCATCCTCACCACCGGCCTGGACGCCTGGAGGCGGGTGCAGGAGGTCAACCTCACCTCCGTCTATCTGTGCTGCAAGGCCGCCATCCCCTACATGCGGCGCCAGGGCAGGGGCTCGATCGTCAACACGGCGTCCTTCGTGGCCGTCATGGGCGCCGCCACCTCGCAGATCAGCTACACCGCGTCCAAGGGCGGCGTGCTGGCGATGTCCCGCGAGCTGGGCGTGCAGTTCGCCCGCGAGGGCATCCGGGTCAACGCGCTGTGCCCGGGGCCGGTCAACACCCCGCTGCTGAAGGAGCTGTTCGCCAAGGACCCCGAGCGTGCCGCGCGCCGCCTCGTGCACGTCCCGGTGGGACGGTTCGCCGAGCCGGAGGAGATCGCCGCCGCGGTGGCCTTCCTCGCCAGCGACGACGCGTCCTTCGTGAACGCCGCCGAGTTCCTCGTCGACGGCGGCATCGCCGGCGCCTACGTCACGCCGCTCTAGGCCCGTCCCGGGCCCGAGGGCACACCATGGCCTCCGCTCCGGCTCGGGGGACGCGGAGCGGAGGCCGGCTCCCCCCATCATGCGGGTCGGGAGCCGGCCGGCGCACGCCCGGCGTGGCGAACGGCGTCGGTCAGCCGCCGATCCCGCTCCTTCGCGCCCACTCCGTGCCCCGCGACCAGAGACCCGCACCGCCCGCATCGCCCGGTCCACGGCCCCACGCGCCGGGCCACGCGGCGGCGCCGCCGTCGCCACCGGCCGCCGTCGGCCGGTGGCCGCGGCCCGGGCGCTGGAACCCGACCGTGTACGTCCGGGTGACCGTGCCGTCGGCGGAGGTCACCGTGATGGTGCGGGCGGTCGTCCGCGACCCGGCCGACGTCAGCACGGAACTTCCATCGGTCACCTTCACCCGCGCGCCGGGCTGTGCCGCCACGGCGGAGACGGCCGGGACCGGCCCGTTCCCCGGCCGGTCCACGACGTACGTCGTCACGTCCGGGTCGAATCCGTCGATCGCGACGCCGCCGACGGTGATCGCCCTGGCGTCGGCGACGCCGGCCCCGGTGGCGTCCGAGTGGTTCGTCACCGTGACCGACCCGTCGGCGTTCACCACCACCCGCGCCGTCATCGCGGCCGCCAGGTTGATCCGCTGCCAGCTCTCGCCTCCGTCCCGGGTGAGGTCGAGCGGGTAGCCGGAGTCCGTCGCGGTCTGCTGGAGGATCTGTGTGCGCTGCCCGGCGGTGAGGTCCGGGAAGGCCGTGGTCAGCAGCGCCGCCGCGTCGGACGGCGCCCTGAGCGGCTGCCCCGACCGCCCGGTGCGGGAGAACCCGTAGGTCAGGCGCCGGGTGTACAGGTCGACGTCCTGTTGCGTGCCGAGGCCGCCGTAGGAGTCGCCGGAGCAGGCCGCGAGCGTGTCGCCGTACCCCTCCTTCGCGCACTGCGCCGGCAGGACGTTCTCGATCTCGGTGTGGGCCTGCGTGAGCAGCGCGGCGAAGCCGGGGTCCGCCCACCGGTGCGCGACGGTGGCCTGTGCGGTGATCCGGCCGCCGATCACGTCGAGCGGGTAGTGGAATCCGAGGACGACGCGGTTGTTCCCGTACTCCGAGGTGCGCGCGAGGATGGACGGCGCCAGTTCCGGCAGGAGGGTGGCGAGGATCGTGCCGGCCTCGTAGCCGCCGTAGGTGTGTCCGCTCGGGTAGGAGCCGCTGGTGGCGAGGCCGCTGTAGGAGCCGTCCTGCGACTCGTAGACGTCGCCGCCGTCGCCGACGAACCCCAGCCGCACGTACGGGCGCGGGTAGCCGTAGTGGTCCTTGGCCGCGTCGTGGGTGTCGAGGTTCTGGGTGACGCGGCCGAACAGCGCGTTGGTCTTGGGCAGCAGCCCGCCGCTCAGGGCGTCGGCGTAGATCCGGCGAGCCGCGAGCCGAGGCCGTCGGCCAGGCTGACGGTGGCGCTGTGGGTGGCGTCGGTCTCGGCCCGGTCGACCTCCTTCTGGGTGGCCGCGTTGTTGACGCGGAGGGCGATCTCGTCGTTCTCGGCGGTCGGCGGGGTGCCGTGGGGCACGTTCGCGGGGGCGCCGAGGATGTCGGAGTGGAGGTCGTCGAAGCCGCTGAGCAGACGGTCGAAGTAGTCGGTGCCGTCGCCGGTCGCGGGCCACTCGTCCGACGCGTAGGCCGCGTTCAGGGTGCCGGCGGGGAAGGGGGTCGGCTCGTACGCCGGGTCGGCGGCGTCCGGCGCCGCGGTCGCGGGCGTCGGGGCCGTCGGGGCGGTGCCGTCCGAGGTGCCGGCCAGGGTGAGCGCGGTGACGGTGGCCGTGTGGGCCTTAGCGCCGCTCGGGGTGGTGAGCAGCGCCGTGTCCGCCGTGCCGGGCAGGTGCGCGGTGGTGCCGTCGTCGAGGGCGACGGTGTAGCCGACGAGCGGGAATCCGCCGTCCCCGGCGGCCCGCCAGGTCACGCGGACGTGGTGGCCGTCGGTGGTCACACCCGTCACGGTCGGCTTCTGCGGTGTGCCGCCGCCGCTTGCCACGGGCGCCGTGGCGGCGCTCGGGCGGGAGGCGCCGATCCGGTTCACCGCTTGGACGCGCGCCGTGTACGACCGGCCGGCCGGCAGCCGGGTGAACGTCGTGGCGCGGCTGTCCGGATCGTGGATGTCGACCTGGTGGTCGCCGAGGGCGACCCGGTAGCCGGTGACCGGCGAGCCGCCGGTGTCCGCGGGTGCGGCCCAGGCGACGGTGACGCTCGTGCCGGACGCGGTCGCCGACACGGCGTCGGGCGCGGCGGGCGCCGTCCGGGGCTTCGTGGTGAGCGCGGCCAGGGCGCGGTCGAGCGCCTCGTACCGCGCGGTGAGGGTCGCGTCCGTGGCCGTGTCGTCGCCGGCCGCGGATCTCGCCCCGGCCAGTGCCGTGGTGAACGTCTGCCACGACGCGTCCGTGTAACGGGCCTTGTCGAGGGCCGACGCGGTCGCGACCAGGTCCTCCAGTCTCAGCCTCGGCAGCGGGATCAGCTGCCCGGCGGCGAGATGGAGAGTGCGGGTGCGGGTGCCGACGTCGAGCTGGGTCGCGCCGTCGGCGTCGATCAGGGCGCGTGCGGCGGCGAGTTCGCGCCGGAACACGCCGAAGTCGATCGTGTCGTACCGGTCGGCGTCGCCGGACAGGTGCGCGTAGCGGTCGATCGCCGCGCGCAGGGCGGAGGCGTCGGTGGCGGCGGGTGTGTCGGCGTGGCCGAAGGTGATCCGGCCCAGGTTCGCGACGTACGGGTGCGAGGCGTCCGGGTGGGTGGTCAGCCGCAGGTGGACGGTGTGGGCGCCGGTGAGCGGCGTGGGCAGCGTCAGGCTCGTCGTCCCGCCCGCCGACCACGCGGTTCCCGTGACCGGCAGCGGCACGGTCGCGTACGGCGTGCCGGGGTGCGCCGCGTCGAAGGAGTCCAGGTAGAGCTGGACGGCCGAACCGGCGCCGCAGCGGGCGGAGTTGTTGACGTAGGTGAGGGTGACGGTGTTCCTCGGCACGTCGCCGAAGTCGACGTCCCCGTAGTCGAGCCAGGCGCCGTCGTAAGTGCCGCCGAGGTCGGTGGCGGAGCCGGCGCCGCTCCAGCCGGCCGGCTCGCTCTTGAGGCCGCCGCCGCTGCCGGCGCGAAAGGCGGTGGCGTCGAACCCGACCGGGGTGTCGGAACTGCGGGTCAGGGTCAGCGAGTGGATGTTGCCGACGTAGGGCTGGGCGGCGGTCTGGGTGCCGGAGGCGAAGTCGGCGTAGACGTCCTGGACGCCGCGGAAGACACCGGGGTCGAGCCGCGCGGTCGTGGTGGCGAGGGTGCCCCAGCCCGAACCGGTGTAGTCGAGGGGGATGTCGACGCTCTTGGCGCCGTCCCGGGAGCCGAGGCGCAGGGTGAGGTGCGAGTCCGACGCCGCGCGCGAACGGGGTTTGTCGTAGCGGACGGTGACGGTGTCGGCGCCGTCGCGCAGATCCGCGCCGTTCGCGAGGCTCAGCGGGAGCGAACCGCCGCCCGTCGTGGTGCTGTTGAGCGCGGTGAGCGTGGCGAGGGTGGTCGTGGCGGACGGAGAGTCCGGGGTCGGGGAGAACTGGTACCGGTCGAAGTTCGACACCCACTGGCGTCCGGACGGGGCGTGGAACACGAACGTGGCGCTCTTGGCGGCCAGCAGGGCGGCCGGGTCGGTGACGGCCGCCCGCCATCAGACACGGAGGAAACGTACAGCGAGCGAACAAGACACGTACAGGAGTCGGGCACCGGCGACCGCGAGGATGGCGCACTTGGCGGTCGTGTCCGGGCCGCCGCGGGTGGGCGAACGGGCGCCGCTGTAGCCGGAGGCGCCCAACTGCCGCCCCGGCGTTCAGCGTTCGCGGGTGAGGCGGTACGGCTCGTCCAGCGGATCGAGGTGGAGCAGCGGAGTGCCGCCGGCCTCCTCGATGAACGGGCCGGACTCGGGGCCGCCGCGGAAGTAGGCGTACGCGATGGCGGTGAACCTGATCCGGCCACCGCCCAGGTGTGTCATGCCCTTCGGCACGTCCAGTGAGCCCAGCCATTCGGCCTGCGCCTCGTCGATCGTTCCGGTATAGGTGTCGGCCGCGCGGGACTCGGCCGCGCGCGCGGCCAGGACGTCCCCGAACGAGGCGGCGTAGAGCACCTCGTGGACGGCCTTGTCGATGTTCTCCTCGCCGCCTCCGCCGTACTCCTCGTACCGGCCCCGGACGCGGCCGTTCCAGTAGCCGGGGTCGTTGATGGCCCGCCGCGCGTACGCGTTCCAGGCGAGGCGGCCCGGGCGGAAGGCGTGGGGTTCCCGCACGACCCAGCCGATGGGGAACCCGCCGCGGCTGCCGTCGTCCGCACAGATCCGCACGGAAGCGGCCGTATCACCCGGTCCGGCGAGCAAGCCTCTGCGGCGAAGGCTTTCTTGCGCATGCGCGCCCAAGCGACTCAAGTCCATGAACGCTGATTGTCGAAGCGCCTTGCCGACCCCGGCAACCCCCTGGCACGGCGATGGCCGAAGACGTACGCCGCACTGCCCCGGACCAGGTGTGGGCCGGCGGTCAGCCGGCCGCCGTCTCCGCGATCAGCGCGTCGAGCACCGTGCGCAGTTCGGCCGGCTCGGCCGGATGGGGGCCGGTGGGCTCGTCGGGCGTCAGCGCGGCGGGACGCACCTCGGCGGACACGACGCCCTGCGGGCCGGGTGCGGCCGCGGCACGGGCGAGGAGGGCGGCGTGGTCGGGCGGCGGGACGTCGAGCCAGTCGCCGAGCTGTCGCAGTGCGGGCCCGAGCGGGGGCCGCGGGAACGGGAAGCCGGCGGGCAGCAGCTCGGCCTGCCGGGTGTGGTCGTCGCCCTGGAAGTCGAGGGTCCAGTCCTCCCAGCCCGGCAGCGGCCAGTCGTGGACGCCGGGCACGGTCCGCACCGCCCAGAGCGAGACGGTGCGCGCCCGCGGGTCGAAGTGGACGCCGCCGTGCGGCATGTCCGTAGGCACGGGGGTGTCCTCCGACGCGACGAGCAGGTCGATCAGACCAGGTGTGACGGCGAGGTGTTCGAGGGGCTCCCCGACGCTGCCCCACGCGCGCACGCTCGCGTCGGGCATCCGCAGGGAGACCACGGACGAGGGCTCGGTGCCCCTGGGATCCGCCCACCAGGAGGGTTCGCCGGTCTCGAACCAGCCCGGCGAACGGGTCAAGTCCCTGCCGAGGCCCAGGTGATGGGTCAGATCGCCCATGCCGTCGTGGGCGAAGCGGACGTCCCAGCCGGCCCACGTCCGGGCCAGTACGGCGCGGGCGGCGCGGTAGTCGGCCCAGCTCTCCACGACGGCGTGCCAGAGCAGGACGCGGCGGTCGTGGTCGACGAGTGCGGCGCCCTCGCACCACACGTCGTCGAGCCATTCCCCGCTCTCCCGGCGGGAGCGGAAGCAGCGGGTCGCCGCGAGCGGGCCGGGCAGCAGATCGACGATCAGCCGGCCGGCCGCCCAGTGCGAGCCGTACCGCTGCCGAACGCCGTTCTCCACCACCACGTACTGCGCTCTCGCTCCCATGACCGGCGAGGCTAGCGCGGCCGTACGGCGGTGAGGCGCGCGGCTCAGCCGGCGGCTTCGTCCGACAGCTCGTCCGCCGCGAAGGAGCCGCCCATGAGGCCGCCGAAGAAGCCCTCCATGAGCTCGTCCATCCGGACCTCGGTGGCTCCCGCCGGAGCCGTGGGCCTCGCGCCCTTCACGGTGCGCAGCACCAGGGCGAACTTCTTGCCCTTGGCCTTCTCCGCCAGCGGGGCGAGGTCCACGGACACGTCGCTCAGGGCGCCGTTCTTCAGCGTGAAGTCGGCCGTGACCTTCTTGTTCGGCGCGTCCTTGAGGTCGTCGGCCGTGGGCAGCCCGCCTCCCTCGGGCAGTTGGCCGGCCAGCGGGCGGATCTCGTCGATCAGCCCGGCCAGCAGCGTGCGGAAGGGAGCCGTGGCCTTGACGTGCTCGGTGCCGTCGGCGCCGTCGGCGGTCTTGAACCGGACCTCCTTGGCGATGACCCCGCGCAGGCCGTTCATCAGCTTCTTCTGGGCCTGGGCGTCGAGCGTGGGGGCCGGGGACGGCTTCTTCCCGTTCTCGGCGGCCTGGTCCCGGGCCATCTGCTCGCTGGTCTTGCGCAGGTCCTTGGCGGAGAGCTTGATCCACTTGCCGGCGAGCACCTTCTTGAACGCACCCGCCTCGGGAGGCAGTTCGTCGGCGCTGGGCATCGGGCTGCCGGCCAGCTGCCCGAACGCGGCCACGTCGGCGCGGACGTAGGCGTCGTCGCCGATCAGCCGGTACTCGAACAAGTCGCCCTTGGGACCGCTGAGTTTCACGGCCATGGCGCTGAAGTCCTTGTCGCCGGAGTCGTTCAGCGGCTTCTTCGACTCCACGGAGACGGAGACGCGGGCGCCGCTGAACAGCTCGGCGATCTCGTCGGGCATCCGGTCCTCGGGCTGCGCCTCGGTGTCCAGCGCCTGCAAGGTCGCCGCGTCGGTGTCCAGATCGAGTTCGAAGGTGAGCGAGTGCTGCTCGCCGAGTGCGTCGAAGGCGCGGTCGAGCTTCTGGCCCGCGGTCAGGTTCTCCACGGTCCCGCAGGCGGCGGTCCCGGCGAGGACCACGGTGGCGACGGCGGTCGCGGCCAGGGTGTTGCGTATGGCGGAAATGTCGGTCTCCTCTGAGGAACGACCAAGGTGCTGGTCACTGCGGAGACCGATCAAGTGCCCGAATGGTTGTACGCCCGGGCGGACGACGATCACGGCGGGCCGCGGGGACCGGCGGCGCGAGCGGCCGGCCATGGGCCCGGGCGCGCGGGACCGTTTGACCTTGACACGGTGAGAAGGTCTTCACTGCGGCCCAGGAGGTGGTCACGATGACCAGGGCGGAAGCGGACACGCGTACGGAGCGGGCCGTTCAGGGGCTGGAGAGCGGCAGCCCGTCGGTACGGCTGCGGGCGGCGCTGGCGGTGGGCTCGACGCCGGATCCGGAGTCGATCGGCCCGCTCGTGGCGCGGTGTGCGGTCGAACCCGACTTCTCCGTGCGGGAGATGCTGACGTGGGCGCTCACCCGGCACCCGGCGTCGATGACGGTGCCGGTGCTCGTCGCGGAGGTCCGCGCGCGGTCCGCGCGGGCGCGGAGCCAGGCGCTGCACACGCTGTCCAAGATCGGGGACCGGCGGGCGTGGCCGGCCATCACACCGGCGCTGCTGTCCGACGCCGACGACGAGGTGGCCCGCAGTGCCTGGCGGGCGGCGGTCGTGCTCGTACCCGAGGGCGAGGAGCACGCGTTGGCGGTGGCGCTGGCGGCGCGACTCGGACGCGGTGAGCGCGAGACGCGGCTGAGCCTCAGCCGGGCGCTGGTCGCGCTCGGCGAGGCGGGCAGGCCCGCGGTGAGCGCCGCGACGGACGATCCCGACCCCCGCGTGCGCGCGCACGCGATCGCCACGGAGCGGTTGCGGCGCGACCCGGACGCCGGGTTCGAGTCCGCGATCGAGGAGGCCAAGCGCGTCGTGGCCCTGGGCCCGGCCGACCGGGAGGAGCGGTAGGCGGGGCGACCGGCAGGGGGCCGGTCGGCGATGCCGCCGGCCCTCCTACTCGGCCTCCTCGGGCCCGGCGGCGCGGCGACGGAGCCATTCCTCCAGCAGCGACGCTTCCGCCGGGGTGAGGCCCGGCAGCCGCGGGACGAGGGCGCGGAAGGCGGTGACCGCAGCGGTGACGTCGTCTACCGGCAGGGCCGGGGCGTCGGTGAGCACCGTGCGCGTCACCGCCTCGAACAGGGCGTCGGCCAGCCCCGGGTCCCGGGACTCGGGCGGCTGGGCCAGCAGGGTGTGCACGGCGCCCGTGCCGGCGGCGCGGATCATGGCGACCGCCCTGTCCTCGTCCACCCGCAGCCGTCCTTCGGCCGCCACCCGGTGCACCCGGGCGGCCAGGATCCCCAGGCCGGCCGCGTGGGCGGGGTCGGCCCGGGACCGCACCGGGTCGGACATGAGGACGAACACGGCGGGGTTGGCCAGCCCGAACTCGATCTGCGTCCGCCAGCCCGCCCGCAGGTCCTCCAGCGGGTCGCCGGTGAGGGCGGTGCGCCGCTTGGCGGCGACGTACTGGGCGAAGACGTGCTCGGCGGCGGCGTCCAGCAGGGCGTCCTTGTCGGCGAACAGCCGGTAGAGCGCCGGGGGCTGGAGTCCGGCCGCCTGCGCGACGGCCCGGGTGGTGACCGCCCCCGAGCCCCGCTCCTGGAGCAGCCGGGCGGCGGCCTCGACGATGCGCGCCCGGGTGGTACGGCGCTGCTCGCTCTCGCTCTCGTTCACGGTGCCGACGATACCGCAGCGCCGAGAACACTGTTTCTTCCAGTGGTGTTATCGTCGTTAGTACCGTTGATAACGATTGAGCGATAGCGACGGAAACATCGGGAGAGGGAAACGCCATGTCCGCCACCCCAGTCACCCCAGCCACCCCCATGACCGTCGTCACCGGCGCCACCGGCCAACTGGGCTCACGCGTCGTGGACCGCCTGCTGGAGCGGCTGCCCGCCGACCGGATCGGCGTCAGCGTCCGCGATCCCGAGGCGCCCGCCGCGGTCGCCCTGGCCGGGCGCGGTGTGCGGGTCCGCCGGGGCGACTTCACCCGGCCGGAGACGCTCGCGCGGGCTTTCGAGGGAGCACGGCAGCTGCTCCTGGTCTCCTCGACCACGACCGGCGAGGCGGTCGTCGCACAGCACCGCGCCGCGATCGACGCGGCCCGCGCCGCCGGGGTCGAGCGCGTCGTCTACACCAGCCACCAGGGCTCCTCCGCCACCTCGCGGTTCGCCCCGATGCCCGACCACGCGGCCACCGAGCAGTACCTGGCCTCCTCCGGCCTGGCGCACACCTCGCTGCGCAACGGCTTCTACGCCACCACGCTGCCGGCCCTGGTCGACTCGGCCCTGCGGACCGGCACGCTGGCCCTCCCGGAGGACGGCCCGGTCTCCTGGACCGGCCACGACGACCTGGCCGAGGCCGCCGTCGCCGTCCTGCTCGGGCAGGTCCGCCACGAGGGCCCGACCCCGGCTCTGACCGGCCCGGCCGCGCTGGATCTGGACGCCGTCGCGGCCCAGCTCTCCGAACTGGCCGGGCGCACGGTCCAGCGCGTCACCGTCTCGGACGACGCCTACCTGGCGTCGATGGCCGAGCACGGCGCACCTAAGTGGCGGGCGCGTCTGATGCTCGGCCTCTTCCAGGCCGCCCGGGACGGCGAGTTCGCCGTCGTCGCCCCCGACCTGGCCGAGATCATCGGCCACCCCGCCACCCCCGTCGGGCCCCTCCTGCGGCAGACGGTCCACGCGGCCGGCGCCGCCTGAGACCCCGGCCGGAGACCCCCACCGCCCCGCGTCCACCGTCCGGCCGCGGCGCCCCGGCAGCACCGCGTCGGGCGCACGCGCCCGGCACCCCGGCGGCGCCGCACCCCGCACCCGCACCCGCACCCGCACCCGGCCGTACACTGCGGCGCGCACCAAGCCGTGCCCGCGGCGGCCACGGATCACAGGCGTGAGGCATCGGTGCGCAGGCGGGGGTCCGCGAGGGACCAGGGGTGGAAGGGGTCGTTTTCCATGGTGAGAGGCACAGACGGCGGTGCGGCGACCGCGGCCCTGTGGGTCCGGCGGCTTCCCGAGCGGCCGCGGGTCGCCGTCATCACCCTGCACGGAGGCCGGGAGGACGGCTACCAGACGTCGCAGCCCTGGCATCTGGCGGCGCTGAGAATGCGGCCCGTGCTCCGGGCGGCCGGCTCGGCGCTCCGTCCGGACGAAGCCGTCCTGGGCCAGGTGCGCTACCGGCACCGGGGCTGGAACCGGGAGGACCCCCTCCAGGACGCCTACCGCGCCCTGGACGAACTCGACCGGCTCGCCGGGCCGGTTCCCGTCGTCCTGATCGGCCACTCCATGGGCGGCCGGGCGGCGCTGCGCGCGGCCGCCCACCCGAGGGTGAGCGCCGTCGTGGCGCTGGCGCCCTGGGTGCCGGCCGACGAGCCCACCGTGCACCTCGCGGGCAAGCGGATCGTCGTCCTGCACGGCAGCCGCGACACCGTGACCAGCCCCGGCGCCTCCCTGCGGTACGTCCGCCGGGCCCGCGGCCCGCAGACCCGGGCGGGCATCGTCCTGATCGGGCAGGGCGACCACGCGATGCTGCGCCGGGCGCGTCTGTGGCACCGCTGCGTCGCCGAACTGGTCGCGGACCTGACCCGTCCCGAGGAGGAGCCCAGGGGCCTGGCCGCCGCGAGCTACGCGGCCACCCGCCCGCTCCTCCTGTGACCACCGGCGAAGAGCGCACGGGCGTACGTCAAGGGCCCGAGCGGCCCGGCCGCCCCCGGCGGCGGCGTCCGTCCCGCACGAGCCCCGGGGGCGGCGGCCTCACCGAGTGGGGTCGTCGCCGTCCGTGGCGGGCGGCCGGCGGTCCTGCCCCGCGGTGCGCGGGGACGCCTGTTGCAAGCGGTCGATCATCTGTGACGCCTGCGCCTTGGTCAGTCCCTCCGGGATGTCCTCGCCGGCCTCGCGGGCCAGCGTGTGCAGATAGCTGAGCTGGGGTCCCGTGGCCCGTTCCGCACCGGTCACCCAGTCCTCGACGTTCTTGTTCGGGTCGTCTGCGTGCATGGGTGCCTTGTACCCCGTTCCCGCGTCCGCACCGCCCCGGCACGGGCGGCGGCCGGCGCCGGGGCCGCGGCCGGGTGCGCACCCGTGCCTTGATCCGAAGGGGGGCGACCGCGAGACTGTCGCGGTGCCGCGCGTGCGCCGCCACCGGTCCGCGGCGGGTTCCATGTCCCGGGGGTGTCACCGAATGTCAGAGTCCTTGCCGGCTGTGCCGGCTGTGCCCGCCGGCTATCGCGCCCGTCCGGCGACGGCCGACGACACCGGCGCCGTCCAGCACCTCGTCTCGGCCTGCGAGCGCGCGCTGTACGGCCGGGTACGGACCGCCCCCGGCGGCGAAGCCGCCGTCCTCGCCCGCCCGGGCCTCGACCCGGAGCTGGACACCCTGCTGATCCACGACCCGGCGGGGCGGCTCGCCGCCCGCGCGTGGGTGAACCGGCGCTCCGAGGTCGACGTCCACCCCCGGCACCGCGGCCGGGGCCTGGGCGCGGCGCTCCTGGACTGGGCCGAGGCCCGTGCCCGCCGGGCGGGGAGCGAGCAGATCACGCAGACCGTGCCCGACGACGACGCGGGAGCCGTGGCGCTGCTGCGCTCGCGCGGGTACGAGCCGATGGTGAGCGCATGGCTGCTGGAGTTCGCCATGCCCGACGAACCGGAGGTGCCCGAACCGCCCGCGGGCGTCACGGTCCGGCTCTTCCGCCCGGGCGACGGGCCCGAGGCGCACCGGCTCGTCGAGGACGCCTTCGACGCATGGCAGCAGCGGCGCGAGTCCTTCGAGGAGTGGGCGGGGCACACCGTCCGCCGTCCCACGTTCGCCCCCGAGATGTCCGCCGTGGCGTTCCACGACGGCCAACTGGTCGGTGTGGTGCTCTCGGTGGACCTGCCGGAGGCCGGTGAGGGCTACGTCGAGCAGGTCGCCGTACGCCGTGACCACCGCGACCGCGGCATCGCCCGGCTGCTGCTGCGGCACGCCTTCCGCGCCTTCCACCGGCAGGGCCGGCGGACGTGCACCCTCGACACGCACTCCGAGACCGGCGCGCTCTCCCTGTACCTGCGGGTGGGGATGACGGTCCGCCACGGCTCGACGGTGCACCGCAAGAGCCTGGGGCGCCCGTAGCGCGTGGCGCGGCAGCCGGTCACGCGGCCGTTGGTGCGGCGGAGTGAACCGGTCGCGTGGCCCGCTCATGGAAGCGCGGACGGCGGGGAAGGTGTCTCCCATGCGCGCTCTGGTGATCAACTGCACTCTCAAGCCCTCCCCGCAGCCCTCCAACACCGAGGCGCTGGCCGCCACGGTCATCACGGCGCTCCAGGGGCACGGCGTACAGGTGGACGTCGTGCGGGCGGTCGACCTCGATCTCAGGCCCGGTGTGCGGACCGACATGGGCGACGGCGACGACTGGCCGCGGGTGCACGAGAAGCTGCTGGCGTCCCGGATCCTGGTGATCGCCTCCCCGACCTGGGTGGGCCGTCCCTCCTCCGTCGCCCAGCGGGTGCTGGAGCGGATGGACGCGATGCTCGGCGAGACCGACGACCAGCGGCGCCCGGTCGCCTACAACCGGGTGGCGGGCGTGGTGGTCACCGGCAACGAGGACGGCGCCCACCACGTCATCAGCGAGATCAGCGGCGCCCTCGCGGACATCGGCTACACGATCCCCGGCCAGGCGTGGACGTACTGGCACCTCGGTCCCGGCCCCGGGCCCGACTACCTCGACGACGACCGCGGCCACGACTGGGCGGCGTCCACCGGCCGGGCCATGGCCTCCAACCTCGTCCACGCCGCACGCGCGCTGGCCGAGAACCCCCTCCCGGCTCCGCCGTCCTGACGGCGCCGTCTGGTCTAGACAACCTCCCGGGCGGGCGGATACGGTCCTGACCGGGGCGTCGCCCGCCGTGCGCGGCCGGCCGCCGTCCCGGTTCCTCCACCGCGCCGCACGGGAACGGGCCATGCCAGAGACCAGCTACGACGCCGCGGCCGCCGCCGAGTACCGGGCGGCGCGGGAGATCCCCCGCGAGGGTCTGACCGCCTGGCGGCGGGCGGTCGCCGACGAAGCACGTCTCACGGCCGGAATGACCGTCCTGGACGTCGGCGCGGGCACCGGCGGCTTCGCCGCCGCGTTCCACGACTGGTTCCAAGTGGGCGTACTGGCCGTCGAACCGGCGGCGGCGATGCGCGCCCTGATCCCGGCGGGCGCGGGCGTCCGGGCGCTGGACGGCCGCGCGGAGTCCCTGCCCGTCCCCGACGCCTGCGCGGACGCCGCGTGGCTCGGCTCGGTCGTGCATCACCTCGGCGATCTGGACGCCGCCGCCCGCGAGCTGCGCCGTGCGCTGCGTCCCGGCGCCCCGGTCCTGATCCGCAACACGTTCCCCGGCCGGAGCGGGCGCGACCTGCGGGTCCGCTTCTTCCCGGAGACCGCGGACAGCGTCGCCGGCTATCCCACCGTCGAACGGGTCGAGGCGGCCTTCGGCGCGGCCGGCTTCCGGCGGGTCGCGCTGCGCTCCGTCCCGCAGGAGTCCGCGCCCACCCTCGCCGCCTGGGCCGACCGTCTCCGCCGCGACTCCGACACCAAGCTCCGCGCCCTCGGCGACGCCGCCTACGCTCGCGGAATCGCCCGCATCCGCGAGGCCGCGGCGGCGAACCCCGAGGAGCGGGCGATCAGTTGGATGGACCTGCTGGTGCTGCGCTGACGCTCAGTTGCGGTAGCGGTAGAGGATCCGGCCGCGGGTCAGGTCGTACGGGCTCAGCTCCACGAGCACGCGGTCGTACGGGAGGATCCTGATGTAGTTCTTGCGGATCTTGCCGCTGATGTGCGCGAGCACGTGGTGTCCGTTCTGGAGCTCCACCTTGAAGGTGGCGTTGCGCAGGCATTCGAGGACGGTGCCCTCCAGCTCCAGGCCCTTCGATGTTCTCGCCAAGGTGTCTCACTTCTCTTCTCGATGTGATGGTGTTCGGTGCGGGAGCGGGCACTCAAGGCCGTGCCAGCTCCAGGTATCCGCTCGATCGCCGGGCGCCGGCCGCCTCGGCCAGCTCGATCGCCGCGGTGTTGGACGCGTCCACCTCGGCCCAGGCGGAGTCGATCCCGTCCCGGTGCAGCGCGCCCAGCGCGTGGGCCAGCAGCGCCCGTCCGATGCCGTGCCGGCGCTGATCGGCCCGGACCGCGAGCAGCCCGATCCGCGCCCGGCGCCGCACCGGCGCCACCCGGATCAGACCGGCGTACTGGCCGCCCCGCACCGCCACCGCGTACTTCGCCGGGTCCACCGGCGGGGGCCCGGCCGGGCAGGGCAGCACCTCGGCCGGCATGGTACGCCAGCCGACGGTGGCTTCGACCTCCTCGCGGATCACGCGGTCCAGCCTACGCAGCGGGACCTCGTCCGCCGTACCGGCGGGCAGGATGGTGACACCCGGCGGGAGAGCCAGTGCGCCGAGTCCCGTCGCCTGCGGGTCGGTGGGCAGGACGTACTCCCACTCGCGGCGCGCGGCGGTGAAACCGAGCCGTTCCCAGCGCGACCTCAGTTCGTGGTCGGCCGCGCCGACCACGGTGTGGAGCGGTGCGCAGAGGTCTGCCAGCATCGCGGCGGCGAGCTGCTCGAAGACGGCGTCCTGCCATACGTCAACGCTGATGAAGGTCCGTCCGTCGGGCCGGCGCGAGACGTCGCCGTCGCCGACGATCCGGTCGTCGGCCACGGCCTCCCACCGGTCCTGCGCGGTCCGTGTGATCGTCACGGTGTTCATGGGTGTTCGCCTTTCGGAAGTGCCTGGTTGGAGAGGCGCTCCCGACGACGGCTGGATCAGCCGGGCACCGTGACGGGGAGAGGGAGCATCCACCTCGATACAGCGTTCATGGTGGTCTCACCTCCTTCGGCGACGTCACGGTCGACTGCAAGCTACCAGCCGGACCGGCGGCGCGCACAGCCCTTTTCGCGCGGTGCGGTGCGGCCGCTTCACGCGGTGCGGTGCGGCCGCAGGCGGTCGTGGAGGGCCGCGAACGCCGTGCACGTCAGCGGGAGCGTCAGGGCCGCGGTGGCCAGGACGGCGACGATGACGGGGGTGAGGACGCCGGCGTAGTAGGCGGCGAAGAAGTTGCCCGTGGCTCGTTCGAGGAGAGTGCGCACGAAGGGGCGCAGCGGCAGGGCGAGCCGCGTCACCAGCAGGAGCACCCTAGGAAGAGCGGGAGCGTGCAGAGGGCGACCCACGCCAGGTCGGTGTGGTCGTGCGGGTAGGGCTCCTCGGCGCGGTGGTACCGGATGCGCTGGTCGCGCATCCGGGTGAAGACGGGCCAGGCGAGGGCGCAGATCGCGGCGGTGGTCAGCAGCCCGGTCAGGCCCGCCAGGCCGACGACGCGCGCCGTCGCGCCCGCCAGGGTTCGCCGGCGCTGCCGCAGGACGGTGAAGGTCGTGGCGAGGACGCCGCGTCGTGGGCGCCCGCTCGTCGGCGGCAGCGTGCGGTCGTGTGGTGCGGACATGGGGAGGGCGCGCCTTCCGGACGTTCCGGATCCGTTTGCGTCCAGGACGCCGGGCGGGCGGGGCGCGGTTCCCCGCACGCGCCCCTGACGTGCTCCGTACGTGCCCCGGACGCTCGCGGCCGTCCGGCCTGGCGGGCCAGGTACCAGGTAGGTACCATGGCCGTATGCCATCGCTGAATGTGTCCTTCTCCGACGAGGAAATGGAAGGCGTGCGCGCCGCCGCCGCGGCGGAGGGCAAGAGCCTGAAGCAGTACCTGCACGATCTCGGCGTGCGCGAGATGCACCGCAAGCGGTTCGTCGCCGGGGCCACCGCCTGGGCGGACCGGCTGCGCGAGGAGTTCGACGAGGCGTTCCCGGACGAGGTGCCGCCCGCCCAGCGCGGTGACGACGGGGCCGTGGCCGCCTGATGGTCCTGCACATCGACGTCTCCTGGCTGCTCGACGTCCAGGAGGCCGCCCTCGGGCAGGAGGACGTGACGGTGACCGACTACTCGGCGCTGGTCGCGGCCATCGCACGGCACAGGACCAGGATGCCGACGCTGGAGACGGCCGATCCGGACGCCGCCTGGCGCGCCGCGGCGCTCCTGCACACCCTCGCCCGCCTGGAGCCGCTGCCGCACCGCAACAGCCTGTTCGCCGCCTTCGTCGCCGCGCAGTACATGGAGCAGTCGGGCGAGGGCATCGACCCGCCGTACGGCGCCCTGTCCGACCTCATCCGCAAGGTCCGGGACGCCCGCCTGAGCGTGTACGCCGTCGCCGAGGTGCTGCGGGCCTGGCGGCTCTGAGGCCGAACCGGCCGCCGCCGAGGCGGACTTCCCGCCGCGACCGTCCGCCCCGCTTTCCCGCTCCCGTGTCTGCGGGGCCGCAGGCCGGGCATACGGGCTTCACCCTTACGGAAAGGAGCTCGTTCATGCTCGGCATCATCGCGGCGGTGCTGTTCTTCGTGTCGTTCCTGATCAACGCGGCGGACCTCGGCACCAACGACGTGTTCACTTCGACGAACGTCATGCTGCTGGGGCTGACCGCTCTGGCCCTGCACCTGTCCGGAGTCGGCGCCGGCTGGTCCCCGCGCAGACGATGAACCCGCCCTCCCGCGGGTCCGGCGACGGTGCGTCGGCGGACCCGCGGGTGCGGCCTGGGCGTGTGACACGTGCCGCGCGTCCGTGATGTCCGGGAGACCGGGGGGAAGGGGTGGGTCGACACGCGGAGGTCGGCATGAGGCAGGGTCGCATCGGACTGGCCGAGGTTCTGGCCGCGGCGGAGAACGCCGCGCCGGTGGCCTCCCTGGACGTGGTGGCGCGCAATCTGCGCGACCGCTTCGGGGCACGGTACGTGTCGTTCCTCTTCGTCGACGTCGCCGGCCGGAAGGTGGTGCGGGTCGACGAGAGCACGGTCACCCAGCAGGGGCTGCGGGCCGACCAGATCCCGCTGGCCGGCAGCGTCTACGACCAGGTCCTGCGCGGCCAGAAGCTGGTACGGGCGCCCGACAGCGGTTCCGGGGAACGGGTCCTGGCGCCGGTCACCAACCGCGGCGACGCCATCGGCGTCCTGGAGCTGTTCCTCCCCCGGGTGACGGAGGAGATGCTGAAGCAGGTCGAGGAGGCCGCGCACGCGCTGGCGTACATCATCGTCGCCGACCGCCGCTTCACCGACCTCTACCAGTGGGGACAGCGCACCACCCCGGTCAGCCTCGCCGCCGAGATCCAGCGCCAGCTCCTGCCCTCCGCCCCCTCCTGCGACGCGCCCGAGTTCTCCCTCGCCGGCGCCCTGGTCCCCGCCGACAGCATCGCCGGCGACACCTACGACTACACCCTCGACCACGACACCCTGCACCTGTCCATCACCGACGCCATGGGCCACGACGTCGACGCCGCGCTGATGGCCACCCTCCTCATCAACGCCTCACGCGGCGCCCGCCGGGCCGGCCGCGGCCTCGCCGAACAGGCCCGTCAGATGCACCAGGCCCTGCTCGACCACGGCCGCCGCACCTTCGCCACCGGGCAGCTGCTGCGCATCGCCCTGGACGGCAGCGGCGCCCGGCTCGTCAACGCCGGCCACCTCTGGCCCCTGCGGCTGCGCGGCGACACGGTCGAAGAACTCCACCTGGACATCGATCTGCCCTTCGGCGTGGCCGGCCACGGACCTCACCAGGAGCAGGACGCCGACCTGCGCCCGGGCGACCGCCTGGTGCTCTACACCGACGGCATGCAGGAACGCGAGGCGGAGGCCGTCGACCTGTCGGCCCTGATCCGCGAGACCGCGAGCGAGCACCCCCGCGAGGTCGTACGGGCCCTGACCACCGCGGTCACGGACGTCTGCGGCGAGCACCTGGAGGACGACGCGACCGTGCTCTGCCTGGACTGGTTCGGCCCCCACGCCCAGGGGCGGCGCTCCGGACGCGGAGCCGGCCTCTGACCCCCGGCCGCGCGGCCGTGCGCCCGATCGGGCCGGCATCTCTCGCTCCCGCCGGGCCGGGCTCGTTGACTGGCCCTCGACGGCAGGGCACGGAACGCGACGACGAGGGGCGGGTGACGGTGGCGGGACGACTGACGCGTCTGCGGCTGTCCGCCGGCCGGCGCTTCCCCATCGTCACCGAGCTGACGAACCGCCTGCTCTCCGCGAACCTACTGGACGCGGGCACCCGGCTGGCCGCCCAGGCGTTCCTGGCCTCGGTGCCCCTGCTGTTCGCCGTCGCCGCCTTCGCCCCGCAGAGCGTGCGCGACGATCTCCTGAAGTCGTTGAGCGCCATGTTCGGCCTCACCGCGCCGACGGACGAGGAGCTGCGGCAGGTGCTGGCCGATCCCGCCGGCAAGAGCCTGCGCGAGACGACCGGTGTGGTCGGCCTGCTGGTGACCCTGCTCTCCGCGACCAGCTTCAGCCGCGCCATGGCCCGGGTCTGCGAGCGCGCCTGGCGCCTGCCCAGGGCCGGCACCCGGATCGCGGCCGCACGTGCACGCCCTGGTGACCGAACGGCACCTGGTCACGCTCCACGCGGAGCCGGCCGGCCCCGTGGACAGTCTCCTCGCACGGCTGCGGCACGAGGCGCCGCCGGACACCGCGGCGCTGCTCTTCCTGCTGCTCCAGGAGGCCCTGGAGACCTTCCGCCGTGCCGCCGTGGCGGACCTCATCCTGGTGGAGGACCTGGAGGACGAGATGTTCGACAAGCGCCGTCCGGAGCAGGTCTACCGGCCGGCGCGGCTGCGCCGGCGCGCCGCGCTGCTGCACCGCACCCTCCTGCCCTATCTGCAAGTGACGGACGAGACCTTCACGCGCAGGATGCTGAACCGCGCCTTCCCCGAGGAGCGCCAGCGTCTCGCCCGGGAGTTCCAGCACGCCGGCCG
Organism: Streptomyces similanensis; assembly: GCF_039543625.1. Lineage (NCBI taxonomy): Bacteria > Bacillati > Actinomycetota > Actinomycetes > Kitasatosporales > Streptomycetaceae > Streptomyces > Streptomyces similanensis. Next base: position 108,138 of record NZ_BAABKC010000037.1, on the reverse strand, counting down.
ACTGGTCCTCACCGATGTGGAGGCCCTCCAGGACGCGGCCCGGCGGGCCTTCGCGAGCTACTCCTCGCTCGCGTCCGGCGAGCAGAACGGCGTGATCAACCGGCTGACGATCGTGTCGACGATCTTCCTGCCGCTGACGGGCTAGTCCCGTCGGCGGGCCCGGCGCACGCCGAGCGCGAAGGACACGGCGGACACGCCGAACAGCGCACCGGTGATGGCCAGCCATCGTCCCAGGTAGACGTCGGCGGACAGCCCGGTGGCGCCGGGGTAGGGCGAGGGCAGGGCGAAGATCAGGGGGAACCAGACGAGCAGCAGCACACCGGAGAGGAAGGCGGGCACGCGCAGGTGGTTGATCCACGGCAGCCGCGGCACGCCCGGGGTGCGGTGCCGCAGCACGGCGAGGGCCGTCAGGTCGGCCAGCGAGTACAGCGGCAGCAGGATCAGGTCGTGGACGACGGCCGCGCCGACGAACCAGAGGGCGACGGCGAGGGGCCGGACAGCGAACAGGCGCACCATGGCGTAGCCGGTGAGGGCGAGGGAGCACACCAGGACCAGCAGGTGCAGGGGGGTGGCGCCGTACCAGCGCGCGCGGCGGACCATGGTCACGTCCTGAAGGTGAGCCGGTGCACCCACTTGGTGTTGTTCACCCCGGGGTTGGCCGGGACGATGACGCGGGCGGGGAAGCCGTGGTCGATGGAGAGGTCCGCGCCGTTGACGCGCAGGGCCAGCAGCGCGCGGTGGTCGTGGATCTGGTTGCCGCGCAGCACCACCGAGCTGTAGGGACCCGGCGGCTGGACGGATTCCACCAGGACGCTGCCGCTGTGGGGCAGCCCGGCCAGGGCGGCCAGATCCGTCAGGCGCGGGCCGCTCCAGTGCTGGTCGGCGGTGGACCAGCCCTCGACGCAGGCGATGGGCAGCGCGGCCGCGTGCTGGGGCAGGGCGAGGAGCTGCGCGCGGGTGAGGATCAGGGAGGGGCCGTGGCTGCGGACCTCCAGCCGCCAGCTGGGACCCAGCTGCGCGCGGGTGATGCCGACGGCGGCCGCCGTCTTGTTGATCTGGAAGCCGTCGGGGCCGCTGCCCGGGTCGCGGCCGTGCGGCGCGAGCAGGGCGCTCGCGCGCAGTCGGCCGCCGATGCTCTGTCCGGCCGTGACCACGAGCAGGAGCAGTGATCCCGCCCCCACCATGCCGACCGCGCCGCGCCGGGTCATGGTCGGCGGCCGGGGGGCGGCCGCCACCAGGTGATCGGGGTCGGGGGGTTCGGGCCGGGTGGCGGCGAGACCGGTGCGCAGTTCGGCGGCCGGGGCGCGCGAGCGCAGGGCGCGTGTCATCCGGCCGAGCTTGAGGGCGACGTGGACGGCGAAGGCGGCGATGAAGACCCAGGCGCCGTAGAAGTGCAGGGTGTAGAAGGAGCCCGGGAAGACGTAGAGGAGCTGGATGTTGAGGATGCCCGTGACGAACTCCAGGCCGGCCCCGCCCACCAGCAGGAGCAGGGAGAGGCGTTCCAGGCCGTGGGCGACGCCGCGCACCGGGGGCCACGCGAAGAGTCGGGGGATGACGGACCACAGTTTGGCCAGCAGCACCGGCACGAGGGCCACGCCGAGTGTGACGTGGACGCCCTGGGTGAGCCGGTAGAGCCAGTAGGGGTGCGTGGGCCAGTCGAAGAGGTAGAAGCCCAGGATCCCCTTGTCGGGGGTCTGGTCGTTTGAGCGGGCCGAGCCCCGGGTTGTAGGCGGCGTACGAGAGCAGGCCGGTGACGAAGATCAGCGGGAGGCCGGCCAGCAGAACCAGGCCGAAGACGGAGGTGAGCCAGGGCCCGCGCAGGGGGCTGCGCCAGAAGCCGGGGCGGAACGGGCCCGGCGGCGGTGGGGTCCGGCGCACCCGGAGTGCGACGGCCCGGGCACTCGCGGCGGCCCGGCCGGCCAGGCGCGCCGTGGCCGCGCGCGCCTGCCGGAGGTGCTGTCGCAGACGCTTGCGCCGTGTCCCGGTCCGCCCGGCGGGCGGGTTCGGGTGCTGCCGTCCGTCACGGTCCACCGGCCGTCTCCTCCTCTGTGGGCGTGCCCCGGGCACCACGGCCCTCCGGCGGGGCGCGGTCCGGCACACGGCGGGCTCTTGACAACGGGGTCCGGCACGGCGGGCGCTCACACGCTGCCACGGGCCCGGACGGCGGGCCCCCTCCGGCACGGGTGCGGTCGTACGCCGTCAGCCGGACGGCCGAGTCGGCGCCCGGGCGGACCCGCGCGGGCCGGGGGCGGAGCCGGACGGCGGCCGTGCCGGGCGGGCGCGCAGGCAGGCGCCGAGGCCGACGCACACGGCGGCCGTGCCGTACGCCCACGACTGCAGGGGGAAGCCGGGCAGGAGCCGGCCGCCGAGGTAGAGGACGGCGCCGGCGAGGGCGACGGTGAGCCACTCCCAGCGGCCGTCGAGGGCGACGAGGCCGACGACGAGCAGCGCGTACCAGGAGTAGGCGGGCGACATCAGCAGCAAGGCGGTTCCGGTCAGCAGGAGGGCGCCGCGCCAGGGGCGGTCCGGGTCGCCGCGCCACCACACGTACAAGGCCGTCAGGACGATCAGCACCACCGCGGTCGCCTCGGCCGCGGCGTCCGGCAGCAGCAGCCGGAGCAGGGCGAAGCGGTGCACGTCACCGGGTTGGTAGCCCTCCTCCGCCAGATAGCCGGGCAGGTAGCCCAGCACGCCGGCGCCGGAGGCGATGACGTAGGGCAGGTAGGCGAGGGCGACCACGGCGAGCAGGGCCGCCACCGTGCGCGCCGTCCGCGCCGGGCCGCGCTGCCCGGACAGGGCGCCGGGCAGTGCCAGCACGGGGAGCAGTTTCACGGCGACGGCGGCGCCGAGGAGGGCGCCGCGCCGGGCGCCGGCGGTGGCCGTGCCGAGGGCCAGCACGGTGAGCAGGACGCCGAGGGTGTCGACGTGGGCGTTGTCGACCGCTTCGAACGGGACGGCCGGACACCATCCCCACAGGGCGGCGCGGGCCGGGGCCCGGTGCGGGTCGCCACGGCGGCGTCCCACGGCCAGCAGTGCGGCGGTGGTGCCGAACGCCAGGACGGCGCCGCCGGCCTGGAGCGGCTTGTGACGGCTTCCCGGCGGTGACAGGAGGTGGACGGCGAAGAACCAGCCCTCGGCGACGGGCGGGTAGATCGTGGGGACGGTGGGACGGTTGATGCGGGTGCACAGGCCCTCGCGCGTGCGGGTCAGTCCCCAGCCCCGGCACGAGGCGCCGGTGGGGAAGAGCCAGTCGTCGCGCAGTGGGGCGAGTTCGGGTGCGGCGGGCGGGTGGGCGTAGGGGGAGAGGCCGGCGGCCTGGACCCGGCCGTCCCAGGCGTAGCGGTACATGTCGGTGCTGGTGCGGGGCGGCGCGGCGAGCGCGGCCACCGCGACGGCGGCGGCGCCGGCGAGGACGAGGACGGCCGCGGCGCGCTCCGGCACCTTGCGCACGGTCCACGCCGCGGCGGCGAACAGCGCCCAGGCGACGGCGTATCCGGCCAGCAGGCGGCCGGGGTCACTCTCGTTGTCGCCCGCCCGGACGGTGTCGGCGACGACGGCGGTGAGCGCGGCGAGGAGCAGCGCGGTGACGGCGGTGGGGACGCGGGCCGTGCGCCGTACGGGGGCCGGGCGGCGGGGCTCTTGGGAGGCGGTGGCGCTCATGGGTGTCCGTGCCTCCCGGCGGCCGTGGGGCGGCCTGGAGGCGGAGGACGGCGCAGTTCGAGGAACGGGCGCTCCTGTGCGGTCCACCGGTCGGTGACGCTCCAGCCGGCGGTCTCGGCGGCCCGGCGCAGTGCGGTGGCGCCGAGGCGGGCCCAGGGGAAGGGACGGCCGTGCCGGCCGTGGGCGTCCTCGACGCGGACGGTGAGGTGTTCGTCCACGTCGCCCCGGGCGGCCTCCGCCAGCAGCCGGCTGCCGGGCGCGGCCACGGTGCGCAGCCGGGCGAGGAGGGCGACCGGGTCGCCGCCGATCCCGACGTTTCCGTCCATCAGCAGGACGGTGCCCCAACGGCCTTCGCCGGGCAGGCGGTCGAAGACCGACCGGCGCAGTGCCGTGCCGCCGCGGCGCCGGGTGCGGGCCACCGCGGCCGGGCTGACGTCGACGCCGAGCGCCCGTACGCCCCGGGCGGCCAGTGCCGCGACCAGGCGTCCCGGTCCGCAGCCGACGTCGAGGACCGGCCCGGTGCAGCGGTCCAGGACGCCGGTGTCGACGGCGTCGGGGGCGGCGCACCAGCGTTCGACGTCCAGCGGCAGGAGTCTCCCCTCCCCCGCCGCCGCGTGCGGAGGGGCCGGCGGGAACAGGCGGCGCAGATAGAGCGGGCCGCGCCCGGTGCCCAGGGCGTGGGCGTAGGGGTCGTCGATCCACGGCCCGGCGACGGGCCCGTCCGGCTCCTGCCGCCCCGCGGGCCCCGCGGCCGCGGTGCGCGGACGGCGCCGGACGGCGGCGCTCGTGCTCCGGCGGGCGGGGGCGGGGTCCGTGGGGCGGCGGGCGGGGGCGGGGTCCGTGGGGCGGCGGGCGGGGGCGGGGTCCGTGTCGTACGGCATCCCGCTCACCGGCCGGTCTCCGTCAGCGCGGCCAGGGCGGCGGCGAACCGCGAGCCGGCCGGGCAGCGGGCGGCGACCTCGGCGGCGTCGGCTGCGGTGTCCACGTCGCGCAGCACCGGCAGGTCGCTCACCCTGAGCCCCGCCTCGGTGAGCCGGCGGCGCTGGACGGCGCCGGTGCGGCCGGTGGACATCGGCACGCCTCGCACGAGGGTCGCGGCGCGCTCCGGCTCGGCGGCGCCCAGGGCCCAGAACCCGCCGTCGGCGGCCGGCCCGAACCAGGCGTCGTGGTCCGCGCGGCCGACGCCCTCGAAGAGGTCCGTGGTGAGCTGGGGGGTGTCCATGCCGACGAGGAGCGCCGGTCCGGGGCCGCAGAGACCGAACGCGGCCGCGATCCGCTCGTCCAGGCCGCCGGCCGACTGGGCGGCGACGTCGAAGCCGGGCGGCAGCCAGGGGCCGGGAGCGCCGTCGAGCACCAGGAGGCGGCGTCGGGCCGGCACGTGGCGCACCATGTGCAGGGTGTCGGCGAGGGCCGCCTCGGCCAGTGCGGCCGCTTCCCGGGCCGTGTAGGGCGGGGTGAGGCGGGTCTTGGCCCGGCCGGGCACGGGTTCCTTGGCGATGACCAGCACGGTGGCCAGCAGCGGGACGCTCATCGGCGGGCTCCGGCGGCGGTCCCGGGGACCGCGGGGGCGGGGGGCCGCTCGGCGAGGACGGCGCGCATGTCGCGTACCGCCTGCCAGGTGCCGCGCCAGGTTCCGGTGACCTTCGAGCGGCCCGCCCGCGGGCGGTAGGGCACGTCGGTCTCCGTCACCCGCCAGCCGGCGTCGGCCGCCCGCACGACGGTCTGCAGCGGGTAGCCGGAACGGCGGTCGGTCAGGTCGAGGGCGAGCAGCGGCTCGCGGCGGGCGGCGCGCATCGGGCCGAGGTCGTGCAGGCGCAGTCCGGTGCGCCGGCGGATCAGCCGGGCCAGCTCCAGGTTGGCCAGGCGGGCGTGCGGGGGCCAGGCGCGGCGCGTGACGGGCCTGCGACGGCCCAGGACGAGATCGGCCGAGCCGTCGAGGACGGGCCCGGCCACGGCCGGCAGGAGCGCCGGGTCGAGGCTGGCGTCGCAGTCGCAGAAGCAGACGACGTCCGCGGTGGCGGCGGTCAGGCCCGCGTGGCAGGCGGCGCCGAAGCCGCGGCGCGGTTCGTGCACCACGTGCGCTCCGCGGGCGCGGGCGATGTCCGCCGAGCCGTCGGTCGAACCGTTGTCGACGACGATCGCGCGCCATCCGGCGGGGATGCGGTCAAGCACCCACGGCAGGGCCTCGGCCTCGTCGAGGCAGGGCAGCACCACGTCCACGGGGGCGGGTGCACAGGGGGAGGTCTCGATCACTCCAGTCACCCTACGGGGACAAGAGCGACATAAGGGATTCGGCGATCTTACGGAGTGCTGACGTCACGCGCCGCCCGGGCCGGCGGCCGGACGCCGGTGCGAGACTCGGCGGTGTGGAACGCGTACTCGTCGTGGACGACGACCCCACCGTCTCCGAGGTGGTCACCGGCTATCTGGACCGGGCGGGATTCGCCGTCGACGTGGCCGCCGACGGGCCCTCCGCCGTGGCCCGGGCGGCCGCCCGGCCGCCCGATCTGGTGGTGCTGGACCTGATGCTGCCCGGCATGGACGGCCTTGAGGTCTGCCGGCTCCTGCGCGAGCACGGTCCGCTCCCCGTGATCATGCTGACGGCGCGGGGCGACGAGGAGGACCGCATCCTCGGCCTGGAGGTCGGCGCCGACGACTACATCACCAAACCTTTCAGCCCCCGTGAACTGGTGCTCAGGGTGCGGTCGGTGCTCCGCCGCACCGGGGCGGCCGGCTCCGGCCGCCCGGGACCGGCCGCGGCCCCGCTCGGCGCCGGCCCGCTCACCCTGGACCCCCAGGCGCGCCGCGCCGCCCGCCACGGAGCGGAACTCCGCCTGACCACGCGGGAGTTCGACCTGCTGGAATACTTCCTGCGGCATCCGGGCCGGGCGACGAGCCGGGAGGAGCTGATGCACGAGGTGTGGGGCTGGGAGTTCGGCGACCTGTCGACCGTCACCGTCCACGTCCGCCGCCTGCGCGAGAAGGTCGAGGACGACCCGGCGCACCCCCGTCTGATCAGCACCGTATGGGGCGTGGGCTACCGCTTCGACCCGCCGCCGCGACCGACGGAGGCCGTCGATGGTCCGTGACACCCTCCTCATCGCGCTCTACGCGGCCGCCGGCGCGGCCGGAGCCGGCCTCCTCGGCCTGGGCCTGCTGCGGCTGCTGCGCGACCGCTCCGTCGCGTTGTCCCTAGCCGCGGTGGCCGCCGTCACGGTCGCGGCCATGCTCGCCGGAACCCTGCTGGTGTCCTGGGCGATGCTGCTGTCCGACCACGATCTGTGGGTCGTGACGATGGTCTGCCTGATGGCGGCGGTCGTCTCCCTCGCGGTGGCGCTCACGCTCGGCCGGCGGGTCGTGAGCGGCAGCCGGGCGCTGGCCGAGGCCACCCGCTCCCTGGGGGACGACGGGTTGTTCACCCCGCCCGCCGCGGCGCCCACCGCCGAACTCGCCGAGCTGAGCCGCGAACTCGCCGCCACCGGCGCGAAGCTCGCCGCGTCCCGTGAACGGGAGCGGGCCCTGGAGACCTCCCGGCGCGAACTGGTCGCCTGGATCTCGCACGACCTGCGCACCCCGCTCGCCGGGCTCCAGGCCATGGCGGAGGCCCTGGAGGACGGGGTGGCCGGCGATCCGCGCGTGTACCACGCCCGCATCCGCGCGGAGGTGGAACGCATGAGCGGCATGGTCGGCGACCTCTTCGAGCTCTCCCGCATCCAGGCCGGCGTCCTCGCCCTGAACATCACCCGGGTCTCGGTCTACGACCTCGTCGGCGACGCGCTCGCCGGCGCCGACGCCCTCGCCAGGGAGCACGGCGTGTCGATCGTCGGCGACCGGGTCGAGCCGGTGCCCGTCGAGGTGGACGGCCGCGAGATGTCCCGGGTCCTGGCCAATCTGCTCGTCAACGCCATCCGCCGGACGCCGTCCGACGGCACGGTCGCCGTCTCCGCACGCCGGGAGGCGGACAGCGTCGTCGTGTCGGTGACCGACGGCTGCGGCGGCATCCCCCCGGAGGACCTGCCCCGCGTCTTCGACACCGGCTGGCGCGGCACCGACGCGCGGACACCGCCGGCCGGCGCGGGTCTGGGCCTGGCGATCGTCCGGGGGATCGTCGAGGCCCATCAGGGCCGCGCCGCCGTCTCCAACGTCCCCGGCGGCTGCCGCTTCGAGGTCCGCCTGCCCGCCGCAGCCTGATACCGAGGGTCCGCCCGCCGCCGCCTGACACCGCGGATCCGGCCGCCCGCCGCCGCCTGACACCGCGGATCCGCCTGCCGGCCGCCGCCTGATATCGAGGGTCCGGCTCCCCGCCGCCGTCCGGGCGACCCGCCGGCCGGGAGCAGCGTCGGCGGGCGACCCGCACCGACCCGGCTCAGCCGGCTCAGCCGGCTCGCAGCGCGGCCGTCGCGAACCCCGCCATCCCCTCGGCGAAGCTGACCCGCGGCTCCCAGCCCAGTTCCTCGCGCAGTCTGCGCGAGGAGGCGGTGATGTGGCGGACGTCGCCGAGCCGGTAGCGCCCCGTGACGACGGGCGCCCGCCCGCCGTGCGCCCGGGCCAGGGCGGCGGCCATCTCGCCCACGGTGTGGGGCTCGCCGCTGCCGACGTTGTACGCCCGCGCGCTTCCCTCCCTCGCCTCGCCCAGCCCGTGCAGGGCCGCGAGGTTGGCCTCGGCCACGTCCCCCACGTGCACGAAGTCCCGCCGCTGACCCCCGTCCTCGAACACCGACGGCGCCTCACCGCGCTCCAGCGCCGACCGGAACAGCGAGGCGACGCCCGCGTAGGGGGTGTCGCGCGGCATGCCGGGCCCGTACACGTTGTGGTAGCGCAGCGCGGCCGCCCGCCCGCCCGCCGCACGCGCCCACGCGGCGGCGAGGTGCTCCTGCGCGACCTTGGTGGCGGCGTAGACGTTGCGCGGATCGAGCGGCGCGTCCTCGGTCACCGGACCGGCCGCGAGCGGCTCGCCGCAGTGCGGGCAGGGCGGCTCGAAGCGCCCCGCCTCCAGGTCGGCCACCCGGCGCGGCCCCGGCCGTACGACGCCGTGGGACGGGCACGCGTAGCGCCCCTCCCCGTAGACGACCATGGAGCTCGCCAGCAACAGCCGCCGCACCCGGGCCTCGGCCATGCCGGCCAGCAGCACCGCGGTCCCGAGATCGTTGCAGCCCACGTAGCCGGGGGCGTCGCCGAACTCCTTGCCAAGGCCCACCATCGCCGCCTGGTGGCAGACCGCGTCCACGCCGCGCAGCGCCTCGCGCACGGCCGCCGCGTCACGGACGTCCCCGCGCCGGAAGTCCGTCCCGGCGGGGACCGGCGGAGCCGTGCCGTGCGCGGCGGGCGCCAGCGAGTCGAGCACGCGCACTCCGTGCCCGGCGGCGGTGAAGGTGTTCACGACGTGCGAGCCGATGAAGCCCGCGCCTCCGGTGACCAGGATCTGCATGCCCCGACCGTACGGCCGCGACCCCGTCCGCGGGCTCCGCGACGCCACGACGTCACGGATGCGTAAGCCTTCCCGCCCGGTCGGCGGCGGACCCGGACGCCTGGAGCCCGGCGGCGGGAACGTGTCCGCCCGCCCCCGGCAGGCGCCGCACGACGAGGCCCACGGCGACGCCCGCCACCGCCAGCAGCGGCAGCGGCCACCACCACGGGGGCGGGCGCCACCCCAGTGCGCCCGGCAGCGCGGACCACAGCGCGTGCTCCAGCTCATGGAGTCCGGCGAGGAACCAGAAGGCCGCCAGGGACACCGGGACGCCGATGACCGCGCAGAGCGCGAGGGTCCGCCGGTACGCGGGGGTGCGCAACAGCTCCCGCAGCCGGTCCGCCTCCTCCGGCCGCGCGGCCGGGGCGGGTGCGGCGGACGGGCCCGGCTCCGTCACGGCGTCCTTCCTCACTGTCGGCCAGATGGCGGCCGCGCACGGCCCGGGGACGTGGGACTCCTCGTCGGCGAGCAGCCGTCGGGCGGCCGGGGGAATCGGTGGCCGACCACCTCGGCCATTGCAGCACCCGGCCGGGGGCTCGCACGCGCGGCACGCGGGACGGCGCCCGGCTCCACGCCCGCCTGCCGGAATCCGCCCCGGGTCGCTCGTACACTGCCGAACCACGCGTACCCGGCGTCCCTACCCGGCGTCACGGACGGCGCCGGGCCTGCGCGCGGCCTCGGACCGGGGCACGTCGCCCGCCGGAGCGAAAGGAAGACCGATGAGCGGCTCAGTGCCTCCCGACGCCCCGGACCCGGCCGGGCCGGGGCGTCCGCCGCGGGAGGACTGGCACCGGCGGCGGTCCCGGCGGGTGGCCGTCACGGTCGTCTCCCGTGCCGTGTTCGTCGCGTCCGGGCTCGTCGCCGCGTACTACCTGCTGCCCCTGGAGGACCGCGGCACGGACCTGACGTCGGTCGCGCTCGTGCTCGGCCTGCTGGCCGCGGTGACGCTGTTCGGGTGGGAGGTGGCGGTCATCGCGCGCTCCCCCTACCCCCGGCTCAGGGCGGTCGAGGCGCTGGCGGTCACGCTGCCGCTCTTCCTGCTGCTCTTCGCCGTCGCCTACTTCCTCCTGGACCGCTCCGTGCCCGGTTCGTTCAACGAGCCGCTGACCAGGACGGACGCCCTGTACTTCGCCCTCACCACGTTCGCCACCGTCGGCTTCGGCGACATCGTCCCCCGCTCGCAGGCGGGGCGGATCCTGACCATGCTCCAGATGGCGGGCGGTCTGCTGCTCGTGGGCGTGGCCGCGCGCGTGCTGACGCACGCGATCGAGACGGGCCTGCGCCGCCAACGGCACGACCGGTGAGCGGGGGGCTGGAGGTGGCACGGTGGTGGTATGGACAAGACCGCGCTGATCGTCATCGACATGATCAACACGTACGACCACAAGGACGCGGAGCTGCTGCTCCCCTCGGCGACAGCGGTCGTGCCGGTGCTGACCACCCTGCTGGGGCGTGCGCGGGAGCGCGGGGCGCCGGTCGTCTACGTCAACGACAACTTCGGCGAGTGGCGCTCGCACCACGGCGAACTGCTGGACCGGGCATTGGCGGGGCCGCACGCGGACCTGGTCGACCCGGTGCGGCCCGACGCGCGCTCGCTCTTCGTGCTCAAGGCACGCCACTCGATCTTCTTCGAGACGCCGTTGACGTATCTGCTCCACGAGCAGGGGATCCGGCGGCTCGTCCTGTGCGGCCAGGTGACCGAGCAGTGCGTGCTCTACTCGGCCCTCGACGCCCACATCCGCCACTTCGAGGTGATCGTCCCCAGGGACGCCGTGGCGCACATCCACCAGGACCTCGCTGAGGCGGCCCTGCTCATGATGGAGCGGAACATGGGCGCGCACGTCTGCGCGAGCCGGGACCTGTGGCGCTGACGGCCCGGCCGCCTCCGCCGCCGGTCCGCCCCGGCGGCCTCAGCCGGCGGCCTTCCTGACGAGCGCGCCGATGCGCTGCTCCCCGGCCTCCGTCAGCTCCTTCAGGGCGTACGCGGTCGGCCACACGGCGCCGTCGTCGAGCGCCGCCTGGTCGCTGAAGCCGAGCGTGGCGTACCGCGTCCCGAACTTCTCGGCGCTCTGGAAGTGGCAGACGACCTTGCCGTCCCGGGCGTACGCGGGCATCCCGTACCAGAGCTTGGCCCTGAGGTCCGGGGCGGCGGCCCTGACGATGTCGTGGACCCGCTCGGCGAGGACCCGGTCCGCCTCCGGCAACTCGGCGATCTTGGCGAGCACGTCGCGCTCCGCCGCCGCCTCCTTCTCCGCCCGGGACAGACCGCGCCGCGCGGCCGTCTTGCGCTGCTCCTGCGCGTGGGCCTTCATCGCGGCCCGTTCCTCGGCGGTGAACGCCTCGTGCCGCTCGGCGGCGGTGTCGGGGGTCTGGGCGGAGGGCTTCGTGGGCATGGCGGCTTTCCTCTCGTACGGTGCTGGGGTGAGGGGGCGGGGAGGGGCGGGGCGGGACGTCAGGACGGCGTGGCGGTGAGCGGGGGCGCGGTCTCCCAGACGAAGCCGTCGGGGTCGGTGAAGGGGCCGGCGGCGCCGCCGAGGACGACGCGGTGCGAGCCGGCGCCCTCGGCGGGGACACCGAGGTCCTTGGCCAGGGCGCGGCGCTTGTACAGCGCCAGCCTGAGCGGGCCGGATCCGGCGGAGGCGAACTCGGCGTACGTGCCGCCGAAGCTCTTGGCCACGGTCAGGCCCCGCTCGACGTAGCAGCGCCGGACCGCCTTGACGTCCTCGACGCCGAGCAGGACGACGAGCTCGTCGATCCGTCCGGTGGCCGGCCCGGTGTCCTTCTTCGCCGAGGTCGCGACCTTCCAGATCGTCCCGTCCGGGGCCTGGACGACGCCGCCGTAGCCCCAGAGCGACTTCGCGGCGGGCTTCAGCACCGTGGCGCCGGCGCTGACCGCGGCGTCCAGGAAGCCGTCGACGGTGGCCGGCCCGGACACCGTGAGGGCCAGGGTGAAGCCGCGGAAACCGGTGGAGTCGGCGGTGGACGGGCGCACCCGTACGTGCTCGGCCACGCCGAAGGCGGTGTGGAAGCGGTGGGCCGCCTCCGGGTCCGCCGCCTCCAGGGTGACGGTGGTGAGGGAGGTCGCTGCCGGGCTGGGAGTGGTGGCTGTCATGGTTCTCACGCTAGGGGCTGCCCCGCGGCCGGGGCTTCTCGATTCCTGACCGGTCTCGTCACCTGCTTCGCCACACACGCCGGCATGCCCTCCACCGTGTCCACCGTGATCGCGGCGCCCGCCTCGCGCTGCGGGGCCGGGCCCGCGGCACCGGCGGGCTCTGCCGCCGCCGTCGCCGCCGCCTGGCGCCGGAACGCTCCGGGCGGCATGCCGACCAGCTCGGTGAAGCGGGTGGTGAAGGTGCCCAGCGACGCGCAGCCCACCGCGAAGCAGACCTCGGTGACGCTGAGGTCGCCGCGCCGCAGCAGCGCCGTCGCGCGCTCGATGCGCCGGGTCATCAGGTACGAGTACGGCGATTCCCCGTAGGCCGCCCGGAACTGCCGGCTCAGGTGCCCGGCGGACATGTTCACGTCGCGGGCCAGCGCCTCCACGTTCAGCGGCCGCGCGTACTCCCGGTCGATGCGGTCGCGGACACGGCGCAGCCGCGCGAGATCGGCCAGGCGCTGGGCCTCGACGCGGGCCCGCCGCCACTCGGACTGGCACATGAGAGCACCCTCCCCCATCACGCACGGCTCTTTCGCGCGGTTTTTGCGGACGGCTCCGTCGCCCGGCTCAGCGGAGTTCCTGGATGCGGATCAGGTTGCCCGCGGGGTCGCGCAGGGCGCAGTCGCGGATGCCGTAGGGCTGCTCGGTCGGTTCCTGTACGACCTCGGTGTCCCCGGCCTGCACCTTCTCGAACGTGGCGTCGAGGTCCGGGGTGGCCAGCAGGATCCAGCCGTAGGTGCCCTTGGCCATCATCTCGGTGATGGTGCGGCGCTCGTCCTCGGTGATGCCCGGGTCGGCGGCCGGCGGTGCGAGGAGGATCGACATGTCGGGCTGACCGGCCGGTCCGACCGTGATCCAGCGCATCCTGCCCTGTCCGACGTCGCTGCGGACCTCGAAGCCGAGCACGTCGCGGTAGAAGGCGAGGGAGGCGTCCGGGTCGTCGTGCGGGAGGGCGGTCGTGCGAATGGTGATGTCCATAACAGCAGGTTAGGGGCGGCTCCGGCGACGGCGCTTCTCGATTCCTGATCGATCCGCGCGCTCTTGACGACTGATCGGGGTGCGGCGCGCTCGGCGCCTGCGCGGTGCCCGGCGGACGATGGGCCTCGTCGTCCGGGTCATCAGGAGGGGCCATGGCCACTGACGTCCGCCGGCGGCTCGCCGCGCTCGGTCTGCGGCTGCCGGAGGTGAGCGCCCCCAAGGGCGCCTACGCGCCCGCCGTGCGCAGCGGCGCACATGTCTACGTCGCGGGCGGTGAAGGTGGTGGGCTACGTGCCCTCCGCGCCCGGTTGCGCCGGACGGACGGGGGTGGTGGCCGGCGCCGGCGAGCTGCTCGCCGGTCTCTTCGGGGCGGCGGTCCGCCCCGCGTGCGGCGCGGTCGGCATGAACATCCTGCCGCTCGACGCGCCGGTGGAGATCGGGGTCGTCCTGGAGGTGTCCGGGGGCGGCGGCCGGTAGCCGCCGGTCCCGCTCAGTCGATGGAGACCGCCGTGCCGGTCACCTCGATGCCGCTGGACGGGTCGGCCGGGACGCCCACGGTCAGGAGACTCGGGCGGCCCATGTCCACTCCCTGGTGGATCGTCAGCACCGCGGGGGTGTCGACGAGGCCGAGGGTGCGGAGGTAGCCGCCGAAGGCGGCCGCCGCCGCGCCGGTGGCCGGGTCCTCGACCACGCCGCCGGGCGGGAAGGGGTTGCGGACGTGGAAGACGGTGTCCTTCTCGCGCTGCACCAGGGCGATGGTGGTCCACTCGCGGCGCGCCATCAGGGCGTCCAGCGCGGCCATGTCGTAGTCGAGGCCGGCCAGGCGCGCGCGGCTGCCGGCGGCGACGACCGGGTGCCAGGCGCCGGCGTAGGCGAGCCGGGGCGGCAGGGCGGGGTCGAGGTCGGCGGCGGACCAGCGCAGAGCGGCGAGGAGTTCGGCGAGATCGGCGTCGTCGATCTCCGCCGTGCGCGGCTCGACGCTCACCAGGGTGGCGGCGATCGACCCGTCCGGGCGCGTCGAGGTGGTCACCGGGACCTGGCCGGCCCGGGTGTGCAGCAGCAGCTCGCCGACGCCGTGCCGGTGGGCGTGGGCGACGGCGGTGGCGATGGTGGCGTGGCCGCAGAAGGGCACTTCGGCCTTCGGGCTGAAGTAGCGGATGTCGAGCGCCCCGTCCGGGCGGGCCACGGCGAAGGCCGTCTCCGAGTAACCGACCTCCGCCGCGACGGCGCCCATGGTGGCCTCGTCGAGGCCCGCGGCGTCCAGCACGACGCCCGCCGGGTTGCCGCCCAGGGGATCGGTGCTGAAGGCCACGTAGCGCAGGATGTCCATCACCCGAACGTAGCGGCTCCGTCACCGAGCCGTCAAAGGCCGGATGCGGCGGGCGCCGCGCCGGGCGAACCGGCCGCCCGGGCGCGGGTCAATGACGCACGAGAGGTGACCGCGGGAGCCATGACGGGACAACTCCCGGTCCGCTCCCGCCCGTCATACGCCCCGCGCGCCCGGGCGCTCCGCCCCCTCTTTCCCCATACGCCGTGTCCATGACACTGTCGTGTCCTCAAGTACCGCCGGACCACGCTCCGTTCACCGGCGTGACGGCATGCCCCGAGAGGACGAAGATGGACCCCTCCCGCCCCTTCCACCGCCGTACCCTCCTGCGCGGCGCGCTGGCCGCCGGCGCCGGCGCCGTGCTCGTCCCGACGCTGCTGTCGGGCTCCGCCCGGGCGTACAGCTGGTCGCGCACGCTCAGCCAGGGAGCCACCGGCGCGGACGTGACCGAACTCCAGATCAGGGTCGCGGGCTGGGCCGCGGACAGCCCGAGCCACAGCCTCGTCGGCGTCGACGGGAGCTTCGGCCCGGCCACCGCCGCCGCGGTGCGCCGGTTCCAGACGGCCTACGGGCTCGGCGCCGACGCGGTCGTGGGCCCCGCGACCCAGGCGAAGCTCAACGCCCTCGAACAGGCCGACGGCTCGACCGCGCACTTCGACTTCGGCGAGTTCACCGACCGGGTCAGCGGCACCTTCGCCGGCGGCAAGCTGAGCAGCGCCGCCACCAAGGAGAACGTCCGGCGGGCGATGTACAGACTCGAAGCCCTGCGCAAGAAGCTGGGCGACGCGCCCATCACCGTGAACTCCGGCTTCCGCAGCATCGCCCACAACGCCGAGGTCGGCGGCGCGAGCGACAGCATGCACCTGTACGGCACCGCGGCCGACCTCGACGTACCCGGCGTGTCCAACCGGACCGTCTACCAGAAGGCCGAGACCTGCGGCTTCTCCGGACTGGAGACCTACACCGCCGATCACCAGCACGTCGACAGCCGCGCCGACCTCGGCCGGGCCTGGTGGTGGCAGGACGGCACCGTCTGACGCCCGTACGCCCGCCCTCCCCCGGGCCGGACTCCGCCCGCTTTGCCGAACCGGCAACAGAACTGGCCCGAGCGGGGCGCCACGGCCCACCGTGGGTCCGTGACCGACGACAAGACAGCACACGCACACGCCTCCGCCGGCTACCTGGGGGACCCCGGGGCCCGCGCGGAATGGGACGACCGCTACAACGACCGGCGGCAACTGTGGAGCGGCCGGCCCAACGGCGCCCTCGTCACCGAGGTCGCCGCACTCGCGCCCGGACGGGTGCTCGACGTCGGCTGCGGCGAGGGCGCGGACGCCGTCTGGCTCGCGCGCGGCGGCTGGGACGTGACCGCGCTCGACGTGTCGGGCGTGGCGCTCGACCGCGCGGCCGGACACGCCCGCGACGCCGGCGTCACCGTGCGCTGGGTCCACGCCGGACTGGTGGAGGCCGCGCTCCCGGCCGGCTCCTTCGACCTGGTCTCCGCGCAGTACCCGGCCCTGCCGCGCACCCCCGACGCCGCGGCCGAGCGGGCACTGCTCACGGCCGTCGCGCCCGGCGGCGTGCTGCTGCTCGTGCACCACGCGGGGATGGACACCCGGCACGCGCACGACAGCGGCTTCGACCCGGCCGACTACGTCTGGCCCGCCATGGTCGCCTCGCTGCTCACCGACGACTGGGAGGTGGAGGTGGACGAGGTGCGCCCGCGCGTGGCGCCCGAAGGCGGCGCCGGCGCGCACCACACCGACGACCTCGTGTTCCGCGCCCGCCGACGCGCCTGAGCCCGCCCTCCCGCCGGGCAGGACACGGGCGTCGCCCCTCGGAACACAGCCGCTGGGAACGCGTGCGCGTTCCTTCACTCGCTCGGGTGGACTGTGCCGGCTCGCCGGACGGCGGGCCGGTGGCGGCCGGACAGTGGGGAGGCTGTGGTCGGATCACGCTCCCTGGGGAGGACACATGGTCGGTACGGTGCGGCAGGACCCCGGTACGGGAGGCGTGGACGGCGGGGTCGGCGTGACGGCGCTGCTGGTCGCCGCGGCGCGGGCCCTGGAGACGCATCGCGACGACAGCCTGGCCCGGGACGAGTACGCGGAGCACTTCGTCCGCGCCGCGTCCGCGTCCGCGGGCTGGCCGGTGCGGATGCAGCAGGTCCCGGACGGGGATGCCAACCCCCTGTGGGGGCGCTTCGCGCGCTACTTCGGTCTGCGCACCCGGGTCCTCGACGACTTCCTGCTGCGGTCGGTGCGGGCGGGCGCACGGCAGGTGGTGCTCTTCGGCGCCGGTCTCGACTCCCGGGCGTACCGGCTCGACTGGCCGGAGGGCTGCGTGCTCTTCGAGCTCGACAGGGAAGGCGTGCTGGGGTTCAAGCACGAGGTGCTCGGCGGCCTGTCCGCCCTGCCGAGGGCGCGGCGCGTGCCGGTGCCGGTCGATCTCGGCGGCGACTGGGCGGGAGCGCTGACCGAGGCCGGTTTCGACGCGACCGCGCCGACGGCGTGGCTGGCCGAGGGGCTGCTGTTCTATCTGCCGCCCGCCGCCGAGACCGCGCTGATCGGTACGGTGGACCGGTTGAGCACGGGCGGCAGCGCCCTGGCCTTCGAGGTCAAGTTGGAGCCGGACCTGCTGGAGTACCGCGACAGCCCACTGTACGTCGCGACGCGGGAGCAGATCGGCATCGACCTGCTCGACCTGTTCGACCGGCGGGAGCGGCCCGACTCCGCGGGGAACCTGGCCGGCCGGGGCTGGTCGACCTCGGTCCGCACCCCCTTCGACTTCTCCCGCAGCCACGGGCGCGGGCCGCTGCCCGAGCAGAACGACGCGCTGGCGGGCAACCGGTGGGTGTTCGCCGACAAACCCGCGCTCTGACGCGGCGACGCGCGGCGCGTCCCCTGGTCGGGCCCGTCACGTCCGGTGTCAGGCCCGGCCCTCCGGGATCAGGACGGGCTTGACCACCCGGCCCGCCTCGCAGTCGCGTTCGGCCTCGTTGACGTCGGTGAGCGGGTAGGTGCGGATCAGCTGGTCGAAGGGGAACCGTCCGGCCTGCCACAGCGCGGTCAGCCGCGGGATCAGCAGACCGGGGACGGCGTCTCCCTCACAGATGTGGGAGATCGTCCGGCCCCGGTCCAGTGCGCCGACCTCCAGCGGCAGCGTGGTGGGCAGCCGTGCCACCAGGCCGAGCCGGCCGGTGGGACGCAGGGCGTGCAGCGCGTCGTTGATCAGCCGGGCGGAGGCCGTGGTGTCCAGCGCGTACCGGGCGCCGCCGTCGGTCAGCCGCCGAATCCGGCCGGGGAGGTCGGGCGAGGAGGCGTACAGCGGGAGCGCGCCGAAGCGCTCGGCGAGGGCCAGCCGCTCCGGGAAGCGGTCCACGGCGACGGCCGTCGCCCCGGCGGCCGCCGCGGCCATCACGGCGGCCAGGCCCACCGCTCCCGCGCCGAGGACCACGACGGTGTCCCCGGGGCCGGCGCCGAAGGAGTTCAGCACCGCCCCGGCGCCGGTCAGGAAGCCGCAGCCGAGCGGTCCGAGCAGTTCCAGGGGCAGCGACGGAGCGACCCGGACCGTGTTGCGGGCCGGGACCAGCGCGTACTCGGCGAACGAGGACTGGCCGAACCACCGGGGCGCCAGCGCGTGCCCGGCCGTGTCGGTGAACCGGGCCGCGTTCTCCTCCCGTCCGCCGAACAGGTTGAGCGAGGCGAAGGAGTCGCAGTAGGCGGGGGCCGCGGCCAGGCAGTTGGGGCAGCGGCCGCAGGAGTCGAAGCTCAGCACGACGTGGTCGCCGACCGCCAGGCCCGTGCCGGGGCCGCCGGTCTCCGCCACGACGCCGGCCCCCTCGTGGCCGAGCACCGCGGGCAGCGGTGAGCGGCCCCGCGAGCGCCGGACCGCGAGATCGGTCCGGCACATGCCGCAGCCCGCGACGCGGACCAGGACCTCGCCGTCGTCCGGCCCCGACGTCAGGGCGACCTCCTCGACGGCGAAGGGACCGTCGTAGGAGCGCAGTACCGCCGCGCCGAACTTCATGGTCACGCCTCCCGCGGCCGGTGCACGACGAACGGCTGGAGATTGCCGTACAGGCCCCACGGCCCGCCCGCGACGCCGACGCCGCTGTCCTTGACGCCGGCGAAGGGCTGGGCGAGGGAGAGTTCGGCGTGGTGGTTCAGCCACGCCGTCCCGCACTCCAGCCGGTCCGCCACCGCCTCGGCCCGGTCGAGATCGGTGCCCCAGACCGAGCCGCCGAGCCCGAACCCGGTGCCGTTGGCGGCTTCCACGGCTTCGTCGACGCTCCCGTACGGCAGGACGGGCAGGACCGGGCCGAACTGCTCCTCGGTCACCACCGGGCTGTCGGCGGGCACGTCGGTGAGGATCGTCGGGGCGAAGAAGTAGCCCGGCCCGTCCAGCCGGTGGCCGCCGGCCGCGGCCCGGGCGCCGTCCGCCAGGGCCCGGTCGGTGTAGCGCCGGACGCGGGCCAGCTGTTCGGCGTTGTTGACCGGCCCGATCCGGGTGCCGGGTTCCAGGCCGGGGCCGACGACGGCGCTGCGCGCGCGCTCGGCCAGCGCCTCGACCACGGCCGGGTGCAGCCGGGCCGGTACGTAGACGCGTTTGACCGCCATGCAGACCTGGCCGCAGTTGCGGAAGGCCGCCCAGAACAGCCGGTCCGCGACGGCCTCCACGTCCACGTCGTCCAGGAGGATCGCGGCGTCGTTGCCGCCCAGTTCCAGGGTGATCCGGGCCAGCGAGGCCGCCGCCCGCTCGGCGACGGCGCGCCCGGTGGGGACGGAGCCGGTGAAGGTGACGTGGCGGATCCCCGGGTGGGCGGCGAGACGGGCGCCGAGGGGTTCGCGGCCGGTGACGACGGTCAGTACGTCCTCGGGGAGGGCCGCGGCGACGACGGAACCCAGCAACCGGGTGGCCAAGGGCGTGTGCGGAGAGGGTTTGAGCACCACCGTGTTGCCCGCGGCGAGCGCGGGCGCGAACTTGGCCGACGCCAGCTGGAGCGGGAAGTTCCACGGGACGATCGCGGCGACGGGTCCGATCGGCCGCCAGCGGATCTCGCCGCGCACCGGCCGGCCGTCCGCGATCGGCTGGGAGCCGGGCTCCAGCTCGGCGAAGTAGCGCAGCCGGGCGGCCGTGCGGGCGACCTCCGCGTGCGACTCGGCCAGGGGTTTGCCCTGCTCGCGGGTGAGCAGCGGGGCGAGGTCGCCCCCGGCCGCCTCCACGGCGTCGGCCGCGGCGCGCAGCGCCGCCGTACGGGCGGCCGGGTCGGACCGCCAGCCGCGCCAGGCGGCGTGGGCGCGGCCGACGACGGCGTCCAGCTCGTCCGGCCTGCGGTCGGGAGCCTCGTCGAATGCCTCGCCGGTCGCCGGATCGACGACGGCGAAGTGCCCGCGGCGGGCCACGGGGGCGGGAAGCGGGTGCGTCGTCGGCATGCCGGCGGTCAGCTCGCGGTGGCGACGGCGGCGGCCTGCCCGGCGTGCTGCCGGACGCGGCGGTCCATCTCCGCCCGGAAGGCGGCCACCAGCTCCGGCTGGATCCGGCCGGCGTTGCGGTCGCCGCCCTCGCAGACCGCGCCGCGCACGCCCACGATGTCCGTGCCGATCCGGGCCAGCTCGTCCAGGTCGCCGGCCTTGACGCTGCCCGCGAGCGCGGCGAGCAGACCGCCCTCGTGGGCGAGCCGCACAAACTGGGCGCAGACGTCCGGCGGGGTGTGGTCGAACAGCCGGCTTCCGTCCTTGATCGCGGTGTCGAGCATCGCCCCGTCGGAGCCGGAGCGGCGGGCGATGTCGGGCAGGGCGAGCGGGTTGACGCAGCCGATCCGGTGGGCGTCCGCGTACCCGGAGGCGACGACCAGCGCGTCCGGCCGGAAGTCCTTCACCGCCCGGACCACGCCCCGCATGACCTCGACGGCCTGATCGGGCGTCGTGCAGCCGTAGAGGCCGACCTTGATGTACGTGGCTCCGGACACCGCCGCGCCGAGCGCCGCCTGGGCGACCGTGCCGGGCTTGTAGGGCACGTCTCCTACGGTGGCGGACACCGGTTTGTCCGCCGGGACCGCGTCCCGGATCGCCCTGATGACCCACGGGTAGTTCGCACCCAGCGATCCCTCGTCGGGCTTCTTGACGTCGACGATGTCCAGGTGCTGCGCCGCCTTCGCGCATTCGAGGGCCTCTTCGACGCTGTCCGGGGAGATGAGAAGCAACAACGTGGACTCCTTCCGCCGCGTGTCCGTCCGCCGGGAGACGGGGATGCACGCCCGCCGCGATCGCTCGCGGTCAGCTCATCATCACCAGGGCTCTCGGCCGTCGGTAGAGCGCGCGGGCTCCCGGCGGGCGGGCGCCGTGCCGTGCGCACCCCCTCAGTGCGCCGCCCGCGCCGGTCGGCGACGGCGCGGACGGCGGCGTACGGTCCGCCGGGATCGGGTCCGGGGCCGGGGCCGTGTCAGTGGCGCGGCGCCGGTGAGCCGGACGGCGTGTGGCGCGTCGCGCTGCGATAGGTGGAGACGCCGAGGGCGAGCAGCCAGTAGCTGAGGATCGCGCCCATCAGCGCGGTGGTGGCCCAGCCGTTGGCCGCGTAGAAGTGCGCGGGGGTGTTGCCGAAGAACAGGGACGGCACGAAGAGCAGGTTGGCCGCCGCCAGGACGTAGGCGGAGCGGCCGGTCCAGCGCGGCAGCAGGCGGGCGCGGGTGATGCCGTGGCCCACGGCGGTCAGGAACATCGCGAGCAGGAGGCGGCCGATCGACCCGTAGAGGATGTAGGTGCCGCTGACCGCGATGGTCGGGTCGATCGGGTCGTCGGCGGCGATGACCGCGCCCGCTTCCAGCCCGCTGGAGACCAGGGTGACCGTCACGTAGACGAGTCCGGTCGCGAAGGCCGTCGTGCCGATCCACTCGCAGGCGGGGGCCGCCGCCTTGAGCAGTTCGCGGAAGGCCGTCACGAAGACGAGCAGCAGCGCAAGGCCGAGGATGCCGATCAGCAGTCTGGCGAGGACGTTCGCGTCCGGCGGCGGCCCGGAGTACAGGAAGTACAGGGGTACTTCGACGATGAGGGCGACCGCGGCGGCGATGCCGGCGAGGCCCGTCAGGCGCCGGGCGGCGGTTTCGTTCATGGCTCTCCCCCGAAGGTGCGGGTGCCGGCCCGGAGTCGCGTGCGCCGCCCCGGAGTTCCGGCTGCTGGGTTCCGCG
Organism: Streptomyces similanensis; assembly: GCF_039543625.1. NCBI lineage: Bacteria > Bacillati > Actinomycetota > Actinomycetes > Kitasatosporales > Streptomycetaceae > Streptomyces > Streptomyces similanensis. Next base: position 86,363 of record NZ_BAABKC010000037.1, on the reverse strand, counting down.
TCGGTGCGGTGACGTCCACCCTGCCGCGCACCGCGCTCCCCGTCGCTGGGCCTGGACACCGAAGGGGAGGTGTCCCTGCCGACACCCCGGGGCGCCGGCACCCCGGGGCCGGACCGCCGGGCGGGGGGACCGGCCCGTGGCCCGGCGCCGTTCACTCCCCGGCCGGGTCACGCCCGGTGGCCGCCGGGCGGTGCGCCGGGGTCGTCAGGGCCGTCGGGGCCGTCGGGGCCGTCGGGGTCGTCAGGGTCGTCGGGGTCGTCGGGGTCGTCGGGGTCGTCCCGCTCGAAGGCGAGCCGGTTCACCACGTCCACCACGCCGTCGACGCGGCCGCACCAGCGCACGGCGACCGGGATCAGGCTCTTGGCCGCCACCGTGCCGCTGAGCGTCACCCGCCCCTCGGCGACCTCGACCGTCAGCGCCGAGGGCGGCAGCCCCAGCGTGCGGACGATGACGTCCTCCAGGATCTCCTCCTGAATGGCGCGGTCCCGGCGCAGGAACAGCCGCACCAGGTCGCTGCGGCTGATCACGCCGACCAGCCGGCCCTCGCCGTCCACCACGGGCAGGCGTTTGACCCGGTGCTCCTCCATCGTCCGCGCGGCCCGCACCGCCTGCCAGCCGGGTTCGGCGACCACGGCGGGGCTCGTCATCAGCTCCCGCGCGGTGTTCCCGCCGCCGCCGGACGTGTGGCGGCGCAGCAGGTCGGCCTCGGAGACCACGCCGAGCGGCCGGTCCTGGTCGTCGGCGACGACCACGGCGGTGATGTCGTACTCGTCCAGGACGCGTGCGATCTCCTTGAACGGCGTGCCCGGTCGCACGCTCACGGCGGTGGGCGTCATCAGATCGCCCACACAGCGTTGCCTCATCGCTCAACTCTCCGCTCGGCCCGGCATCGGCTCGCGGGCGCGCCGGGACCCGGTGTCCCGGCGCGCCCGCTGATGTCACCGTACGGCTCCCCACGGGCCGTGCGCGCTCCGCCGACGCCCCCAGTCCAGCGCACGCACTCCCGTCGCGCTGAGGCCGAACGGCCCCGGTGCGGGTTCCGGAGGTCCCCGCGCCGGCCGCGCCCGTGGCGCCGGGCCGCGGTGTCCGAGCGGGGCGGTGGTCATCCGGCGTGCCCGGCGGTCCGGTGCGCGGGGTCGCGGCGCAGTCGCCGCCGGGTCACCGTTCCGGCGACCCGGCCCCGGTCGAGCACCAGCGCCACCTCGCCGTCGGTGGCGGCCCAGGCGGTCACGGCGGGCGCGGTGAGGGCGAGCCGGCCGCCCAGGCGCGGTCCGAGGCGCCGGGCGGCCCCGGCGACGGTCGCGGCGCCGCGCAGCCGGGCGGGTGTGGTCCAGCCGATGACGTCGGAGGGGTGCGGGGCCAGCACGCGTCCGGCCCGCCGGTGCACCACGAGCACCACGTCGTCGTCCGCGACGCCGGCGGCCGTCAGCCGTCGTACGGCGTCGGCGGCGCTCTCGTCCGCCTCGACGTCGGGGGTCGCGGTCGCGTGCGCGCCGACGGTCGGCTCCCCGGGCCCGCCTTCGGCGGTCGGCGCGGTGAACCCGTTGGCCGCCAGCCAGTCGTCGTCGAAGTACGTCGAGAGGTAGGCCCGGCCGGAGTCCGGCAGCAGGACGACGACGGTGTCCTCCTCGGTGAGGTGCTCGGCGAGCCGCAGGGCCGCCGCCAGCGCGACCCCCGAGGAACCGCCCGCGAGGATGCCCTCGGTGCGGGCCAGCCGCCGTATGGCGTCGATCGCGCTCTGGTCGTCGACGGGGGCGTAGTCGTCGATCACGCCGGTGTCGAGCGACCGCGGCCACAGGTCCCGGGCGGCCTCGGGGTGGACGAAGTGACCGGCGCCCTCGATGTACTTCTGGCTGCCGTCGCCGCCGGAGTAGGCGGAGGTGAGCGGGTCCGCGCCGGTCACCCGGACCCGGCCGCCGCTGACCTCCTTGAGGTAGCGGCCGGTGCCGGAGATCGTCCCGCCGGTGCCGACGGTGGCGACGAAGTGGGTGACCGCGCCGTCGGTGTCGGCCCAGATCTCGGGGCCGGTGGTGGCGTAGTGCGCCGCCGGGTTGGCCGGGTTGTCGTACTGGTGGGCGAGCCAGGCCCCGGGGGTCTCCTCGGCGAACCGCTGCCCCTGCGCGTGCACACTGTCGGGGTGGTCCTTGGGGACGAACGCGTCGACCAGGCGCAGTTCGGCGCCGTAGGCCGTGAGCTGGGCCCGCTTCTCCCGCGCGATCGTGGAGCTGGTGAAGATCACCGCCCGGTAGCCGAGGTGGGCCGCCGCCAGCGCCAGGCCGATCCCGGTGTTGCCGCTGGTCACCTCCACGACGGTGCCGCCCGGACGGAGCGCTCCCTCCGCCTCGGCCCGGCGCAGCATCGCCAGGGCGGCCCGGTCCTTGACGCTGCCGCCCGGGTTCTGCCACTCCGGTTTGACGTAGACGCGCGGGCGCAGGCCCTGCGCCGCCCGGGTCAGCCGCAGCAGGGGGGTCGCTCCGATGGAGTCGAGCACGGACTCGTAGCTGGCCATGGGGTCTCCTCTCTTGGTCGGGCCGGCCGGCGGGGCGCGGCGCGCAGGACCCGGTGGGTGAACGGGTCGCCGCACTGCCCGGTCTCGCCGGCGACGAGGGTCAGTGTCGCCGTCCCGGGCCGGTGGCGGGGACGTCGACCGAGGAGATGACGGCGGTACTCGGGTTCGACGAGCAGGATACGGCCGTAGGGGGCGCTCAACGGGGCGGCGGCGCAGCGCACTTGGGCCAGTGCTCGCAGGGCGTCGGTGAGCGCGGGCAGGGCGACGGGTAGGGCCGCGTAGCGCGGCCACAGCGGCAGCCGCAAGGCCCTGCGCAGGGGCGGTCGGGCGAAGGGCTCGCGGTCACGGCCCCGATGAATCCGCGGTGCTCAGCGGGGATCTCTCTCGTCCGCCGGCTCGCCCTCTGCGGGTGCCGAGGGGGCGGTGTGCGGGCGGGCGGTGTGATCGGGGTGCCCCGCGGTGCGGCGCTGTTCCTTCAGCTCCGCCTCGAACAGGTGGTCCTTGCCGTCGGCCAGCTCCCGGCGGGCCCCTTCCTCGACGTCCTTGAACGGCTCGTAGTAGGTGGCGTTGTAGGCCTCGACGATCTGGAACGTCCAGTGGCCGGGGATCACGTTGCGGCCCAGGATCTCCCGCCGCACCCGGTCGGCCCACTCCCGATGCCCGGCCTCCCGCAGCAGTTCCACGGCCCGGTCCAGTTCGAAGTCCGCGCCGCCGGTGAGCTGGTGGAAGGCGTAGAGGTGACCGCGGGCGCGCTCGGTCGTCTCCAGTGCCTTCGACAGCGCCCCCAGTGCCCGGACGGTGGTGTCCGAGACGCCCGGAGGCCGCCGGTGCGCGCTGTCCGGGCCGTCGTGGTCATTCGTCACACCCTCACCGGTCCCCCGGCCCACGGGCCCCGCACCACGGTTCCGCCGGCCGGACGGACACGGCCACCCGGCCGGCGGACACGGCCCGGAGAAGGCGCCCGCGGCCGATTCCCTCTACCGGGGGGCCTCTGCACGAAGGCGGCCGGATGAACCTCCCGTCCCCGGTGACCGGCTTCCCGGCGACCGGCGCGGGGGTCCGTCCGGGGGTCCGGCGGGTGTCGCGGGCGGGGCGGCCGCGCCGGTGGCCCTACCGTCGGCTGCTGTGACCCACGGTTCGATCAGCCCGTCCGCCGGCCCCGCGCGCCGCGCCCTGCTCGCCGCCGGCACGGTTCTGGCGGCGGCGGGGTGCAGTCGCGCGGCGCCCGGGCCGGCCGACCCGGACCGGCCCTCGGCCTCCGGGCCGGCCGCGCCGGACGCGGGGCAGACGCCCGGGGCGATGACGCTGTTCAAGGACTCCGCGTTCAACTTCAACGGGCTGCTCGCGCTCGGCGCCTGCGGCCGGGGCGCGGCCGAGGTCGGCGAGGTGCTCACCGCGGTCAACGCCGTCAACGCGGCCGGCCTCTCCTCGCAGAGCTACGTGCGGACCTTCCGGCGGCTGGGCGACCAGCTCATGGCGGCGCCCCGGGACAGCGCGGCCGACGACGAGACCCGGCGGTGGCGGGCCCTGCGGGCGGCGCAGTACTACGGCCAGGCGCTCTTCTTCGTCCTGGGCTCCGACCGGCCGGGCGACGAGAAGCGCCTGTACCAGGCGGGGCGCGACGCCTGGGACACGTTCTGCGGGCTGTGCGACCCGCCGCCGGTGACCGCGCGCGTCCCGTACGGGACCACGCCCCTGCCGGTCTGGTTCTTCCGGCCCGACCGCTCGGACCGGCGCCGCCCCACCGTGATCCTCACCAACGGCAGCGACGGACAGAACGTCGACATGTGGACGTACGGGGTGCCCGCCGCGCTGGACCGCGGCTGGAACGCCCTCGTGTACGACGGCCCCGGGCAGGGGCAGTTGCTCTTCGTCGATCAGGTGACCTTCACGCCTGCCTGGGAGAAGGTGGTCGGCCCGCTGATCGACTGGCTGTCGCGGCGGCCCGACGTGGACGCCGGGAAGATCGCCCTCACCGGTCTGAGCATGGCGGGCGACCTGGTGCCGCGGGCGGCCGCGTTCGAGCACCGTCTCGCGGCGGCGGTCGCGATGCCCGGGTGTGTGGAGCCGTGGCGGGCCTTCCCGGCCGAGATCAGGGAGATCCTGCGGCCGAGCCGGGCGGAGACGAACGCGATCTGGAACAAGGACGTCGTCCCGCACCTCCCCGCCGCCGACGCGGCGACCCTCCGGAAGCGCTTCGAGCCGTTCTCCGTCCCGGCGATGCTCGCCGCCCGCCGGGGCGAGACGTTCACCGACTTCTACACCCCGGCCAGGGCCGTCCAGGCGCTCACGGTCACCGACGTGGTGAGCCGGATCAGCACACCGATGCTGGTCCTGGACTACGAGGGCGAGCAGTTCTATCCCGGCCAGCCGCGCGAGCTGTACGACGCGCTGCGCTCCCCCAAGGACTACGTGAAGCTCACCGCCGCCGAGGGCGCGCAGCTGCACTGTTCTCCGATGGCCCCGCAGACGCACTGCGAGGTCGTCTTCGACTGGCTCCGGCAGCGGTTCTGACCCACCCCTTCGACCTGTACAAGCTCCGCAGCCCGCACAGTAGTTGACAGGCAATGGGCATGTTCGACCAGCTGTGATCCGTGCCGTTCACTTGTCCCGAACGCCCGGGCGGGTGTGAGAGGTTCCGAGTCCGGAATCCCGTTCCGTTGCGATTCCAGGACGGAGATCACGAGAGCTGGTGCGTGCGCGATGAGGAGTTTCCCGAAGTCGGCGACCGGGTTGACCTGCCTGCTCGCCCTGGCCGTCACGGGCTGCTCCCCGGGCTCCGGCACGGCCCCGGACGCGGCGTCCGCCGCTCCCGCGACCTCCGCGGCGGCCGCCCCGGCGCCCACCGCCGCCGCGGCCGGGTCGAGCACGTCGTACGCCCCCTACGTCAGCGCCACGACGGCGTACGCCACCGACTCCGCGGGCTCGCCGGCGACGTACAACCTCGCCTTCGTCATTTCCGGCGGAAGCGGCTGCACGCCCAGGTGGAACGGCGACCTGGCCATCGGCGACCCGGCGGTGACGTCCCGGATCGCGGCGCTGAAGAAGTCCGGGGCCACGGTGCGCGTCTCCTTCGGCGGGGCCTCGGGCAAGGAGCTGGCCGCGGTCTGCGCCGGCGTCTCCGCGCTCGCCGAGGCGTACGGGCGGGCGCTGGACGCGGCCGGCTCCGACCAGGCCGACTTCGACATCGAGGGCGACGCACTCGGCGACTCCGCCTCCGTCACCCGGCGTTCGCGGGCGATCGAGCGGTTGCAGAAGGAACGCCCGCGGTTGAAGGTCACCTACACGCTCCCGGTCATGCCGGACGGGCTGGACGCCGACGGGCTGGCGCTGCTGGAGTCCGCGAACACGTATGACGTCCAGGTCGCCGCGGTCAACCTGATGACCATGAACTACGGCGAGTCGTACACCGGCGACATGGCCGGCTACGCCGTCACCGCGGCCACCTCCGCGCACGGCCAGCTGAAGAAGGTCTTCGGGCTCTCGGACGCGGCGGCCTGGCGGGGCATGGCGCTCACCTCGATGATCGGCGTCAACGACATCGCGGGCGAGACCTTCACCCTCGCCGACGCGACGCGGGTGCGCGCCTTCGCCGAGGAGAAGGAGATCGCCTGGGTGTCGATGTGGTCCGCCTTCCGGGACCGGCGGTGCGCCAAGGGCGAGCGGGCCCAGGACGACGCGGCGACCGAGTGCAGCGGGGTGACCCAGGAACAGGGCGCGTTCGGGCGGGCGTTGGCCGGATGAGAGCCGGCCGCGCCGTCAGCGCCGGTTGAGCAGGACCAGGATCTCCTGCCAGCGCCGCTCGTCGTCCAGCGCGCCCCTGGCCAGGTGGTAGAAGCTGCGCTCGCACATGTCGATCAGCTCCGCCTTGGTGAGTTCCGGGCGGGCCAGCCAGCCGAGCACCGCCTCCTCCATGAAGGCGAGCCAGGCGTTCACCGTCAGCCGCAGGGGCGGGGTGAGGTCCACGCCGACGCTCTCGATGCCGTCGGTGATCCAGCCGCCGATGGCGCCGCGGGCGCTGCTGTGCAGTTCGCGCACGTCGGTGCCGCGGCTGAGGCGGGTGACGGCGAGGTAGATGGTCGGGAAGCGCGAGACGTAGTCCACGAACGTCTCCACACCGGCGCGCAGTTGCTCGGCGATGCTGAGCGCCGGGTCCGGGCGGACGTGGGACAGCAGTTCGTCGGCGGCCATCTGGAGCACGGCGTAGCGGAACTTGCGCTGGGAGCCGAAGTAGTGGAAGAGCAGACCCGGCGAGACCCCGGCCTCGCCGGCCACCGCCTCGACCGAGATCTCGTCGATGTTCCGGTGCTCCAGCATGCGCCGGGCCGCCGCGAGGATCTGGGTCCTGCGGTCGGTCGGCAGCATCCGGGAGCGGGCGGCGGAGTCGCGGGTCATGGGGTCCAGTCTATTGACAGAAACTCAACAAGTCCTACTGTTGAGTAATCCTCAATAAGGGGGGTCGCGTCCGCCCGGTCGCTCTCCTCCGGGCCGTGACCCCGCCCCCGGGTCCCCCGGCCCGCTCGACCCGCCCCTCAGCCTTCGCCCCGAAGGAGCCGCCGTGAGCAAGAAAGCCGCCGTGCGCAAGAAGCCGGACGAGCACGACGACCTGGTCCTCACCCCTCGCGACGTGCGCTTCGACTGGGCCCGGCTGCCCATGCACTGGGTGCCGGACGAGCCCACCGCCACCCACGTCATCAACGTGCTGCACCTGCTGCTGCCCGAGGGCGAGCGCTGGTTCGTGCGGGTGTTCCAGCAGACGATGCCGCTGATCACCGACGAGGAGCTGCGCGAGCGGGTGCTCGGCTTCACCGGCCAGGAGGCCATGCACGCCGAGGCCCACCAGGGCGTGCTGGACCACTTCCAGGCCAAGGGCCTGGACATCTCCCCCTACGTCAGCCAGGTCGAGTACCTCTTCCACGAACTGCTGGGCGACAAGAGCGGTCTGTCCCCGCGCCGGGAGCGCGAGTACCTGATCGAGCGGGTCGCGATCATCGCCGGGATCGAGCACTTCACCGCGTTCCTCGGCGACTGGATCCTCAACGCCGAGGCCCTCGACCGGGTCGGCGCCGACGAGGTCATGCTGGACCTGCTGCGCTGGCACGGCGCCGAGGAGGTCGAGCACCGCAGCGTCGCCTACGACCTGCTGTGCCACCTCGACCCGAGCTATCTGCGCCGGGCCCGCACCATGGTGCTGGCCGCCTCCGCCCTGACCCACCTGTGGGTCCGCGGCACCCGCTTCCTGCTGAGCGTCGACCCCGAACTCGGCGGCTCGCTCCGGCCCGGCTGGCGCGAGGCGTACCGGGCCTCGCGGCGCGGTCTGCTGCCCAGCCCCGGCAAGGCGCTGCGGTCCGCCTCCCGCTACTTCAGCCGCCGCTACCACCCCACCCAGGAGGGTTCGACGCGGCAGGCGATCGCCTATCTCGGCGCCTCCCCCGCGGCCCGCGCCGCCGCGCACTGAGACCTCCGCCGCCCGCCGACACCGAGGACCGCGTCATGAGCCGCCCGCACCCCGCCCCGACCCCGCCGGACCTGTACGGCCGTCCCCGCGCCGACCGCTACTTCCGCTTCATGGAGCGGATGATGGGGGTGTACCTCCCGCTCACCACCGCCCGGGACGGCTACGGCCGGCGTCCCGCCGCCGAGGAGCGTCCGCACCGGCTCACCGTGGCGCGGCGCCGGATGGTGGCCGAGGACGTCGTCTCGCTGCGGCTGACGACGCCGGAGGGGCGGCTGCTGCCGCCGTGGCAGCCCGGGGCGCACCTGGACCTGCACCTGCCCTCGGGACGGCAGCGGCAGTACTCGCTGGTGGGCGACCCGGCCGACCGGTACGCGTACACGATCGCGGTGCGGCTGATCCCGGACGGCGCGGGCGGATCGGCCGAGGTGCACCGGGAGCTGGGCGAGGGCGACCGGGTGACGGTGCGCGGTCCGCGCAACGCGTTCCCGTTCGCGGGCGACCGCGCGGTGCTGCTGCTGGCGGGCGGCATCGGCATCACGCCGATCCTGCCGATGGCGCGCGAGGCGGCCTGGCGCGGCCTGGACTGGCGGCTGGTGCACAGCGGCCGCACCCGCGCCTCGCTGCCCTTCGCCGACGAACTCGACCGGCTCGCCCGGCGCCATCCGGGCCGGGTGGAGATCCTGGCCGACGACGAGCACGGCGTCCCGGACGCCGCCGCTCTGCTGGCCCGCGCTCCCGAGGGCGCCGCCGTCTACTGCTGCGGTCCGGCGCCGATGCTGGACGCGGTGCGCGGCGCCTTCGAGGACAACGGGTCGGGGGCGCTGCACTTCGAACGGTTCGGCGCGCCGCCGATCGTGGACGGCGAGCCGTTCACGCTGCGGCTGCGCGACGGCCGGGAGCTGGCCGTACCGGCGGACCGGAGCGCGCTGGACGTGCTGCGGGCCGACAACCCGGCCACCCCGTACTCCTGCCGGCAGGGTTTCTGCGGTGTGTGCAAGCTGCGGGTGCGCTCCGGCGCCGTGCAGCACCGCGACCGCAAGCTGACCCCGCGCCAGCGGGCGGACGGCGAGATGCTGGTGTGCGTCTCGCGCGCCGCCGCAGGCACGTGTCTCGAACTGGACGTGTGACCCGCCCCCGCCCCGCGCCGCCGCCCCGCCCGGCCGCCCCGGCGCCCGCCCGGCTTCCCGGCGCGCCCGGCCCACCCGGCGCACCCGGCCTTGTGGCACAGCTGACGCCCCTGACGTCACCGCCGCACCCGCCGCACCACCCGCCCCCGCCGCCCGACCACCGCAGACGAAGGCGAGACGAGCCCTCATGAGCGACCCGCGCACCCACCACCGCACCGGCGTCCGCGCCGGCGCGGGCAAGCCGCCCGCCTTCCCCTTCGACGCCCACGACCTCGACCGCTTCCGCGAACTCCAGCAGCTCGCCTACCGGTGCGCCGAACGGACCGCCGCCTGGCTGGAGCCGGGCGTCACCGAGCGCGAGGCCGCCCGGCGGCTGCGCCGGGAACTGGTCGCCGAGGGCGTGCAGGACTTCTTCCACGTGCCGTTCGCCTGGTTCGGCGACCGCACCGCCTTCCGCCACTTCCGCACCCCGCTCCAGTTCTTCGCCACCGGCCGCCGGCTCACCGAGGGCATGTCGTACGTCCTGGACTGCGCGCCCGTGGTCGACGGCTACACCGCCGACATCGGCTACGCGGGCAAGGTCGGCGACAACCCCATCTGGGACCGGATCGCCGAAGACCTCCTGGAGTACCGGGAGTTGATCGTGCGGCTGGTGCGCGAGCGGCGGACCCTGAACGAGGTGTACGCGGCGGTCGACGCGAAGATCGCCCAGCACGGCTACGACAACCGGCACCAGGTCTACCCGGGCCGGGTCATCGGCCACCAGGTGACCCGGATGCGCGAGCAGCGGCTGCCGGCCGGGGTCAACCTGTTCGGCTTCGGCGTGCGCACCCTCCAGACCCTGGGCCGGGAGCTGATCAGCGAGCGGCTGCACGGCCGCTCCCCGCTGTGGGCCGACGGCCGCGCCTCCCGGCACGCCCCGACCCCGGGCCTGTGGGCGGTCGAGCCGCACGTCGGCTTCCGCGACGTGGGCCTGAAGTTCGAGGAGCTGCTGGTGGTCACCGAGGACGACGCCTACTGGCTCGACGACGACCTCCCGCACGTCCACCGCGGCCGCGCGCTCGCGGCCGCCCGGTGAACGGCGGCGACCGGATGGCGACCGAGCGGAACAAGCGGAACAAGAGGAGTGACGTGCGCGAGAGCGGTGCGAACGAGCGGCAGGACGGTCCGGCGGACACCGGAGCGGGCGCGGTGCGCGGACGCCGGGTGCGCTCCGGCGCGCTCTCCCTGGCCGTGTACGAGCAGGGCGACCCGACCCGTCCGACGGTCCTGCTGGTCCACGGGTATCCCGACACCCACGCCGTGTGGGACGACGTGGCCGCCGACCTCGCCGTGGACCACCACGTGGTGCGCTACGACGTACGCGGCGCCGGCGCCTCCAACTCACCGCGGACCACCGAGGAGTACCGCCTCGAACTGCTGGCGCGGGACCTGTTCGCGGTGGCCGACGCCACCTCCCCGGACCGGCCGGTGCACGTCGTGGCGCACGACTGGGGCTCCATCCAGGCCTGGGAGGCCGTCACGGACCCCCGCTCCGCCGAGCGCGTCGCCTCGTACACCACCTTGTCCGGGCCGTGCCTGGACCACATGGGGTTCTGGCTGCGCCGGCGCGTGCGGCGGCCCACGCCCCGGCACCTCAAGCAGCTCGCCGCGCAGAGCGTGCACTCCTGGTACATCTACCTCTTCCACCTGCCGGTGCTCGCACCGGCCGCCTGGCGGCTCGGGCTCGCCCGGGCGTGGCCGCGGGTGCTGCGCGACCTGGAGCGCGTCACGCCCCGCGCGGACCATCCGCAGCGCACGCTCGCCGGGGACGCCGCGCGCGGGGTACGGCTCTACCGGGCCAACATGCTGCCCCGGCTGCTGCACCCCACGCCCCGGCCCACCGCCGTACCGGTGCAGGTCATCACCCTCACCGACGACCACTACGTCAGCCCGGCGCTCTCCGAGGGCCTGGAGGAATGGGCGCCGCACCTGTGGCGGCGGGAGCTGCCCGCCACCCACTGGTCGGCGCTGCTGGAGAAGGGAACCACCGTGGCACGGATGATCCGCGAGTTCACCGCACACCAGGAGGGCGCGCCCGCCGCTGACGCCCTCGCCAAGGCGCGGACCGGCCGGGCGCAGGGCCCGGCCGGGGAGGCCGCCGAGTTCGCGGGCAAGCTGGTGGTGATCACCGGTGCCGGCAGCGGCATCGGCCGGGCCACCGCGCTCGCCTTCGCCGAGCGGGGCGCCGACCTCGCCCTGTGCGACCTGGACCGGGACGGCCTGGACCGCACCGCCGAACTCGCCCGGCTGCTCGGCGCGAAGGCCGAGACGCACCGCGTCGACGTCTCCGACGCCGCCGCCGTGCAGGCGTTCGCTACGGCAGTCGCCGACACCCAGGGCGTGCCCGACGTCGTGGTGAACAACGCGGGCATCGGCCACTCCGGCACGTTCCTGGAGACCACCGAGGAGGAGTGGCGGCGCGTCCTCGACGTGAACCTGTGGGGCGTCATCCACGGCTGCCGCGCCTTCGGCGCGCTGATGAAGGAGCGGGGCGCGGGCGGGCACATCGTCAACCTCTCCTCGGCCGCCGCCTACCTGCCCTCCAAGATGCTCGCCGCGTACGCCACCAGCAAGGCCGCGGTGTTCATGCTCTCCGACTGCCTGCGCGCCGAACTGGCCCGGGACCGGATCGGCGTGAGCACGATCTGCCCCGGCATCGTGAACACCAACATCACCCGCACCACCACCTTCTCCGGGGTGGACGCGGCCGAACAGGAGCGCCGGCAGAAGAAGTTCTCCGGTCTGTACGCCCGGCGCGGCTTCCCGCCGGAGAAGGTCGCCGCCGAGATCCTCGACGCGGTGCGCACCGGGCGGGCCGTGGTGCCGGTCACCGTGGAGGCGAAGGCGGCCCGCCTGGTCAGCCGCCTCGCACCGGGCGCGCTGCGCCTGGCGGCCCGCCTGAAGGTCGGCTGACCCGGCTGACCCGGCTGACCCGCCGGCTTCCCCGGGGCGCGGCGGCGCCCGGCGGGTCCGTCAGCCGACCAGCCGCCGGCGCCAGTCCAGCGGAGTGACGCAGACGGCCAGACGGCCCGACGGCCCGCTCCGGGGTGCCGTCCCAGACGGTGGGCGGGCCGACGGCGTCGAGGGCGGCCACCACCTCGCGGCCGGGGACGTCACCCCCGCGCTGTTCGTCTCGGCGCGGATCGACGACGACGCCGAGAGCGGCCGGCGGGCGCCAGACTCCTACGCGCGCGTCACGTACGGCATACCGCTGGCGGAACTGGAGCAGATCCGGGCCGTCGTCTCCGGCGGCCCGGACCGTGTGCTCGCGCACCCGGGCCGGTACGCCGCCGCCGGCGCCCGGCACGTCGTCGTCCGCCTCGGCGCCGTGGGACCGCGCTCCCAGCGCGACCGGCTGGAACGGATCGCGGAGCTGATCCCCGCCCTCAAGGGCGCGGCGGCCTCTCCCGCGTGACGCCCCCGGAGCCCGGGGCTCGGCGCAGGCTCGGCGCCTCGCGGCCCTCGGCGGCCCGGACGGTGAGGGCGCGGCCCGCGGCGCCTGCGAAGCGGAACGTTCCGCACCCGGGACGGCGACTCCCGGCGTCCTCATCCTCGCCCGCGTCGACGGCCTCCGCTCTTTGCCATCCCTTTACAACCCCGGCCGGTGCTGCGTCGTCTCTCCCCCCGATTCCGCACCGGAAAGCCGCCCGGCGCCCCGTGAAGGGGCGGCCGGGCCGATCGAGGGAGACTCCTCATGCGCGTACGGTCCTACTTGGCAGCCCTCGGCTGCGCCGTGGTGCTGGCCACGGCCGGAGCCGGAACGGCCCTGGCCGACAGCGGCGGTTCCGCCCGTCCCGTCCCCGGGAACGGCAGCACTCCCGCAGCCGCGCAGTCGCCGGCCGGCAAGGGTTCCGCCACCGCCACGCCGGTCCCCGCTCCCGCCTCGTCGAGCGGCGCGGGCCAGGTCAGCGCGGTGCCCTCGGGCGCCCCGGACACCGGGGTGCCGTCCGAGGCGTCCGAGGCGTCCGGGACGACGGGGGCGACGGTGACGGCGTCGGCAGGCGCGGCGGCCCTGGTCCTCGGCGCCGGCACGCTGGTGCTGCGCCGCAGGCTCAAGGCCCGGGGCTGACCCGTGCGGGCGTACCGGACGACCACGCTGCCGGCGATCCTCGCCACGCTCTGCCTGACGGCCTGTGCGGTCACCGGCTGCCAGGCCTCCCCCGCGGCGTCACCCCCGGCGGGCAGCGCGGCGGCGAGCACGACGGGGAGCGCGGCGCGGAGCACGACCGCCGCCGAACCTCCGGAGACCTCACCCGAGGCCGCGTCCACCCCGATCGCGCGGTCGACACCGGTACGCCTGCGCATCCCGGACATCGGGGTCGACACCCCGCTCATGCGGCTCGGCCTGGCGCCCGACCGGACGGTGCAGGTGCCGCCGGTCGCGGCGCATGCCCCGGCCGGCTGGTACCAAGGCTCGCCCGTACCCGGCCGGCTCGGGCCCTCGGTGATCCTCGGTCATGTGACCGTCGGCCGCTACGGGGACGGCGTGTTCCTGCGTCTGTCGCGGCTGCGGCCGGGCGCGCACGCCGTCGTCCGGCTCGCGGACGGGACCTCGGCGACCTTCACGGTGGACTCGGTGCGTACCGTCGCCAAGGACCGCTTCCCCACCCGTGAGGTCTACGGCGACACCGACCGCCCGGAACTGCGCCTCATCACCTGCGGCGGCCCGCGAGCAGGAGACGGCTATGCGGACAACGTGATCGTGTTCGCGACCCTGACCGCCGTGACGCACACGCCATGATCCCGCCCCCGCCCCGCCCCACCGCCGATCCGCCCCTTGGAGAGAGTTGAGCCGGTCCAAGGACAGGGCAGCCGCCGAGCTGTTCGCCGACCTCTACCCCCGTCTCGCCGGCTGGTGCCGCCGTCTGGTGGACGACGACGGCACCGCCCACGAGATCGCCTCCGAGGCGTTCACCCGCCTGTGGACGCGCTGGACCGCCGTCGAGGAACCGCGCGGCTTCCTCTACGTCACCGCGGCCAACCTGGTCCGCGACCACTGGCGCAAACTGGAGCGCGAACGCCGGGCGGTGCGGCGCGTCGGCACCGAGGCCGCACTCGCCCGCCCGCAAGAGGGTGCGGAAACGTCGGTGCCGGTACGGATGTTGGTGCAGTCGCTTCCCGAACGGCTGCGCACCGTCGTCCTGTTGTACTACTACGCCGACCTGCCGGTCCGGGAGATCGCCCGGCTGACGGAGCGAAGAGAAGGCACCGTCAAGGCCGACCTGCACGCCGCCCGCGAGTACCTGCGCGCCCGTCTCGGAGGACGACTTGATCACACCCATTGAGCCCTGGGACGAAGGCGGCGACGAGGAGCTGGCCACGCTGCTGCGCCGGGACCCGGCGGTGCTGGCGCCGCCGCCCGGCGCCTTCGAGGGGATCCGCCGCCGAGCGGCCCGGCGTCGCGGGCTGCGCGCGGTGGCCGCGGGGGGCGCGACCACGGCGGTGATCGCCGCCGCGGCCCTGCTGTGGCCCACCACGGCGGCCACCCGCCCGGCGCCCCTGCCCCCGCTCGCTCCCCCGGCCACCGCCCCCGCTTCCACCGCCGCCTCCACGGCGACCGCCACACCCGTCCCCGCCCAGACCCCCGCCGTGCCGTCCCCCCTGCCCACCGCGTCCTCTCCCGCGGCCACCGCCGGAGACGGCGGCGACGGGCCGGGGACGGGGACGGGGAGCAGCCCGAGCGCCGTACCGTGACATCCGATGTTCCGCTGCCTCACGACCACGGTGACCGTCCCCGGCATCACCCGTCCACGGCCCCTGCGGCAGTCCGAGAACACCGCCCGCGCGTCAGCCCTCGCCGTGCGTCCTGCCGTCGATCATCTCGGCCAGCACGGTCCCGCGGTCCTCCCCCGGCAGCGGCCGCAGCGGTCCGGCCAGACGTGCGCTGTCGTAGTGCCAGCGGTGGTCGAGGTCCCGGGGGACGTCGTCGCTCTCGCGGACGCCGGCCCCGGTGCCCATCAGCCGGGTCAGGTCCTGGGCCAGGTCGTGCCAGGACACGTGGCCGCTCACGGCGTTGGCGACGCCGTGCACGGGCCGGTCCAGGCACTCCACCACCGCTCGGGCGAGGGCCGCCGCGTGCACCCAGGCGACCCCGTACCAGGGGTGTCCGGCGGCGCCGGGACGCGGCAGCTCGATCGGTCCGCCCTGCCGGGCAGCCTGGTAGAGGCCGCCGACGGCGCCCCAGCGCAGCTGCTCGCGCAGCCGGTCGTGCGCGCCCCAGACGAGCGGGGAGCGCACGGCGCTCGCGCCCCCGCGCCCCTCGGTGCCCGCGGCGCGCAGCACCAGCTCCTCGCAGTCGAGCTTGGCCCTCCCGTACGGGCTGACGGGCTCGTGCGGCGGCAACTCCTCGCCGACCCGGTCCACTTCGGGGTGGCCGTAGGCGTCGACGCTGCTGACGAAGACGAACGGCCCCCGCCGCCAGGCGTCGACCATCGCCGCCGTGGCCGCCACGTCCACCTCGTGCCGGGTGAAGGTGCAGGCGGCGTGCACGATCGCGTCCGCGTCCGCGACGGCGGCCCGCAGTCCGGCCGGGTCGGAGAGGTCGCCCTCGACCACGTCCACGCCCTCGGCCGCGATCAGGTGCGCGGACTCGGGCCGGGCCAGCGCCAGCACGGGTCGGCCGCGGGCGGCCAGCTCCCGCAGCACGAACGCGCCGACGCCGCCGGTCGCGCCGGTGACCAGCACCGTGCCCGGGCGGACGGTCCGGGACCGGGCCGGCCCGCGCGCGGCCCGCGCGGCGCTCTGCCGCGCCGCGCGTTCGTCCAGCAGCGCGGTGAGCGCCCGGGGCGTACGGGCCTGGAGGACGTCGAGTCCGGTGAGCGGCAACCCCAGTGCGGTGCGCAGGCGTTCGGCCAGGCGCACGGCGACCAGCGAGTGACCGCCGAGGGCGAAGAAGTCGTCGTCGGGCGAGGCGGCGACGCCGAGGAGCGCGGTGAAGGCCCCGGTGACGGCCGCGGCCCGGGGTCCGGCCGGGTCCTTTGGTGCGGGCGCTCCCGGCAGCCGGGAGCGGTCGAGCGTGCCCGCGGCCGTGCGGGGCAGCGCGTCGAGCGGTGTGACCGTGGCGGGTACGGCCTCGGGCGCGAGCGAACGGCGCAGCAGGCCCAGCAGTTCGTGCCGGGACGGACCCACGCTGTCGCGCAGGACGGCGTAGGCCACGGCCGGGCCCTCGGCGGGCCGCACCACCACGGCGTCGGCGACCTGGGAGTGGGCGCGCAGGGCCGCTTCCGCCGGATGGCGGGCATCGGGCGTCTCCTTCACCTCCGGCACGGACTGCCCGTCCGGATCGGCCTCCGCGTCGGAGCCGGAGGCGGCTTCGGGGCCCGAGGCGGCCTCGGCGACGGGCAGGTCGCTCAGCGGGCGATCCGGGTCGGTCGCCGCCGCGGTGAGCAGGGCGGCGTAGTCCCGCGCGGTCGCCTCTGCCACGGCTTCGTCCAGCGCGTCGCGGTCGTACTGGACGAGCGCCGCGGGCCGCGCGGGATCGCCCAGGTCGAGGCCGTAGGACAGGGCGAACTTCGCGTGGCCGGCAGGGACGTCGACGTACGCGGCCGAGGCGCCGGGCAGCCGGAGCACCGTGGGCTCGCCGAGGACGTCGGCGGTGACCCGGACCAGTGCCGTGCCGTCGGCGCCCCGCGCCCGCTCGCCGAGGCGTTCCAGGACGAGGTCGAACGGGATGTGCCGGTGCCGCTGCGCCTCCAGGAGCGCGTCGCGCACCCGCCGCAGCAGCTCGGCGAAGGACGGGTCGCCGGTGGCGCTGACCCGTACGGGCAGCGTGTTGACGCACAGGCCGACCAGGCCGCGCATGGCGGTGCCGCCGCGGTGGGTGCCCGCCACGCCGATCACGAGGTCGTCGTCGCCGGTGAGGCGGTGCAGCGCGGCGAAGGCCGCGGTGAGCGACACCGCGAAGAGCGTGGCGCGCCGCTCGGCCCCCGACGCCCGCAGCGCCTCGGGCAGCGTCGCCGCGAGGGGCACGGCGCGCACGGCGGCGGAGTGCGGCGCGCCGCCGTCCGGCGATCCGGCCGGGGTGCGCGACGGGTCCGCCGACGGCCGGGGCAGGCGGGGCGGGGCGGCGTCGGCCAGGAGGGCGCTCCAGCGCTCCAGCGCCGGCCGGAGTCCGGGGACGCCCTCGTGTTCGCGGCACGCGTGGTCGGCGTACTGCGGCGCGGCCGGAAGCGCGAGCCGGCCGGTTCCGTCCACGGCCGCCGCGTACAGGGCGGCCAGTTCGGCGGCCGCCGTCTCCAACGAGCCACCGTCAATGGCTATGTGATGGAACGTCAGCAGCACCGTGTGGTCCTGCGGGCCGTGGCGCAGCACCAGGGCCCGTACCGCCTCGCCCGCCGCGAGGTCGAACGGCCGGGCCGTCTCCCGGCGCAGCGGTCCCGGGGCGGCCGCCGCCGGCGTGTCGACCACCGGCACGGGGACGGCGTCGGGCGCGGGGAGGACTTCCTGGTAGGGCTCGCCGTCGTGCTCCGCGTAGCGGGTGCGCAGGATGCCGTGCCGGGCCACCAGCGCGGTGAGGGCGGTGGTGAACGCGGCCGGGTCGAACGGACCGCGCACCCGGGTGGCGAACGGCACGTGGTAGGAGTCGCCCGCGCCGCCGAGCCGTTCCAGCAGCCACAGGCGGCGCTGGGCGCGGGAGAGCGGGAGGCGGACGCCGCGCGGGGCGGCGCCGGGGCCGGCCGAAGCGGCGCCGACGGGAGCGGCCGGGGTCCGCCGGGCGGCGGCGGAGCGGGCCCGGAGCAGCAGGTCCCGCTGGAGCCGCCGCTGTCGGTCCGGCGCCGTGGGGTCGGCGTCAGTGGACATCGCTGTGCTCCGGGGTCTCGGGGTGCAGGTCGCTGTGGGCGGCGAGCAGGGCGTGTTCGACCAGCGCGGCCTGGGCGGCGACGGTCGGGGCGGCGAAGAAGTCGGCGAGGGCGAGTTCGACGCCGAGCTCCTCGCGCAGGTCGTCGGTGACGGCGAGGGCGAGCAGGGAGTGGCCGCCGAGGGCGAGGAAGTCGGCGTCGGCGCGGGCGACCTCGCTGCCCAGGGCCCGGCTCCACACCTCGGCCACGGCCTGTTCCAGCGGTGTCATCGCGGCCGGGGGCGGGTCGGCGCGGTCGTCGCCCGCCGTGGGGGCGCGGTCGGTGAGCGCGCGCCGGTCGACCTTGCCGGACGGGGTGAGGGGAAGGCGCTCCACCGTGCTGATCGCGTCCGGCACCAGGTGGGCGGGCAGGACGGCGGTCAGCCGCTCGCGCAGCGCGGCGGCGGGGGTCACCGGTCCCGGCGCGGGGACGACGAAGGCGACCAGCCGCGCCTCGGGCGTGCCCGGGCGGTCGACGGTGACGGCGGCGTCGGCCACGTCCGGCCGCGCGCGCAGCGCGTGTTCGACCTCGCCGGGCTCGATGCGGAAGCCGCGCACCTTGACCTGGTCGTCGTTGCGGCCGTGGTAGTCGAGGGCGCCGTCGGGCCGGACGGAGACGAGGTCGCCGGTGCGGTAGAGGCGGCCCGCGGCGGGGTGGTCGACGAAGCGCTCGGCGGTGAGGTCGGGCAGGCCCGTGTAGCCGTGGGCGAGCCGGCTGCCGCCGATCCACAGTTCGCCCCGCTCGCCGTCCGGGACCGGGCGGCCCCCGGCGTCCAGGACGTGTGCGGTGGCCCCGGCGATGGGCCTGCCGATCGGTACCGGCGCGTCGCCGTCGCGCGCGGTGACGCGGTGGGCGGTGGCGAAGGTGGTCGCCTCGGTCGGCCCGTAGCCGTTGACCAGCTCAAGCCAGGGGAAGGCGGTCAGCACCGCGCGGGCCGGGGCGGCGGCCATGGCCTCACCGCCCACGACGACCGAACGGAGCTGGGCGAAGATCCGGGAGCGGCGGGCGGCGAGCTGGTGGAAGAGGGCCGTGGTGAAGAACGCGACCGTCACGCCGTGGCGTTCGACGTGCCGGGCCAGGTCTTCGAGCGAGGGCCGCTGCTCGGTGCAGACGACGACCGCGGCGCCGTTGGCGAGCGCCGCCCACACCTCGAAGGTCGAGGCGTCGAACGTCATGGGCGAGTGGAACAGGACCCGGTCGCGGGAGGTGACGGTGACGTAGTCGGGTGCGGTGACCAGCTCGGCGACGGCGCGGTGCGGGACGGCGACGCCCTTGGGGCGGCCGGTGGAGCCGGAGGTGAACATGATGAACGCCGCCCGGTCCGGGTCGGACGCGTCCACCGGCTCCCTCGCGTACGCCGCGTCCATCGCGTACGCCTCGTCCCTCGCGTACGCCGCGTCCGCCTCGTTCGCCGTGTCCGGCTCGTCCGCCGCGCAGGCCGTGTCCGCCTCGTCGGCGGCGGCCAGGTGTCCGCCGCCGGTCAGCGGTTCCTCGGGCAGGGCGAGGACGGGGCCGGTGAGCGCGGCGGCGTCCAGCAGCTTCGCGTCGCCGACGGTGAGCGAGACCTCCGCGTCGGCGCTCATCGCCTCGGTGCGCGGCCGGGGCTGGGCGGGGTCGAGCGGCACGCACACGGCTCCGGCCAGCCACAGGGCGAGCTGCGCGACGACCGTACGCGCCGACCGGCTGGTCAGCAGCGCCACCCGGTCGCCGGGGGCCACCCGGTACGCGTGGTTCGCGCGCAGATGCGCGGCGAGGGCGCGGCTCTCCCGGGCGAGCCGGCCGTAGGTGAGGGCGGTGTCGCCGTCCACGACGGCCAGGGCGTCGGGGGTGCGTGCGGCGTGCCGCAGGACGAGGGCGGGCAGCGCCGTCGCCGGGGCGGTCCCGGCGGGCTGCGGGGTCGTCGGTGTCATGTCAGGCTCCTTCCGGTCGCGGGGTCCGGCGCTGTTCGAGGAGGGTGTCCAGGAGGGCGGCGAAGGCCCGCAGGTCGGTGCTGCGCAGGAGGTGGTGGGCGCGCGGGCGTACGCCCGTCTCGCGTTCGACGGCCGCCAGCAGCCGGGCGGCGACCACGGAGGTGCCGCCCGCGTCGGTGAAGTTGTCGCCGAGGGCGGTGGCCGACCGGCCGAGGAGGTCGCGGGCGGCCGTCAGGACGAGCCGCTGGGTGGGCGTGGCGTCGGCGAGGTCGTCCCCGGTGGCGGCGGTGGCGTCTCCTGGGGCGACGGAGGCGGTGGCCTGGTCCGCGAGGGCGGCGCGGTCGACCTTGCCGTTGGCGTCGAGGGGGTAGCCGTCGACCAGCCGTACGGCGCCGGGGACGGCCTGCTCGGGCAGCCAGGCGCGGACCGCGGCCAGCAGGTCACCGGTCTCGGGCCGGGCGCCGTCGGCGGGCCGCACGTGGGCGACGAGGCGGGCGTGGCCGGAGGCGTCGCGCAGCACGGTGACGACGGCGCTGCGCACCCGGTCGTCCTGCTCGAACGCGGCCTCCACCTCGGCCGGTTCGATCCGCACCCCGCTGATCTTGACCTGGTCGTCCAGCCGGCCCAGGAACTCCAGGGTGCCGTCGGCGTTCATCCGCACCCGGTCGCCGGTGCGGTAGAGGCGGTCGACGCCGGGCGGCGCCGCGTCCTCGGGCGGAGCGGTGAACCGGCGCGCGGTCAGCTCGGGGTCGAGGTAGCCGAGGGCCAGGCAGTGGCCGCCGACGCGCAGTTCGCCGTCCTGGCCGCGAGCGACGGGCCGGCCGTCCTCGTCCGTGACGACGACGGTGACGCCGGGCAGCGGGTCGCCGATGGGCGGCGGGGCCGTCTCGCCCGCCCGCGCGTCGTCGCCGCGCATGGCGTACGCGGTGGCGAGGACGGTGGCCTCGGCGGGGCCGTAGGCGTTGTGGACGGTGGCGGTGACGTCGGGCCCGGGGCGGCGGCGCATCCGGTCGCCGCCGACGACGAGGTGCCGCAGGCGCAGGCCGGGCGGCCAGGGCCGGTCCAGGAGCGGTTCCACGGTGGGGGTGGCCGCCACCGACACGGTGACCGCGGCCTCCCGCCACCAGTCGGTGAGCACGTGCGCGTCCCAGCGGACGTCGTCGGGGGCCGGGACGAGAGCGGCGCCGGAGGTCAGTCCGGCCCACAGCTCCAGCAGGTGCGGATCGAAGGCGACCCCGATGAGCAGCGACTGGCGGTCGCCGGGCGCCAGGCCGGTCGCCGCCCGGTACCAGTCGAGGGCGACGGACAGCGACGCCTCGGCCACCGCGACCGCCTTGGGCCGTCCGGTGGACCCGGAGGTGAGGACGGCGTACAGGGCGCCCTCGGGCGCGCGGCGCGTCCCGCGGCCGGCGGCGAAGGCCGCGACCGCGGCGGCGGGGGCGTTGACCCCTTCGGTGGGCAGGGGCAGCGGCAGCCGCTCCCCCGTCCGGTGGCTCGCGGGCAGGACGGCGGGGTCGCCGATCAGGCAGGCGACGTCGAGGTCCTCGGTGACGGCCTGGGTGCGGCGCTCGCCGGGGCGGGGGCCGAGCGG
The DNA here is from genome assembly GCF_039543625.1 of Streptomyces similanensis. Taxonomy (NCBI): domain Bacteria; kingdom Bacillati; phylum Actinomycetota; class Actinomycetes; order Kitasatosporales; family Streptomycetaceae; genus Streptomyces; species Streptomyces similanensis. Next base: position 64,889 of record NZ_BAABKC010000037.1, on the reverse strand, counting down.
CAGGTAGACGGCGCCGGTCCGGGCCAGTGCGACGGCGGTGACCACGAGGGCGGCGGAGCGGTCCAGGCAGACGCCGACCAGGTCCCCGGGCCGTACCCGGTCGCCGAGGGCGGCGGCCAGGTCCGTGGCGGCGGTGTCGAGGTCCCGGTACGTCCAGGTCCGCGCTCCGTCGAGCACGGCGGGGGCGTCGGGGGTGCGCCGGACCCACTCCTCGAAGCGGGCGAGGACGGCGGTCGGCGCGGCGGCGGGGCCGTGGGCGACGCTCGGCGTGTCGGCGGCGGTGTCGGGCAGGGGCGGGGACTGGGCGGTCATCACGACTCCGTCGTCGGGGTGGCGGTGGCGGCGAGGGCGCCGGCCTGGTCGGCGAGCACGGGGTTGCGGAAGAGGACCTTCAGCGGCGGGCGGGCGCCCAGCCGGGGTTCCAGCCAGGCCGCGAGCTCGGCGGCGAGCAGGGAGTGGCCGCCGCTGCGGAAGAAGTGCGAACGGGCGTCGAAGCGGCTGTGGCCGAGGACCGTGCGCCAGCCCTCCGCGAGCAGCGCCGCCATCGGGTCGTCGGCGCCGGGCGCGGCCTGCGGCTCTGGGGCGTGCTCGCCCTCGGACGCGGCCGTGCTCTCGTTCACCGTGTCGGTCACGGGGTCGGTCACGGGGTCGGTCACGGGGTCGAGCGCGGCGGCGCGGCGGGTCAGCGCCGCACGGTCGGGTTTGCCGCCGGGCAGGGTCGGCATGGCGTCCAGCCGCGCCCACCGGGCGGGCACCAGCGGGCCGGGCAGACGGCGGCTCAACTCGGCGTGCAGCGCCCGCTCGTCGAGCCGCTCGGGCCGGTCGCCGTCCTCCTCGGTGAAGCCGACGAGCCGGGGCCCGCCGGGGCCCTCCCGGTCCAGTACGACGGCGCAGGACCGGCCGCCGAGCGCCGCGGACGCCGCCGCCTCGATCTCCTCCAGCTCGATGCGGTGACCGCGCAGCTTGATCTGGTGGTCACGCCGCCCCAGGAAGTACAGCAGGCCGTCCAGGCCGCGGTAGCCGAGGTCGCCGGTGAGGTAGACGCGCTCGCCGCCGAGCGCGTCCACCGTGACGAACCGGGCGGCCGTCGCCCCCGCGTTGCCCGCGTACCCCTCGGCGAGTCCGGGCCCGGCGAGGGCGAGTTCGCCCACGGCGCCGTCGGGCAGCGGCCGGCGGTGGTCGTCCAAGACGTGGACGCGCTCGCCGGGCAGTTCGGTGCCGAGCGGGATCTCGGCGCCGTCGGCGAGGGCGGCGCGGGAGATCTCGTGGACGGTGGAGCTGATGGCCGCCTCGGTGACGCCGTACACGTTGAGGACGGTGGCGTCGGTGTCGGCGAGGAGGCCGCGCAGGGCCTCGGCGGGCAGGCGTTCGCCGCCCAGGACCAGCAGTCTCGGCGTCCAGCTCCCGTCGCGCAGGGCGGGCCGCAGGTCCTCGCGGGTGGCGAGGAGGTAACTGGTGGGCAGGTTGGCGACGGTGACCCGGGCGGCGGCGAGCAGAACGGCCAGTTCCCGGCCGGTGGGCACCTCGTGCTCGGGCAGGACGAGGCACGCGCCGGAGTGGAGGGTGGGCAGCACCTCCTCCAGGGCCACGTCGAAGGACGGCTGGGCGAACATCAGGACCCGGTCGGCGGTGGTGAGCCCGAACCGGTCGGCGGTCGCGGTCAGATGGTGCTCCAGCGCCGCACGGCCCACGGCGACCGGCTTGGGTGTGCCGGTGGAGCCGGAGGTGTGGATGACGTAGGTGGCGCCGGGCAGTACGGCGGCGGCGCGGGCGCGGGGCAGCTCGGGGGCGTCGGCGCGGGCGGTCGGCAGGGTGTCCGGCAGGTCCGGGGCGCCGTCGCCGGTCAGGACGAGGGCCGGGGCGAGCCGTTCCAGCAGCAGGGCGAGCCGGGCGGGCGGGTCGGACGGGGACAGCGGGCAGTAGACGGCGCCGGTGCGCAGGCAGGCCAGCAGGGCGACGACCGAGTCCGTCCCCCGGGGCAGGACGACGGCCACCGGCTGCCCGGCGGACACCCCCGCGGCGCGCAGCCGCTGCGCCAACGCGCCGACGCGCTGGTCGAGTTCGCCGTAGGTGAGGCGGCGCGCGCCGTGCAGCAGGGCGGGCAGCGACGGGTGGTGGGCGGCCACCGGGTCCAGCGGATCGCGGTCGGCCGGGAGGGGCGCCGGTTCGGCGGCGGGCTGGACGGCGGCCGGTTGCGCGGCGGCGGGCGCCAGGTCGGCGAGTGCGGTCTCGGGGGCGTCGAGGTAGGCGCGCAGCAGGTCGAGGAAGCGGCCGGCGAGCAGCCGGGCCACGTCCTCGCCGAAGAGGTCGGCGTCGTAGTCCCAGACCAGGGTCATGCCGGGCGCGCCGTGGCGCGGGGTGACGCCGCGCCGGTCGTCCGGCAGCAGCACCACGTCCAGGTCGAAGCGGGTGGTGCCGGTGTTGAACCCCTCGAACAGGGTGATGTCGAGGCCGGGTACGTCGATCTCGGGCAGCGGTGCGTCGTGGGCGCTGAACATGACGGAGAACAGCGGGTTGTCGGCGCCGGAGGTGTGCGCGCCCAGGGCCCGGGTCAGCTCCTGGACCGGCACGTCCTGGTGCGGCAGGGCGCGGATGAGGGTGTCGGTGACCTCGTCCATGGCGTCCTGGGCGGGGGCGGCGGCGTCCAGGGCGAGCGGCAGCGGGATCGTGTTGACGAACATGCCGACGGCGTCCTCGTAGCCGCGGGGCCGGTTGCCGACGGCGGTGCCGATGGTCATCCGGGAGCGGCCGCTGTGCCGGCGCAGCAGTTCGGCGAACAGGCCGAGGAGGGTGGCGAAGGGGGTGAGGCCGCGGGCGCGGGTGTGGGCGCGCAGCCGTTCGGCGAGGTCGGCGCCGATCGTCTGCCGCAACTGGCCGCCGTGGTGCCTGCGGTGGGCGCCGGGCCGGGCGAGGCCGGGCAGCGGCAGGTCGTGGGGCTGGTCGCGCAGTTCGGTGTGCCAGAAGTCGAGGGACTCGGGTGTGTACGCGGCTTCGGCGCGGGCCCGCACGTGGTCGGCGTAGGACGGGGCGGGCGGGAGCCGGAGGTCTTCGCCGAGGACGTGGGCGCGGTAGACGCGGAAGACGTCGTCGAGCAGGATCGCGAAGGAGTGCCCGTCGTGGATGAGGTGGTGCTCCACGTGGACCAGCCGGTGGTGGCGCTCGGCGAGCCGCACGAGCGTCCAGCGGATCAGCGGCGCCTCGAAGGTGTCGAGCGGTGTCTCGGCCTCGGTGCGCAGCAGCCGGGCGTAGGCCGCCTCGGGGTCCTCCTCCCCGCTGAGGTCGGCGGTGCACAGCCTGGGAAGGCAGTGCGGCGCGACCCGCTGTCCCGGCACCGAGCTCTCGCGGGCGACGAGTTCGAGCCGCAGGCCGGGGTGGCGGGCCAGGGTGGCGGTGAGTCCCGCGCGCAGCGCCTCGGGGTCGAGGTCGCCCCAGAGGTCCAGTGCGGCGGTGAAGTTGTAGGCGCGGCTGCCGGGCTGCATCTGCTCGTGCAGCCAGACGATCTCCTGCGAGGAGGAGAGCGGAAGCATGGGCGATCCCTGAGGTCGTCGGGTCGGTGGTCCGGCGCCGGTCACGGTGGTGTCCGGCGGTGGTCTGCGGTGCGGCGCCGCGGGTCACGCGGGGACGCGGTGCGGTGGTCCGGGTGGCGGGTGGGTGCGGTGGTCCGGGCCCGCGGATGTGGATCACGGGCGGTGCGGGTCGCGGATTGCGGGTTACGGGCGGGGCGGGTGCAGGGCGCGGGTGAGCGCGTCGAAGGCGTGGTGCGCGGTGTCGTCGTCGTGGACCGCGCGGTCCCACACCATCCGCAGCCGGATGTCCGCGCCCTGGGTGACGGAGACGGCGAAGGGCGCGCGGACCGCTCTGCCGTCGACGTGGACCTCCCGGCCCTCGACGCCGGCCAGCCCGAGGACCGGGCGGCGGCTGTCGTCGTCCACGGTCAGCAGTCCGTCCAGGCCGCCGGTCCAGCCGGAGCCGGTGGCGCGTACGGCGGTCACGACCGCGTCGAAGGGGGTGTCGGCCCGGTCGAGGTCGTCCCACCAGGCGTCGGCGGTCGCCTCGGGGTCCGGCTGCTCCCGGCCGGTGTCGGCCGGGAAGACGACGGTGTTGAGGAAGCAGCCGACGACCGGCTCGGCGTCGGCGGGACGGCCGCCCCAGGGGTAGCCGAGCGGGACGGTGTGGCCCGGTCCGTGCAGCGCGCGGGCCGCCGAGCGGCAGGCGTCGAGCAGGGCGGGGAAGGGGACGCCGTCCTGGTGTGCGGGCAGCCGGGCCTCGGCCGCGCCGGTCGGGAGGGCGCCGGCGGGGGTGCGGTCCGGACGCGGCGACGGGGCCCGCGTCCGTACGGCGCGCAGCCGGTGCGCCCAGTAGGCGGCCGCGTCGGAGGTGTCCGCCCGTTCCTCGGCGGCGAGTTGGCCGAGGACAGCGTGCCGGTAGGCGGCGAGTTCGGCCGCCGTCTCCTCGGCGTCGGCCGCGCCGTCGGTGACGTCCTCGGCGTAGGCGGCGCCGAGTTCCTCGACGATCCGGGCCAGCGAGCGGCCGTCGCACACGGCGTGGTCGAGGACGACGGCGAGGACGTCCTCCGTCCGGGCGGCGTCGTCGCGGACGAGGAACAGCCGCAGCGGCGGGCCCTGCGGGTCCCAGGAGGCCAGCGCGCGGCGGAGCGTGTCGGCGGGCCGCTCGCCCGGTGCGGCGGCCGGGCGGGTGACGGGAACGTCCGGGTCGCCGACGCGCAGGACGGGGGCGCCGCGGACGACGGTGGGCCGGGAGCGCAGGGCGGTGTGCCGGGCGGCGAGCCGGCGGGCCGCCGCCCGCAGGCGGGCGAGGTCGACGGTGCCGTACGGGAAGGCGAAGAACATCGGCACCAGGTCGGGGCGTCCGGACGGGTCCAGGGCCCGCACCAGTACGAAGCGGCGCTGTGCGCCGGTGACCGGCAGCAGGGCGTCGGCGCCGTCGTCGGCGGTCAGCCGCCGGTAGCGGTCCAGGTACTGGCTCGTGATGCTGGGCACGGGGGCCTCTCTGTCGTTCGTGGCCGCGGTGGGCGGGACGCGCGCCGGGTCCGGGCCGGCGCGGCCGTGCGGGGGTTCAGCCGGCGGTCGCGGGCGCGGCGGGTTCGCCGTCGTCGGCGGCGGCGTCCGGCCGCGGTGCGTCGTGGGCGGCGTCCGCCGGGCGCTCCGGCGGCTGCGGCAGGTCGCGCATCCGGCGCAGCGGCGACAGCAGCAGGGGCACGGGTACGGCGAGGAAGCCGGCGGCGCACCAGGCGAGGGCGGTGCGCGGCCCGTAGGTCTCGGCGAGGGCGCCGCCGAGGAGCGCGCCGAGCGGCAGGGTGCCCCACATGAGGAAGCGCAGGGTGGCGTTCATCCGGCCGAGCAGCCGTGGCGGGCACAGCCCCTGGCGGAAGCTGACCTGGGCGACGTTGTAGACGACGCCGCCGAAGGCGAGGACCGCCGAGCCGGTGGCGAACAGGACCGCGCCGAGGGCGCCGTGTCCGGACAGCGGCCACAGTACGGCGAACGGGCCGGTCACCAGGACGGACAGGAGGATGACGCGGGCCTGGCCCAGGCGGGCGGCGAGCCGTCCGGCGCACAGGGCGCCCAGGAGTCCTCCGACGGCCGACGCCGACAGCACGAGTCCGAGCGCGCCGGGCTTCAGTCCGACGACGCGGACGAGGTGGACGGTCTGCGTCGCCATGAGGACGGCGGCGCAGAGGTTGGCGAGGGCGGTGGTGAGGGCGATGACGCGCAGCAGCGGGTGGCCGACGACGAAGCGGACGCCCTCGCCGATCTCCTTGCGCAGGGAGGCGCCCGCGCTGGGCTCGGGCACCGGCTCGGGCTGTCGGACGCGCAGGAGGAAGAGCGCGGAGAGGGCGTAGCCGAACGCGTCCGTGACGACGGCGAGGTGGGCGCCGACGAGCTGGACGAGTCCGCCGCCGAGCCCGGGGCCGGTCACCTGGGCGGTGGAACGGACCGTCTCCAGCGCTCCGTTGCCGGCCACCAGTTGGTCGCGGGGCAGGATCTGCGGCAGGTAGCTCTGGTGGGCGACGTCGAAGAACACGGTCGCCACGCCGGTGACGAGCGCGACGGCGTAGAGCTGGGTCATCGTCAGGGCGTCGGCGAGCGCGGCGGCGGGGATGCTCGCCATGGCGACGGCGCGCACCAGGTCCGCGCGGATCATCAGGGGGCGTTTGCGCATCCGGTCGGTGAGCGCGCCGGCGGGCAGTCCGACCAGCAGGAAGGCGGCGGTCTCGGCGGCGGTGAGCAGGCCCACCTGGAAGGCGGAGGCGTCGAGTTCGAGGACGGCCACGAGGGGCAGGGCCACCAGCGTGACCTGGGCGCCGAGCTGCCCGGCGGCGGCTCCCGCGAGCAGCAGCCGGAAGTCGCGCAGGCGCAGCGGGCCACCGGAGGCGGCTCGGGATGTGACGGACATGTGAACGACCCTCACCGACCGACCGATCGGGAGTCAAAGCACTCCAGTCACTTTCGGTCGATTCTTACGCCCGAGTGAGGCCAAGTCAGGAAAACCTCCGGCATATCTGCGGTACGTCCGCATGAATGACTGCCTCTCGCCGGGCGCCGCCGGACGGGCGCGGGCGCGGGGGCACGGGAGAGGGGGCGGCCGGGAGGAGTGCCCACCGCACACCCGGAGCGACCGAAGCCATCCTGACCGAAAACGAGCACTCATGATCACATCGGCACCGGAACAGATCATTCCGCCAGCTATGGAACGCCTCCGCACCGCCTCGGAGACCGGATCACGAGGCCGTGCGCGCCTCGCCGGGCGGTCTTGCGCGCCTCGCCGGGCAGCCTTGTGCACCTCGCCGAGCGGTCTTGCGCGCCTCGCCGGGCGGTCTCAGCAGTTCGCGCTGTAGCGGACGCATCCCGGCCGCGGGGTGTGGGCCTGGTCCCAGTCATGCTGCGCGGCCACCAGCGCCGCGCCCGCCGGCAGGGCCGTCCGCAGGAACAGCGGGATCGCGGGGGCGAGATCGGCGCCGCGGGGGATGCGGTGCGCCCAGGGACGGCGGGGTCTCGGTGGCGGCGGGGGTGTCCGTCATGGGGGCAGCGTGTCGCGGTCGGCGCGGCCGCGCAGGAGTACCCGTCCTCAGCCCCGGAACGGCCGAGGCGGCGGGGAGCACTGGCTCCCCGCCGCCTCCGCGGACGCCGGGTGGAGGGCGAAGCCGCCTCAGACGACCTGGGCGGACAGGATCGTCACGGCCTCCTTCGGCACGTCGCGGTGACCGCCCCGGGACGTGGTGGGCACGGCCCCGATGGCGTCCACCACGTCGGCGCCCGCCACGACCTTCCCGAACACCGCGTAACCCCAGCCGTCCTGGCCCGGGTAGTTCAGGAAACCGTTGTCGCTCGTGTTGATGAAGAACTGCGCGCTCGCCGAGTGGGGGTCGCTGGTGCGCGCCATGGCCACCGTGTACTTCTCGTTGCGCAGACCGTTCTTGGCCTCGTTCTCCACCCGGTTCGGCGCCGGCTTCTGGGACATGTCCGCGGTCAGACCGCCCCCCTGGATCATGAAGTTCGGGATCACCCGGTGGAAGACGGTGTCGGTGTAGTGGCCGGCCCTCACGTAGTCCACGAAGTTGGCCACCGTCTTGGGGGCCTTGGTCTCGTCGAGTTCGAGGGTGATGTCACCGGCGGAGGTGTTCAGCAGCACTGTGGTCATGGGGTCATCCTATTCAGCGCCCGGCTCGCTTCCGGGCATAGACGTGCACGTGATCACCCTCACCCCGCGGCCCCCGCGTGCCGCCACGGCAGAAGTCCCTCGCCCGCCCGGGAGAAAAACTGTCTCGCCAGGAGTAGATATTTCCCCGAGTTGGGGTTAGCCTTTCTCTCGTACTCAGGAAGACGAAGCGAACGAGGTAAGGAGCGGAACGCCATCAGGATCGCCCGGGCGAGGACGAGTCCGCCCGGGTACCGCAGACCCCGGATTGGAAGGTGGTCCCCGGTCACGCATCCGCGATCCCCGCAGCCCCGCCCGTCCGGGCGGAGTCCGCGGACGAAGAAGACCGGCATCGGCCGGTAGATGGTGTTGCAGGCTCGGGGCCCGGGTGCCGGTACGGCGCCCGGGCCCCCCGACGCGTCCGCCCCGGAAGAAGAGGTCTATGCCCTCTCGCAGTACCCGCCCCGTAGACCCGCTCGATGACGACGACTATCCCGCCTACACCATGGGCCGCGCCGCCGAGATGATCGGCACCACCCCGGCCTTCCTCCGCGCCCTCGGCGAGCACCGCCTGATCACCCCCTTGCGCTCCGAAGGCGGCCACCGCCGCTACTCCCGCTACCAGTTGCGCATCGCCGCCCGCGCCCGCGAGCTCGTCGACCGGGGCACCTCCGTCGAGGCGGCCTGTCGCATCGTGGTCCTGGAGGACCAGCTCGAAGAGGCGCAGCGCATCAACGAGCGCCTGCGCGGCCACGGCGGCGGGCAACAGCAGGCCACCTGACGGGGGGCCGGAGACGCGGCGACCGGTTCAGCCGCGCCCGGCGTCGCTGTCCGGCCGCGTCGCTCACGCGGGACGGGCGAGGAACGCGCGGACCGGACCGGACAGTTCGTCGGGTCTGCTGATGGTCACGACGTCGACTCCGGCGAGCGTGCCGCGCAGCGGCCGGTAGGCGAGGTCCGGCAGCGTGACGCGTTCCGTGGCGGTGGGCACGACGGCCACCCCCGCCCCGGCCGCGGCGAGGGCGAGGACACCGAGGGTGCCGGCCACCGGGCGAAGGCGCGCCCGGCGCACGCCGGGGGCCGCCCGGAGCCGGGCGAGGACAGTCTCGTCGTCCTCGTCGGCGGCGAACACGATGAGGTCCTCGTCCGCGAGATCGTCCTCCGTCACCGCCGCGCGGGCGGCCAGCGGATGGTCGTGGCGGACGGCGACCGACAGCGAGGTCCGCGCGCGGCGGATCACCGTGAGGTCGCGCACGCCGTCGAGACCGACGCCGGGGCTGTAACCGATGTCGAGGGCGCCCTCGCGCACGCCCTCGACCTGCGCGGCGGGCGGCAGCTCGGTCAGGCTCAGTTCCACCTCGGGGCGGGCCCGGTGGAAGCGGCGCAGATCCGCGGTGAGGACGCCTTCCAGCACGGCGACGCCGGTGAAGCCGATCCGCACCGCGCCGATCTCGCCGCTGACCGACCGCCGGGCCACGCTCAGCGCCCGGTCGGCCTGGGCCAGGGTGCGCCGCGCCTCGGCCAGCAGCAGTTCGCCCGCCTCGGTCAGCTCGACCCGGCGGCTGGTCCGGACGAACACCGGGCCGCCGACCTCCCGTTCCAGCGCCTGCACCTGGGTGCTCAGCGTCGACTGCGTGACGTGCAGCCGCGCCGCCGCGCGCCCGAAGTGGCGCTCCTCGGCGACCGCCGTGAAGTAGCGCAGATGCCGCAGTTCCATACTGCTCCGATCGGTGGAAGCGATCGATTCATCGTATCAATCCATTGGATCTATCGATGGCTCCGGCGGAGACTGGGTGGCATGACCCCACCGCACACGACGACGCCCACCCCGCAGGACCGCCAGGACATCGCCGACCTGATGACCGGATGGATCCACCGCGACCTCGGCCAGTGGGACCGGCTCCGCGAGCTGTTCCATCCCGACGCGCGCGTCGAGATCACCTGGTTCGAGGGCCCGGCCCATGAATTCGTCGACGCCTCGGCGCGGATGGGCGGCTCCGACTTCCGCACCAAGCACCTGATCACGGCGCCCGTCGTCGCCTTCGCCGCCGACGGCGCCCGCGCGGTCGCCGAGACCAACGCCGTGATCGTCGGCGAGAACACCCGGCTCGGGCTCGGCTGCACCGGGCACAACCGGTTCATCGACCGGCTCGAACGGCGCGACGGCGTCTGGCGCATCCTGGACCGCAAGAGCGTGTACGACTTCGCCTCCTTCACCTTCCCGGCCGGCGTCGTGCCGATCGACCAGGAGACGCTGGCCGCGCACCCGCGCGAGTACGGCGCCCTGGCGTACCTGCTCGACAAGAGCGGCTTCCCCGTACGCCGGGTCTTCGCCACCCGGGGCGACGACCTGGAGCGGGAGATCAAGCGCTCGGCCTTCGCCTGGCTGGACGGACAGGACGCGCGGGGCGGACAGGACGCGCGAGGCGGACAGGACGCGCGAGGCGGACAGGACAGGCGGGGCGGACAGGACGGGCGGGGCGACGCATGACGACCGCCGCCGCCACCACCGCGACCACCGTCACCGACGTCGCCGTGTTCGACGGGACCGACGCTCCGGCCGGCCGGTTCGACGTGTCCTTCGACGCGTCCGGGATCACCGGCGTCCTCCCGACGGGCGCCGCCCGGCCGGCCGGGGTGCGCGTCGACGGCGCCGGCGGCACGCTGCTGCCCGGACTGATCGACGCGCACGTGCACTTCCTCGACCCCGAGGAACTGTCGACGCTCGCCCGGTTCGGGGTGACCACCGCGCTCCACATGGGGACCTGGCCGCCGCGGTTCGTCGCGGAGCTGCGCGCGGCCGGCCACGGCGCGGACCTCCGCAGCGCCGGCACCCCGCTCGCCGGCACCGGCGGAACGCACGCCCGGATCCCGGGTTTTCCCGCCGCGGACCTGATCGAGACGCCGGAGCAGGCCCGTCGGCGCGTCGCCGCCCGGGTCGCCGAGGGCGCGGACTACGTCAAGCTGATCCTCGAACGGCCGGGGGCCGGCGGGCCCTCGCCCGAGACGGCCGCCGCCGCGGTCGAGGCGGCGCACGCCGCCGGGCTGCGGGTGGTGGCGCACGCCAGTTCCACCGGCGCCTTCGCACTCGGGGTACGGGCCGGTGTGGACGTCCTCACCCACGCCCCGCTCGACGCGGTGCCCGACCCGGATCTCGTACGGTCCGTGGCCGACGCCGGCATCGTCGTCGTGCCGACGCTGACCATGATGCGCGGCACCGCGCACAACCTCGCGGTCCCCGCCCTCTCCTACGACCACGCCCGCGACACGGTCACGGCGCTGCGTCGCGCCGGCGCCGTCGTCGTGGCCGGGACCGACGCCAACGACGCACCCGGGGTGCCCGCCGCCGTGCCGCACGGCAGCAGCCTGCACGACGAGCTGGGTCTGCTGGTCGAGGCCGGGCTGAGTCCGGCCGAGGCGCTGCGGTCGGCGACCGGCGCGGCGGCCGACGCGTTCGGCCTGTCCGACCGCGGGCGTATCCGGCCCGGTCTGCGCGCCGATCTGCTGCTCGTCACCGGCGATCCGCTGTCCCGCGTCCACGCGACCCGCCGCGTCCGCGCCGTCTGGACGGCCGGCCGGGCCGTGGACGCGGTGGCCCAGGCCGGACCGGAACGGCTCTGACCGCCGGTGCCCGCGCCTCCGCCGCCGGTGTCAGCCGTCCCGGTCCGCGCCCGGCAGCGGGACCCAGGTGTGCGACCAGGCGATGATCGCGTCCAGGACCGGTTCCAGCTCGCGTCCCTTGCGGGTCAGGCGGTACTCCACCTGGACAGGCGTGGTGGGCAGCACGTGGCGCTCGACCAGGCCGTCGCGCTGGAGTTCGCGCAGCCGCTGGGCCAGCATCGTGTCGCTCATCCCGGGGATGGCGGCCTTGATCTGCGCGTACCGGTGCTGGTCCGTGAACAGGGCGCGCAGGATGGCGCCGGTCCACCGGGTGCCGATCATCTCGATCGCGGTGTGGAAGCGCGTGCACACCGGGTGGACGTCCCCGTCCGGCGGCGTCGGGACGTCCCCGTCCCGGGGCGGCGGGGCGGGGGTCACGTACCGGCCGGTGCGCGCAGCGAGCGCAGGGCGTCGGTGACGCGCGCCAGTTCGTCCAGCATCGCCTTGGCCGAGCCGGTCATGACGTCGTTGGGCGTCAGCCGCTTGTCGTCGTCGAGGAACTGCTGCACGAAGGGGATGGAGACGGCCTCGAAGACGGGGGTCATCTTCAGCGTGGTGACCACCTGCTTGATCATCTGGGCCGCGCGCGTCCCCGCGGACACGCCGCCGTAGCTGACCAGGCCCACCGGCTTGTACTTCCACTCGTTGTGGAGGTAGTCGATCGCGTTCTTGAGTTCGGCGTTGTAGCCGTAGTTGTACTCCGGCATGACGAACACGAAGGCGTCCGCCTCGGCGACCTTGGCGCTCCAGTCCCGGGTGTGCTGGTGGGTGTAGCGGCCGAGCCGCGGGTGGTGGGGTTCGTTCATGAAGGGGAGGTCCACCTCCGCGAGGTCCACCACCTCGACCTCGGCGAATCCCGCGTGCGCCACGGCCTCCGCCTCGATCCACCGCGCCACGCTCGGGCCTATGCGTCCGGGCCGGGTGCTCGCGACGATGATTTCCAGCTTGCTCACGTTCGACGTCCGCCTTTCCTATGCGATGACGATCACCATAAGGAAAGATGAGCTGATAAGCAATCCTTAGTACGCAGCCCGACGCGACGTCCGGGCGGCGTCCGGGCGTTCGCCGCACGGCCGAGGCGGGCGCCTTCGCACGCGACACTTCGCGCAGGACGCGCCCCGGCAACCGTCATGAATCCGCACCGGAGCACATAATGGGGTCATTCATTGCCTTGTTCGGGCAGTAGGGACGCATATGACCAGTCGCCGCACGCGGGACGACGCCGACGGCGTCCTGACGGACGTCGCGGTCGCCCTGATCGACGACCGGGGCGCGGTCGTCCACTGGTCCCGCGCCGCGGCGGAGCTGCTGGGCCGGTCCTTCGAGGAGGTCCGCGGCCACCCCGTGGAACGGCTGTTCGCCCAGACGCCGGACGGCTCGCTCGCCCCGGGCTCCCCCACGCCCGAGTGGCCGGCCCTGATGCGGCACGCCCGCGGTCACACCGTCCCCGTCCACTGCCGCGTCCTGCCCCTGGAGGGCGCCGCGCTGCGGCTGCTGCTCGTCGTCCCCGCCGACCGCGCGCAGGAGGCCGAGCAGGGAGCGGCGCTGCTGCGCGCCCTGCTGGCCCAGGACCAGGTCGGGCTCGTCCTGCGCGACGCGGACCTGACCCTGCTGCGCACCAACCTGCCCTCGGAGGACGTCCCGGCGCCGCCCCTGGGCACCCGGCTGGCCGAGGTGATGGAGGCCCCGGACGCGGCCGCCGCCGAGGCGAGACTGCGTACCGTGCTGGAGACGGGGGTGCCGCAGGTGGCCGCCGAACAGCATGTGCGCACCGTGCTGCCCCCGGTGCGGGAACGCTCGCTCTCGGTGACCGCCCTCCGCCTCACCGACCGCGCCGGCCGGCCCCGCGGGGTCGTCGCGCTGCTGACGGACGCCACCGCGCAGTGGCTCGCCGCCCGCCGGCTGCGACTGCGGCACCGGGCCGCCGTCTGCATCGGCCGCTCCCTGGCGGTGCGGGACGCCGCCGAGGACATCGCCGAGGTGCTGGTGCCCGGTCTCGCGGACGTGGCGGCGGTCGACCTCGCCGAAGCCGTCCTGACCGGCGACGAGCCGCCCAAGGCCGTCGGCGGCGGCGACCTCCACTTGTGCCGGCTGGCCCTTCAGGCGACCGGCGACCGCGCGGCGGGGATGGTGCGGCCCGGGTCCGCGATCCCGCCGTTCCCGGACCAGCCGCAACTGCGCCTCCTCCAGGAAGGGCGCACGGTCATCATCGACCGCGCCACGGTCGACCGGGGCGTGGCGGGCGTCCCGCTGATGAGCGCGGACCTCATCCCCGAGGGCGGCCACTCCTTCGTCATCGCGCCCATGTTCGCCCGCGGTCTCATCCTCGGCTTCATCACCGCCTGGCGCACCGACGGCGCGGACCCCTTCGACCAGCAGGACGCCGACCTGCTCACCGAGATCGCCGCGCACTCCGCGCTCAGCATGGACAACGCGCGCCGCTACACCCGCGAGCACCGCGCCGCCGTGGCCCTGCAACACCGGCTGCTGCCCGCGGCGAACACGCGCGGCCCGGCCCTGGAGACCGTCGGCGGGTACCTGCCGGCGGCCGGCGGCGCGGAGATCGGCGGGGACTGGTTCGACGCCGTCCCGCTGCCCTCGCTGCGGGTGGCCATGGTCGTCGGGGACGTGATCGGACACGGCCTGCACGCCGCGGCCACCATGGGACGGCTGCGCACCGCCGTGCAGACGCTCGCCGACCTGGAGCTGTCCCCGGACGAACTGCTCACCCGCCTGGACGAGTTGGTCGCCCGGCTCGCCGCGGAGGCCGCGCCGGCGGATCGCGACGCGGTGGGCGCCACCTGCCTGGTCGCGCTCTACGACCCGGTCACGGAGCAGTGCACGGTGGCCAGCGCCGGACATCCGCCGCCCATCATGACCGGCCCGGACGGCGTCGGCCGCCCCCTGCCGGTCCTGCCCGGTCCGCCGCTGGGCGTCGGCGGGCTGCCCTTCGAACCGGTCACCGTCCGCGTGCCCGCCGACAGCTGGCTCGCCCTCTACACCGACGGCCTGCTCAGCCGGCCGGACGACGACATCGACGCGGCCGTGCTCCACCTGGCCGACCGCATCACCGCCCTCCGCCGGTCCGGGTGCTCCTTGGCGGCGGCCGGCCGCGCCCTGACCGAGCAGGTGGGTGTTCCGGCGGCCGACGACACGGCGCTGCTGCTGGCCCGCGTCCGGCCGCTGCCGCCGGACGCCATCGCCCAGTGGGAGTTCCCGGCCGACCCCGAGACCGTCGCCGAGGCCCGGGCCGCTGCCGCCGGCCGGCTCGCCCGGTGGGGGCTCGCGGACCTCGACTTCACCGTCGAGCTGATCGTCAGCGAACTGGTCACCAACGCGATCCGTTACGCGGGCGGGCCGATCGGTCTCCGGCTGATCCGCGGCGACGTCCTGGTGTGCGAGGTCAGCGACCCGAGCAACACCCAGCCCCGGCTGCGCCGCGCCTCCGTGGCCGACGAGGGCGGCCGCGGCCTGTTCCTCGTCGCCCAGCTCAGCACCCGGTGGGGCAGCCGCTACGGCCACTCGGGCAAGACCATCTGGGCCGAACTGGCCCTGCCCGGCTGACCGGCCGCACCGGCGGACCCACCCGTGTGCGAGGGGTCCGCCGGTGCCGTGACCGGGTGGTTCAGGAGGGCAGTTGCCACTTCTGGGCGCTGCTCCCGTTGCAGGTGTACAGCTGCACCCGGGTGCCCTCCACCGTGCTGGAGTTCGGGTCGTCCAGGCACAGGCCGGAGTGGGTGTTGATCAGTTGGCCGGAGGCAGTGGCCTGCCACTGCTGGGCGCCGGTGCCGTTGCAGGCGTAGAGCTGGACGGGTGTGCCGTCGGCGGTGCCGCTGTTGGCGGCGTCCAGGCAGGCGCCCAGCACCCGGAACGTGCCGTCCGCCGCGAGCGTCCAGCTCTGGGCGGGTGTGCCGTCGCAGCCCCACAGCTGGACCGGGTTGCCGTTGCCGGTTCCCGAGGACTGGTCGTCCAGGCACAGGGAGGAGGAGACACCCGAGGTGACGACGCCGGTGCGGGCGGGCGGCGCGGCCGGGAGCTTCCACGTCTGCGCCGCGGACCCGTTGCAGGTGTAGAGCTGGAGTTGGGCGCCGTTCGTGGTGGAGCCGGCCGGGTCGTCCAGGCACAGCGTGGAGTGCGGGTTGACGAGTGAGCCGCCCGCGCCGGGCGTCCACTGCTGGGCTCCGCTGCCGTTGCACGTCCACAACTGCACGTGCGTGCCGTTGGCGGTGCCGCTGTCGGCGGCGTCCAGGCACTTGCCGAGGGTGCGGATCGTGCCGTCGGCGGCGATCACCCAGTCCTGGGCGTAGCTGCCGTTGCAGCTCCAGATCTGGGCGTGGGTGCCGTCGGCGGTGCCGGAGTCGGCGGCGTCGACGCACAGGGCGGCCGAGACCCCGGAGGTGACGGGGCCGACGCGCGGCCGGACGGGTGTGCCGAGGTCGCCGCCGTAGGAGGGCGGTGCCTGGTCGGGGCCGGTGGCCCAGCTCGTGTTGGCGGTGGCGCCCAGCGTGTAGCCGAGGGTGCCGCCCGCGGTGAGGGCGGCGGCGGGGGCGTAGGCGTTGTTCCAGGGCGAGCCGTTGAACGTCGCGGACTGCACGTAGGGGGCGTTGTCGGCGGCGCCGTCGCCGACTACGGTCAGCGTCTTGCCGGACGGCAGGGTCAGGGCGGCCTGCGGGAACAGCGGGGAGCCCAGGGCCAGGTCGGAGGTTCCCGGTGTCATCGGGTACATGCCGAGCGCGGACCACACGTACCAGGCGCTCATCGCGCCGAGGTCGTCGTTGCCGTCGGCAAGGCCGCCGGGTGTGTTCGCCCAGATCTGGTCCTGGATGTGCCGCACGGTCGCCTGCGTCTTGTAGGGCTGGCCGGTGTAGTCGTACTCCCAGGGCAGTTCGATGCTGGGCTCGTTGCCGACCCAGGCGTACCCCTTGTCGCCGGTGTAGCTGCGCAGCACGGTGTCCAGGTAGTGGTTCATGGCCGTGTTGCCGCCCTTGGCGGCGGCGAGTCCGGCCACGTCGAAGGGCACCATGCCGGTGTAGATCCACGAGTCGGCCTCGACCATGTCGGTGCCGCTGGTCGGGTCGAAGCCGCCGGTCCAGCCGCCGTCGGCGTTACGCGGCTGGACGAACCCGGAGGCCGGGTTCAGCACGTTGCGCCAGTCCTGCGCGCGGTGGGCGTAGGTGCGCTGGGTGGCGCCGTCGCCGAGCGCGCCGGCGAACGCGGAGAGCGCGAAGTCGGCGGTGTCGTACTCCAGGGTGGTGGCGACGGGGCCGTAGAAGTTGCAGCAGCCGTAGCTGCCGTCGTGCGGCAGGTAGCCCGGCGCGTTCAGGTAGGGCAGTCCGGGGCGGTTGTTGTTGGCCTTGCTCGCCTCGGCGATCATGTCCTTCAGGGCGGTGGCGGTGTCGAAGTCGCGCGCGCCGAACGCGTAGAAGTCGGCGATCATCGCGGCGCCCGGGTCGCCGACCATGACGTACGACTCCCCGTTGTTCTCCGACCACTTGGGGAACCGGCCGGTCTGCGCGTAGTCGTCCAGCATCGACTGGGCGGTGTCGGAGGCGGCCTGCGGGGCGATCAGCGCTTCCAGCTGCGACTGGGTGCGGTAGACGTCCCAGCCCGAGTAGTTGGCGTAGACCGCCTTGTGGCCCGCGTCCACGGTGTGGACGGCGCCGTCGAAGCCGGGGTAGCGGCCGTCGGTGTCGCTGATGACGTTCGGGTGCAGCAGGGAGTGGTAGAGCGCGGTGTAGAACTGCGTCTGCTGGTCGGCCGTGCCGCCCGAGACGCGGGCCCGGCCCAGCAGCGTGTTCCAGGCGCTCTTGGCTGCGTCACGGGTGGCGGCGAAGTCCCAGCCGGCGTTCTCGGCGGTGCGGTTGGCGACCGCGCCGGCCTGGGACACGTAGGAGACGCCGACCTTGGCCTGGACGACCGGGTTGGCCGTGGTGTCGAAGGTGACGTAGCCGCTGGAGGCCGCGGCCTGCGGTGCGGCGGCCTTCTTGGGCGTACGGGTATCGCTTGTACGGGTCTTGGGCGTGGAGGACTTGGGCGCCGCGCCGTGCAGGCGGGGGGAGTTGGGCGGTTCGGCGGCGTTCTTGGAGGCGCGCGGCGTCGTGGACGGGGCCTTGGCGGCGGGGGCGGCGGCGGTGCCCTGGCCGGTGAAGGGGCGGTCGAAGACCATGTCGAAGTAGACGGTGTAGGTGTTGCCCGCGCCGCAGAAGTGCCCGCTGGTGACCTGGCCGCTCACCTCGGTGGCCGACACCTTGGTGAACGTGGTGGCGCTCGCCGTGCTCTGGCTGCCGGTGAGCTTGAACACCAGGTTGGAGCGGGTGCTCGCCGGGAAGGTGAAGCGGGCCATGCCGCTGCGGGTCGTCGCGGTCAGCTCGGTGGTCACGCCGTTGGCGAGGCCGACCTTGTAGGAGCCGGCCGTCGCGGACTCGGAGCTGTGCGCGAACGCGTCGGCGGCCCCGGTGTCCACCGCGCCGACCGTGGGCAGGACGGGCACGTCCCCGGCCGCGCCGCAGCCGGGTCCCGCGATGTGGGTCAGGCTGAACCCGGTGATCGAGGAGTCCTTGTACTCGTAGCCGCCGCCGTCGGGCCGCGAGGGGGTGTCCGGGCTCCACTGGACCATGCCGAACGGCACGTCGGCGCCGGGGAAGTCGTCGGCGGCGTTCGAGGTGCCGATGAAGGGGTTGACGAGGGAGGCCGGATCGGCGACCGGGGCGGCGGACGTCCTCGCGGCGGGTGTGAGCGCGGGCGTGGCGGGGGTGGCCTGGGCCGGCAGGGTGGTGAGGCAGGCGAGTGCGGTGACGGTGCCGACGGCCGTGATGAGGGCGCGGCTCCGGGTGCGGCGGGAACGGCTCCGGCCACGTAAGGGTCTGGCTCGCGTGGGCAGGGCGGACACGGACAGGCGCATGGCCTTCTCTCCTTCAGGGGGGTGTGGCAGGACCGCGCTTGACAACGTTGTCGGCACGGCGGGCCAAGGGGGAGAGCGCTCGCGTCGAAGTTAGTGAGGGGGCGGAGGCGCGTCAATGGGCCGGGGAACGAGACCACTTGGAGCTTGGTATGGACCTGCCAACACGACGGCGCTACCGTGAAACGCGCCAGACCGTGAGAGCGCTCTCAGCCCCTGCCTTCGCACCCCCACCGACCTCCGGATCGACGAGAGGCAACTCCCTTGAGACACAGAACGGTTCTCCGCGCGGTGCTGTCCGCCGGCCTGCTCCTGACCGCCGCGTCCGCCGGGCTCGCCCAGGCGTCCGCCGACGACGCGTCCACATCGTCCGCCGCCTCCACCCGTCAGGCCGCAGCGTCCGACGGTCTGCTGACGGCCATGCAGCGCGACTTCGGCCTCACCCGGAGCGAGGCGGTCGACCGGCTCGCCGCCGAGACGACGGCCCGCACGGTGGAGACCCGCGCCGAGCGCGCGGCCGGCGACGCGTACGGCGGTTCGTGGTTCGACGCGTCGAGCGGAAAGCTCGTCGTGGCCCTCACCCGCACCGGCGACCGGAAGGCCGTCGAGGCGACCGGCGCCCGCGTCAGCCTCGTCCGGCACAGCGAGCAGGAGCTGAACGCGGCCATGCGACGCGTCGACGCCCTGCGCGCGCCCGCCGGAGTGGCCGGCTGGCACGTGGACGCCCGGTCCAACTCCGTCACCGTCGACGTGGTCGCCGCCCACCAGGACGACAACGATGTCAAAGCCTTCGTGGACCGCGCCCTCGAGGCGGGCCCGGTCACCGTGGGCCGGACCGACGCCACCCCTCGCACCCTCTCGGCCGGCACGGTCGGCGGCGACCCCTACTACACGGGCAACGTGCGCTGCTCCATAGGCTTCTCCGTGTACGGCGGCTTCGTCACCGCCGGCCACTGCGCCCAGCCCGGCGCCGCCGTCAGCGGCTGGGACCACACGTACATCGGCAACTTCCAGGGGTCGTCGTTTCCAGATAACGACTACGCCTGGGTCAACGTCGGCAGCGGCTGGTGGACCGTGCCCGTCGTACTCGGCTGGGGAACCGTCTCCGACCAACTGGTGCGCGGCTCGGCCGAGGCGCCCGTCGGCGCCTCCATCTGCCGCTCGGGCTCGACCTCGCACTGGCACTGCGGCACCGTCCTCGCCAAGAACGAGACCGTCAACTACAGCCAGGGCGCCGTCCACCAGATGACGAAGACCAACGTCTGCGCCGAACCCGGCGACTCCGGCGGCTCGTTCATCAGCGGCGACCAGGCGCAGGGCGTCACCTCCGGCGGCTGGGGCAATTGCAGCAGCGGAGGCGAGACCTGGTACCAGCCGATCAACGAGATCCTGAGCCGCTACGGCCTCACCCTGCACACCGCATGAGGTGACCGCACGGACTCCCGCTCGCGCCGGCCGTCACTCCCAGGACGGCCGACGCGATCCGGGCATCCCGCCGGTCGGGCGTCAACTCCCGCCTTACGCACACCTCTTGACCCGCTCATTGGTGCAGTCCAATAGTGGTGTCCCCCCTCCCCCTCTGCCCCTCCCCCTCTCCCCCGCACCGCCCCCACACCCCCAGGAGCCCGTCGTGCTCTCCCGTCGTGCCCTTCTCGCCACCGCGGCGGCCACCGCTGCCGCCGCCCTCCCCCTGACCGCCGCCGGCACCGCCACCGCCCGCTCCCGGACGAGTGCCCTGGCCGCCGCCGCGTCGCTCCCGATCTCGCTCGCCAACAACTCCGGTGGCTCCGCGCCGGTCTACGCCTACATCTCCGGCGCCGACACCTCCGGCTGGCCCGGCTTCGTCACGGCGGACGGGGTCTTCCACCGGCTGCCGAGTCCGTCCTCGGTGCTGACACCCGCGCCCGACTACGCGATCCCGCTGGGCGGTTCGGGTTCCGCGGCCACGCGGGTGCCGCTCAGCAGCTACGTGATCGGCGGACGCGTCTGGTTCTCGACCGGGCGCAAGATCCAGTTCTTCGTCAACCCGCCGGGCGGCAACGGCGGGGTGCCCGGCCTGGTGCAGCCCGGCTTCACCAGCACCGACCCCAACTGGACCACCAGCTGGACGTTCTGCGAGTTCACCTACAACGCGGCGAACCTGTACGCCAACATCAGCTACGTCGACATGGTGGCGCTGCCGGTCTCGATGGCCACCACCGGCGCCGCCGGCAACCAGTCGGTGCCGGCCCTGCCCTCCGGGGCGCTGGCCTCCATCGCCTCGGGGCTGCGCTCCCAGCACGCGGCGGACGGCGCGCCCTGGGACCAGCTGGTGGCGACCGACTCCGCGGGCACGGTGCTGCGCGTGCTGGCGCCCTCGCACGCGCCGGCGGACTTCGGCTCGTACTGGCGGCCGTACCTGGACCGGGTGTGGGACTACTACCGCACCCACACCCTCACCGTGGACGGCCAGGGCTCGATCGGCGCGTACTCCGGGACGGTCAGCGGCGACGTGCTCACCTTCGCCGGGCTCAACACCAACGGGGTGCCCTTCACCAAGCCGTCCGCCGCCGACATCTTCGGCTGCGCGAGCGGACCGCTGTACAACTCCGGCGCCGACGCCCGTTCCGCCGTCGCCGCACGCCTGGCCGCCGCCCTCAACCGCTCCAGCCTCCTGGTCGCCGGCGGCGGCAACCAGCCGAACGGGGTCACACCCGCCCAGTACTACACCGAGTCGATCACCAACCACTACGCCCGGCTGGTGCACAAGTACGCGACCATCGGCTACGCCTTCCCCTACGACGACGTCGGCCCCACCGGCAGCGCACCGGTCGACGGGCACCTCCAGGACCCCACTCCCGCCTCCTGGACCATCACCCTCGGCCCCGGCAGCGGCGGCACGACCCCACCGCCGAGCGGCGGCACGAGCGCGTACTCCACCATCCAGGCGGAGAGCTACAGCGCGCAGAGCGGTACGCAGACCGAGGCGTGCTCCGACACCGGCGGCGGCAGCGACGTGGGCTACCTCGCCGCCGGGGACTGGCTGAAGTACGCGTCGGTCGACTTCGGCAGCACCTCGCCGGCGACGTTCTCGGCCCGGGTCGCCTCCGGGGTGGCGGCCGGTGTCAGCGGCGCGATCCGGGTACGGGTGGACAGCGCCACCGGACCGCAGATCGCCGAGATCGACCTCGGCTCCACCGGCGGCTGGCAGACCTGGCGCACCGTGCCGGCCAACGTCACCCGGTCGGTGACCGGCGTGCACGACGTGTATCTGACCTTCGCCGAGAGCGGCACCGAGTTCGTCAACGTCAACTGGTTCACCTTCGCCCGCTGACCGCCGCCGGACGCCCGGCCCGCCCGCGACCGCTCCCGGACAGGGCGCCGCGGGTGGGCCGGGCCGGGCGCGGACGGCGCGTACGCTCGGTGCATGGTCGAGCATCGCATGGTCAACGTGAACGGGGTCCGGTTGCACCTCGCCGAGCAGGGCGAGGGCCCGCTGGTCGTGCTCCTGCACGGCTTCCCCGAGTCCTGGCGCTCCTGGCGCCACCAGTTCGGTCCGCTGGCCGAGGCGGGGTTCCGGGTGGTCGCCCCGGACCAGCGGGGCTACGGGCGCAGCGACCATCCCGCCGACGTCGAGGCGTACAGCATCCTGCACCTGGTCGGTGACGTCGTCGGGCTGATCCGGGCCCTGGGCGAGGAGCAGGCGTACGTCGTCGGGCACGACTGGGGGGCGCCGGTCGCCTGGCACACCGCGCTGCTGCGCCCGGACCTGGTGCTCGGAGTGGCCGGACTGAGCGTGCCGCCGCCGTTCCGGGGGAAGGAGCCGCCGCTGGCCGCCATGGACAAGGCGTTCGGCGGGCGTTTCTACTGGAACTACTTCAACCGTCCCGGGGTCGCCGACGCCGAGTTCGCGCGGGACCCGCGCACCGGGCTGCGCAAGTTCGTCTACGCGGCGTCCGGCGACGCCCCCGGTCCGGTCAAGCAGCCGCTGGTCGACCCGGAGCGGGGCTGGCTGGCGGCCATGCGCGACCCCGAGACGCTGCCGGAGTGGTTCACCGAGGACGATCTCGACGCGCTCACCGAGAGCTTCTCCGGCGGCTTCACCGGCGCGCTCAACTGGTACCGCAACCTCGACCGCAACTGGGAGCTGACCGCGCCGTGGGCCGGCGCGGTCGTCACCTCGCCGGCCCTGTACGTCTACGGCGAGCGCGATCTCGTGCCCGCCTTCCCCGGCACACCCGAACTCATCGAGCGGCTTCCCGGCCTCATGCCCGGTCTGCGGCGTCCGCCGCTCGAACTCGCGGGCTGCGGGCACTGGACCCAGCAGGAGCGCCCGGCCGAGGTGACCGCGGCGCTCCTCGACTTCCTCCGCGACTGCCAGTCCCGTTGAGGTGTGCCGGCGGGGGCGGCCCCGCCGGCCTCTCGAATCACCGCTTGCGGGCGGAGGCCAGCCAGGAGGTGTGCTCGGGGCCGTAGCGGTAGGCGCGGAAGACCGCGTTCTGGGCGCCCCGGGAGGACTCCATGCCGGTGCCGTTCGCGAAGGCCCCGAACTGCGGGACGACGTACTCCCAGACCACGTCGCCGTCGGGGGTGACCTCGAAGAGACGGCCGAAGGAGCCCTCGGCGACGAAGGTGTTGCCGTTCGGCAGGCGCTGGGCGCTGGACATGTACGGGCTGTAGAAGTTCTGCGGCGGGTTGTCCTCGTACGACCAGACGATCTCCCGCGTCGCGCGGTCGATCTCGATCACCCTGGAGTACGGCACCGAGGTGTCGTCGCGGTAGGAGCCGTTGTCGAAGACCAGGACGGTCCCGCCGTCGAGTTCGTGGGGGTAGTGCTGCTGGGCCAGCACGTCGGGGCCGAGGCGCCAGGTGACGCGGGAGGTGGCACGGTCGATCACGACGGCGGTCGAGGCGCTGCGGAAGCCGACCATGACGCTGCCGTCGCGCAGTTCGTTGACGGTGTTGGCCATCGGCCAGTGCTCGCGGGCGAAGTGGCGGTTCAGCGGGGTCTCCTCGGGCGTCAGGTGCTCGAAGGACGCCCAGCGCCAGACGATCTCGCCGGACCACGTCATCTCGTAGACGACGTCGCCCCAGATCCGTCCGTCGGGGGCCTCCGAGCCCGGGATTCCGCCGGGGATGCGGGCGGCGAAGGCCGGGGGCACCGGTTCCACGGCGAGGATGATCAGGTTGCCGTTGGCGAGCAGGCTCGCGTCGTGGTGGTGGTACGGGTGGCGGGCCTCGCGCAGCACCGAGCCGTCGGGGGCGACGAGTTGGAGGATGCCGCCGTGGTAGACGTCCCAGATCGGGAAGAGCGGCTCCGTGTCCGTCTGCTTGCCCTGGTAGAAGAGGGTGCCGTCGGGCAGGAGGTGGGCGTGCCGGCCCGGCGGGTGGGCGAGCTTCCATTCGTGGGCGATCTCGCCGTCGCTGTCGATCAGATAGACCTCGCCGTCGCCGGCGATGGGGGTGTAGAGGGTGTGGCCGCCGTAGCTGCGGGCGGGGTCGTGGGCGCGCAGGCCGGTGCCGCGGCGGCGCAGGGTGTTCTGGTCGACGGGGGTGGTGGTCATGACGTGTCCGGGTGTCCTTCGGGTGTGCGGGTGCGTACGGGCGGGTGTGAGCGGGTGGGTGTGTCGGGGTGTCAGGAGAGGGTCACGGCCTGGGGGGCCGCGGACTTGAGCGGGGCGGGGTCGATGTGCTGGAGGAAGGTGGCCCGGTCCGGGGTTCCCGCCGGCTTCTGCGTCGACTTGACCCAGGCGCCCTCGGCGACGAGCAGCTTCAGCAGGGGCTCATCAAGGGTCACGGCGTAGTGGTACGAGGCGTAGTAGGCGTCGACGAAGCCCGGCTGAAGCGCGCCCTTGGCCTGGGCGACGACGGCCTTGCGGGCCGCCGCGGGGTCCTTGGCCGCGGTCCTGGCCGCGGTGGTGAGGGTGCGCAGCACGGCGGTCGAGGTGCGGGCGGCCGTACCGGGGGCGGCGACCAGCAGGGTGCGGTAGGTGTAGCCGGTGTAGCGCAGCTCGCGGTACTCGGCGCCGAGAGCGGCCTTGGTGGCGTCGTAGAAGCTGGGGAAGGTGAGGCCCGCGTCGATGTCGCCGCGGGCCAGGGCCGCGGTCACCTGGTTCGGGGCGAGGTTGACGAGGGTGACGTCGCCCGGCTTCAGTCCGGCCGCGGTGAGCATGCCGTCGAGCGCGTACTGCACGTTGGTGCCCTCGGGCAGACCGATCTTCTTGCCCTTGAGGTCGGCGAAGCGGGTGACGGAGGCGGCGGCGGTGGTGAACAGCCGCCAGTCCGCGAAACCGGACAGGGCGGCGACGATCTCGATCTTCCGGCCGGCGAGGACGGCCGACACGGCGGGCAGGTCGCCGACCACCGCGTACTGGGCCTGCCCGCCGAGGACGGCGTTGAGCGCGTCGCGGCCGGTGGCGAAGGACTGGACCTGGGGGGTCAGGCCGTTGGCGGCCCACTGGCCGTTCTCGGTGGCGGTGTAGACGGGAGCGCCGCCGAGGTAGTCGCTGCCCGCGATGGTGACGCGGGTCGTCCCGGCGGACGTGGACGCGGAGCCGGTGTCCGCGCCGCAGGCGGTCAGCAGCGTCATCAGCGCGAGTACGGCGGCGAGGGCGGCGGCCGCCCGTGTTCCGCGCGGGGAGACCGGCGGCGGGGTGGTGGGCACGGGGAACTCCTGGTGGGTCACGACCGGGTTCATTCGGTGTCGAGTTGGGTGACGATGCGGTGGTGGAGGTCGGACTTCGGGCCGTCGCCCACGCGGTGGTCCGCGATGACGCGTCCCGGGCCCGCCGCCATGACGATCACCCGCTGGGAGAGGGCGAGCGCCTCGTCCACGTCGTGGGTGACGAAGACGACGGTGGTACGGGTGTGTTCCCACAGCCGGGTCAGCAGTCGCTGCATCCGCGCGCGGGTGATCGCGTCGAGCGCGCCGAACGGCTCGTCCATCAGCAGGACGCGCGGCTGGGCCGCCAACGCCCGTGCCAGGGCGACGCGTTGACGCATGCCGCCGGACAGCTGGGCCGGGTGCTTCTCGGCGGCGTCGGCGAGGCCGACCTCCGCGAGTGCCTCCAGGGCGCGCGCCCTGCGCTCGGTGCGGGACAGGCCGAAGCGTTTGAGGGCGAACTCGACGTTGCCGCGGGCGGTGAACCAGGGCAGCAGCGCGTAGTGCTGGAAGACCACGCCCCGGTCCGGGCCGGGTCCGGTCACCGGGACGCCGTCCATCAGGACGCGCCCCGAACTCGGCGGCACGAACCCGGCGACGGCGTTCAGCAGTGTCGACTTGCCGCAGCCGGTCGGGCCGAGCAGGGAGGTGAACGAGCCCTGGGCGAAGTCGAGTTCGGTGGCGGTCAGGGCGAGGGAGCGGCCGTAGCGGACCTCGACGCCCTCCAGTCGGACGAGGGCGGTCATGAACTCCTCCTGGGCGCGGTGGTGTCGGTGTGGTTCATGAGCCGCTGCTCCAGTGGACGAGGCGGTGGCCGACCGCGCTGATCAGCGCGTCCGCGAGGAGGCCGAGCAGGCCGAGTTCGATCAGGCCGACGAACATGTGGTCGGTGCGCAGGAACTGGCCGTCGACCTGGAGGCGGTAGGCGATGCCGCTCTGCGCGCCGCCCAGCTCGGCGGCCACCAGGGCCAGGAAGGCGAGTCCCGCGCCGTAGCGGAGCGCCGCCACGACCGAGGGAGCCGCCGCGGGCAGCAGGACCTCGGTCAGCCGGCGCCGGCGCGGCACCCCGAGGGCGCGGGCCGCCCGCAGGTAGTCGGCGGGCACACGGGCGACGCCGTCGTGGACGTACAGCCAGACGGCCAGGAAGACGGCGTAGGCGATGAGCAGGTGTTTGGCCTGCTCGCCGATCCCGAACCAGGCGGTGACCAGGGGCACCAGCGCGATGGCGGGGATCGGCCGCAGGAACGACATCATCGGGCTGACGAGCGCGGCGACGCGGCGCTGGTTGCCGGTGAGGAAGCCGAGGGCGGTCCCGGCCGCGGCGCCGGCCGCGAAGCCCTGGCCGGCGCGTGCCAGGCTGGCCCGCAGGTCGGCGGTCATCGTGCCGTCGGCCCACATGGCGTGGGCCGCCCGCAGGGTCTGCCAGGGGGTGGGGACGAGGCCCTCGCCGAGTACGCCGGCGCGGGCGGCCGCCCACCACAGGGCGAGCACGACGCATGCGGAGGCCAGGGGGGCTCCGGCGCGGGCGAGCACCTTCACGACTCCCGGCCGCCAAGGCCCGGGCGCGTCCGCCGCCTTGGTCTCGGAACGGTCCGCCGCCGAGGTGCCGGGCGGGTGTGCGGGGCCGGGGCCGGGTGGGCGGGGGCGGTGGTCGTCGACGGCGTCGTGCGGGGGCCCTGCCGGAGAGCCGGGCGGTGAAGTGCGGGCCATGGTCGTCCAGTTCCTGAGCCGACAGCGAGATTGACGACGTCAATAATTCGCCTCGCTTATTGCAGCAGCGTGTCGGCGTCATGAAGCTTCATCCGGACCATGTCCCCGGTTCTGCGGCCGCCGTCCGCGCGCTTGCGGGGTGCGCTACCGTCGAGCACGTGCGCCGACCCGATCCCTCCCCCGAGGCCCTGGCCGTCGGATCCGTGATCCGGGGGCACCGACGACGACTCGGTGTCCCGATGGCCGAACTCGCCTCCCGCTCGGGCCTGTCCCAGCCGTTCCTCAGCCAGCTGGAACGCGGCCTGACGACGCCGAGCCTCGCCTCCATCTACAAGATCGCCGACGCGCTGGCGCTGCCGCCGGGCATCTTCCTGCGTCCGGCCAGCACCTCAGAGACGGTCGCGCACGAGGCGGACCCGCAGGTCATCCGGGTCACCGAAGGCACCGGGCAGTTCGCCCACGTGCTGATCCCCGGTGGTCAGAGCGACGTCATGGAGGCGTACGAGCAGCACTTCACACCCGGGCAGGGCGAGCGCGGCTGGTTCGAGCACACCGGGGAGGATTTCATCCACGTGCTGGAGGGCGAGGTCGCCCTCGAACTGCGCGGCGAGGAGACCATCCGGCTCCGGGCGGGCCAGAGCGCCCATCACCGCGGCGACGTACCGCACCGCTGCCGCCTCGTCGGCGCCACCGCCGCCCGTACCCTGCTCGTGGTCGCCCTGGGCCGCTCGGGCGGCTGAGCGGCCGGAACGCCGAGGTCCGCCGTTCCGGCGGCGGGCCGGCCGGGCCGGACGGGCAGCCGGGCGTCAAGGTCTGCCGTCCGTAACGGACTTGACGCGTCGGCGGTGGGCGGCCGGCGGTGTCGGGCGGTGCAGGCGCCAGACCGCGTCGGTGCCGACGCAGGAGGGCGGCGTGGGCGGTTCCGCCCGCTCGCGTCCGACCTCGGTGAAGCCCAGGCGGCGCGGTACGGCGCTGCTGGCGGTGTTGGCCAGGTCGTGGGTGATCTCCAGGTACGCCACCTCCGGCAGGGCGAACATCTCGTCGGCCAGGGCCGCCGTCGCCCTCGTGGCGATGCCCCGGCCGACGGCCGCCGGGTGCAGCCAGTACCCCATTCCCCAGCCCCGGGGCACGGCTCCGCGGTAGGCCTGGCACATGCCGACGAGTGTGCCGCCCTCGACCACGGCGTAGTTGAACACCTCGCCGCTCGCCCACCTCGCCTCGGCCTTCGCCAGGAAGTCCCGGGTGCGTTCCTCGGCGGGCCCCTCGAACCACGGCATCCAGGGGCGCAGATGTTCCCGGGACTCCTCGATCAGCCGCAACGCCGCTGCGAAGTCGCTCTGTTCACGCCAGCGCCGCAGGACGACGTCCCCGCACGCGATGGTCTCACTCGGTCGGTCCATGACCGCCATGATTGATTCGCCGTACCGGTCACCGCAATGAGCCGGAAGGACACGGCGACGACCCGCCACGCGCCCGGCACCGTCCGGTGTCGCCCGGCACCGTCCGCTGTCGTCCGGCGCCGCCCGGCGTCACGCCCGGGGGACGACCGCGACGGGGCACGGGGCGTGGTGCAGCAACGCGTGGTTGATCAGGCCCAGTTGGAGGCCGACGACCGCCTGGCGCCGGCGCGCGCCGACGACCAGGAGGTCCGCCTCCGACGCGGCCGCGACCAGCGCCTGCCGGGCCGGCCCGTCGATCACCGAGCGGTGCGCCGGCACGTCGCGGTACCGCTCCGCCGGTGCGCCCAGCTCGTCGTCGAGCACCTGCGCCGGCGGCCGCCGGTGTGCTTCCGCGACGTACCACGGCGGGATCCCGGGAGCGGCAGGGCCGCCGAACCGCGGGTTCCAGGCGTGCACGGCCACCAGGCGGCAGCGCCGCGCCCGGGCCTCGCGGAACGCGAACTCCACGGCCGTGTCACTGCCCTCCCCCGCCTCGACGCCGACGACGACGCTCCCGAAACGGGTCCCCCGGTGCCGTGCCTCGCCGCGCACCACGACGACCGGGCAGTGCAACCGGGCCGCCACGGCCAGGGCGACCGAGCCCAGCAGGAGGCCGGGCAGCTCCCCGCCGAGTCCCCGGGAGCCGAGCACCAGCGCGAGCGCGGCGCGGTCCCCCGCGACCAGTGCGGAGATCGCGTCCTCGTGCACGACCTCGCTCGACAGCCGTACGGCGGGGGCCGCCGCTCCGGCCCGTTCCACCGCGGCGCGGAGCACGCCGGACGCCTCCCGGTCACCGGCCGCCGCGTGCAGGACGTGCAGCGGAGCGCCGCGCCGCACCGCCTCGGCGGCGGCCCAGTCCACCGCCTCCAGACTCGCCTCGGACCCGTCCGCGCCGACCACCAGGGGAAGCGTCACCGCGCCTCGACTCCTCTCGCGCCGACAGCGACACCGGCCGGCCGGCCGCGGGACCCGACGCCGGGCTCCGGGCCGGGACGGGACGGAGCACGACAGATCAGAACGGATCAGTCCGTATCTGGACGGATCAGGCCGGGTCGGTTCAGTCTCCGAGCAGGTCGAGCAGGTCGTCGGCGTGCTCCTCCTCTTCCTCCAGGATGCTCTCCATGAGGCGCCGGGTGGTCGGGTCCTTGTCGCCCAGCCAGCGGATGATCTCCTGGTAGACGCCGATGACGATGCGCTCGGCCTCCAGGTTGCTGCGCAGCATCTGCTTCAGTTCGTTGTCCGGGATCGCCGTGTACTCGGTGTGCGAGCGCTCGACGATCGTGGCCGGGTCGAAGTCCGGGTCCCCGCCCAGCTGGGAGATGCGCTCAGCGGCGCGCAGCGCGTGGTCCCACTCCTCTTTCGCGTGTTCGCTGAACTCCGCCGAGACCTGGGCGCGGTCGATGCCGGTGGCGGAGATGGCATGCCGGGTGTACCGCATCCAGCACACCACCTCGGTGGCCACGACGTCGTTCAGGACGGCCACGACCCGGTCCCGGTCCGCCCCGTACGTCTCCGTGACCGGGCCGCCCTCCATCTTGGCCCGGGCGTCGGCACGAATCCTGCTCACGTCAACGATGAAGTCGTCAGTCATGCGTGTCCTCGAAGGCTGCGGTGGACGGCGGGAAGATGATCCGATCGGCAAGTAAAGAAGCCGGTCCGGGCCGCGGCGGCGCGGCACGCCTCGGAGCGCCCCCACGTCACCCCATCGGAGGGCGTACGGGCGGCGCCGGCGGGCCCCGGCACGGCACGGGTATGTCCACAAGCCGTATTGCGCAGGTAAGACTGCGCAGATTAGTCTGCGCATATGAACGAGATCGAGCAGCCCGCGGAGGGCGTCTCCGAGACGGCCGCGCGCGCGGCCCACGAGGTCCGCGTGGTGTACAGCCGGCTGCGCCGCCGGCTGCGGGAGACCTACGACCGCGGCGACCTCACCCCCTCCCAGACCTCCGTCCTCAGCCGGCTCGACAAGGACGGCGAGGCGTCGGTCAGCGATCTGGCCGCCGCCGAGGGCGTCCGCCACCAGTCGGTGGCCAGCATCGTCGGCATCCTCGTCGAACGCGGCCTGGTCGCCCGCCGACCGGACCCCGAGGACGGCCGCCGCCAGCTGGTGTTCGTCACCGACGGCGGACACACCTTCCTGGAGGACCGCCGGCGCGCCGGGGAGGGCTGGCTCGCCCGCGCCGTGCAGGACCAGTGCACGGAGGAGGAGCGCCGTACCCTGCTGGCGGCCGCGGCCGTGCTGGAACGGATCGTCCGGTCGTGAGCGCGAGCCTCACCCGCGTCCTCCAGCGGTGGCGTCCCGGGCGGGGCGGGAGGCCGGCGGACGGCTTCGACCGGCGGCTGCTGGCCCCGATGATGACGGGCGCCGCCCTCAATCCGGTCAACTCCTCCATCATCTCCGTCTCCCTGGTCCCCATCGGCGCCGCCTTCGGCGCCCCGCCCGCCCGGACGGCGTGGCTCATCTCCGCCCTGTACCTGGCCACCGCCATAGGCCAGCCGGTCATGGGCCGGCTGATCGACCTCTTCGGGCCGCGCCGCCTGTTCCTGACCGGCACGGCGCTGACCGGCGTCGCCGGCGTCGTCGGCATGCTCGCCCCGAACCTCGGCGTGCTCATCGCCGCCCGGGTGCTGCTCGGCTTCGGCACCTGCTCCGGCTATCCGGCCGCCATGTACCTCATCCGCAGCGAGGCCCGGCGCACCGGCCGGGAGAGTCCGGCCGGGGTGCTGACCGCGCTGGCCGTCACCACCCAGACCATCGCCGTCGTCGGTCCGAGCCTCGGCGGTCTGCTGATCGCCGTCGGCGGCTGGCGCGCCACCCTGGCCGTCAACATCCCGCTCGCGCTCTTCGGCCTGTATCTCGGCCTCCGCCGCCTGCCGGCGACCCCGGTACCGCGCCGTACGGACGGCCGCCATCCGGTGCGGGACCTGGACCTGCCGGGGATGGGCCTGTTCGCCGTGGCGCTGGTGTGCCTGCTGCTGTTCCTGATGGACCTCGGCGGCGGCGCCTGGTACCTGCCGGTGCTGACCCTCGCGACGGGCGCCGGATTCATCCGGCGCGAACTGCGCGCCCGGCAGCCCTTCATCGACGTACGCGTCCTCGGCGGCAACCTGCCGCTCGTCGCCACCTACGGCAGGGCCCTGCTCTGCTACGTCGTCACCTACGCCTTCCTGTACGGCTACACGCAGTGGACCGAGGAGGGCCGCGGACTGTCCGCCTCGCAGGCCGGACTGGTCCAACTGCCGCTGTTCGCCACGGCGATCGTCGTCTCCGCCCTCACCGGACGGCGCCAGGCCGTGCGCGGCAAGCTGCTGGCCGGCGCGGTCGGGCAGATCCTCGCGTGCGCGCTGCTGCTCCCGCTGCACGCCGACAGTCCCGTATGGATGCTGCTGGCGGTCGTGGTCGTCCTCGGGGTTCCGCAGGGCCTCAACGGCCTCGCCCTGCAGAACGCCGTCTACCACCAGGCCGACGCCGACCGCATCGGCTCCTCCGCCGGACTGCTGCGGACCTTCGGCTACCTCGGCGCCATCACCGCCTCCGCCGCCGACGGCGCCTTCTTCGGGCAGCGCGCCGACACCGGCGGCCTGCACCACCTGGCCTGGTTCATGCTCGCCGCCAGCGTGCTGTTCCTGGCGGTGACCGTCACCGACCGCTCGCTGCGGCGCATCCGCGACAACCCAGACAACGCAGACGACCCCGAGAACACCCCGGACACCGACAAACCCGCCGACACCGGCAAGGAA
This sequence comes from Streptomyces similanensis, assembly GCF_039543625.1. Taxonomy (NCBI): domain Bacteria; kingdom Bacillati; phylum Actinomycetota; class Actinomycetes; order Kitasatosporales; family Streptomycetaceae; genus Streptomyces; species Streptomyces similanensis. The sequence continues at coordinate 33,142 of NZ_BAABKC010000037.1, read as the reverse complement.
CGAACGTGACCCGCACCGCCCTGCTCGTGATGGACCTCCAGCAGGCCATCGTGGGCCGCGTTCCCGGTCTCGACGCCGACTTCACTCCCCGTCTCGCCCGTGCCGTCGCCGCGGCCCGGACCGCGGGAGTGCCCGTGGTGCACGTCGTCGTCGGTTTCCGGCCGGGCCGCCCCGAGGCCAAGTCCAGCCCGCTCTTCGGCGCCCTGCCCGAAGGCGCGTTCACCGACGGCGACCCCGGCGCGGAGATCCACCCCGATGTCGCGCCCCGCCCCGGCGAGGCCGTCGTCACCAAGAAGCGGGTCAGCGCCTTCGCCGGCAGCGACCTCGAACTCGTGCTGCGCGGCGAGGGCGTCGACCACCTGGTCCTGGCCGGCCTGGCCACCAGCGGCGTCGTGCTGTCCACGGTGCGCCAGGCGGCCGACCTCGACTACCGCCTCACCGTCCTGGCCGACGGCTGCGCCGACCGCGACGCGGAGGTGCACCGGGTGCTGACCGAGAAGGTCTTCCCGCACCAGGGCGAGGTCACCGCGGTCGACGCCTGGATCGCCGGCCTCGGCTGACTACAGCGCGGCGGTCGTGGACTCCCCGGTGGAGCTGCCCGCGAGCCACTGCGACCAGCTCAGGTTGAAGGAGGCGTAGCCGTTGTCGGCCGGGGCCTTGGCGCGGGGCGATCCGGTGATGGTGACCGGGTCGCCCTGCTTGACCTGGCCGTAGAACCACTCGGCGTCCGGCTTGGACAGGTGGACGCAGCCGTGGGAGCCGCGGGCGCTGCCGCTGCCCGGGTTCGGGTCGCCGGTCGAGTAGTGCACGTAGGTGCCGGACTGGGTGAGGTGGACGTCCCAGGGCAGCTTCAGGTCGTAGTAGTTCGGGTCGCCCTTGGTGCAGCTGATGCCGACGCTGCAGGAGGTCATGTGGACCTCCTTCTCCTTGTCGATGACGGCCATCGTGCCGTTCCACGTCGGGTACTGGGAGCTGCCCGCGTTGATGGACAGGGTGCGCACCGGCTTGCCGTCGCGGGTCACCTTCATGGTGTGGCCGGTCACCGAGACGTCCGCGCGCACGTCGTCGCCGACCTGGAAGGAGTGCGTGTACGCGCGTACGCCGTAGCGCCCGTTGCCGTTGCTCACCCCCCGCACGTCGACGTCGACCTTCACCTTCGTGCCGGAGGGCCAGTACTCCTTCGGCCGCCAGTCGGCGCGTTTGTCGCCGAACCAGTGCCAGGCGCCGGCCACCGGCTGCGAGGCGCTGACCTTCATGTGCTTCTCCACGGTGGCCCGTGCCTTGGCCGCCACCGGGTTGGTGAAGACCACCGAGATCGGCATGGCCACGCCGACCGTGGTGCCCGACTGCGGGGTGATCGTCTCCAGCAGCATGGGCGGGCCCGCGGGCTTCGTCGGGGACGGGGAGGCGCTGGCGCTCGGCTTGCCCGGCGCCTTCGCGTCGTCCCCGCCCGAACTGCCGCTGCCGCTGCCGCCCCCGCCGCAGGCACTCGAGCCCATCAGCATCGTCACCGTCACCAGTGCGATCCCTATGCCGCCCTTGCGCCGTCCCATGACCTGCCCCACTTTCTCCACGCGTCGCCCTCGGCGAGCCCGACTTCCTGTCAGACGGTTCGACCGGGAATCGAGTTGCACGCGTCGTGTAAAGCATGTCCCAAAACTGCCCGCGCACCGGTCCGGTCAGCGTGGGGCGGCCGCCGCGACGAGGGCCGTGGCCGCCGTCCCGACGTCCGCGGGTGTGGTCCAGCGGCCCAGGGACAGCCGCAGCGCGCCGAGGGCTCGGGCCGGTTCGACGCCCATGGCGCTCAGCACGGGCGAGGGGGTGTGGGCGCCACTGTGGCAGGCCGATCCGGTGGCGGCCGCGACCCGGCCGGCGGCGGCGAGGAGTTCGTGGCCGAGGGCGCCCTCGACGCCGACGTTGAGGGTGTTGGGCAGGCGGTCCTCGCGCGGGCCGTGCAGGCGTACCCGGCCGGGCAGTCCCTCGGCGAGCCGCCGGTGGAGGTCGTCGCGCAGGGCCGCGGTCCGGGCCGGGGTTCCGTCGGCGAGTTCGGCGGCCGCGATCCGGGCGGCGGCGCCGAGCGCGACGGCCAGGGCGACGTTCTCGGTCCCGGCGCGCAGGCCGCGCTCCTGGCCACCGCCGTGGACGACCGGCTCCAGCCGCACCCCGTCGCGTACGTACAGGGCGGCCGTGCCCTTCGGCGCGTACATCTTGTGCCCCACGACGGTGACCAGGTCGGCGCCCAGGGCGCGGACGTCGAGCGGGATCCGTCCCGCGGCCTGCGCGGCGTCGCAGTGGAACAGCGCTCCGTGCGCGTGCGCGAGGGCGGCGAGTTCGGCGACCGGCTGGAGAGCGCCGGTCTCGTTGTTCGCCGCCATCACCGACACCAGGACGGTGTCCTCGGTGCAGGCGGCGGCCAGGGCGGCCGGGTCCACGCGTCCGGCGCCGTCGACGGGCAGGACCGTCACACGCGTGCCGTGCAGCCGCTCCAGCGCGCGGGCGGTCTCCAGCACGGCCGGGTGCTCGGTGGCCTGCGTGATCAGATGCGGGCGCCGGCGGTCCGACGCGAGGACCGCGCCGCGCAGGGCGAGGAGGTCGGCCTCGGAGCCGGAGGCGGTGAACACGATCTCGTCGGCCCGCGCGCCGATCAGACCGGCCACCTCGGCACGGGCCCCGGCGAGGGCCCGGCGCGGGACCTCGGCGTAGGAGTGGCCGCTGGACGGGTTGCCGAAGAACGCGGTGAGGTACGGCGCCATCGCCTCGGCGACGCGCGGGTCGACCGGGGTGGTGGCGTTGTAGTCGAGGTAGACCGGTCCGCCGGCCAGTCCCGGGTGCGGCGGGACGCCTCCGGGGGCGTAGGTGTCGTGCGGGTCACGCGGGACGTACGGGCGGTGGGTGTCGTACGGCCGGTCTCCTCCTCGGCTTCCCCCGAGCCGCGGCTCGTAGGGATTCCGGTTGGTGTACGGCTTCTGCGCCATCGGTGTCCTTCGGGCGGCCGGGGAGTGCGGTGGGCGCGCGGGTGGGCGGGCGCGCACCCGCGCTCCCTAGATGCTGGCGGACGGCGCGGGTTTCTCCGGTGAACCTCCGGGCGCGTCGGCGCCGGGTGTGTCCGGCCGGCCGTTCGCCGCGCCGCGGGTGTGCCGGATCGCCCAGCCGACCAGTGCCGCGGCCACGACGGTGAGCGCGAGGCCGGAGAGGGTGGCCGCCTCGTGGAACCGCGCCGTCTGCCGCGCGCTCCAGTGCGCCGCGGCGATGTCACCGGTGAACAGCCCGGCCAGCACGGTGCCGGTGACGGCGAGGCCGGCGCCGGAGGCGACCTCGGTCGCGGTGTCGGTGAGCGCCGCGCCGATGGTGGTCCGGTTCTCCGGCAGACCGCGCAGCACGTTGACCCCGGCGACGACGCCGACCACGCGCATCCCGGCGGCCACGAGCACGAGGGCGAGCGCGACCCACCCGTATCCGAACCGGCCCAGCGAGGCGTAGACGGCGAGCCCGGACACGACCGCCGCGGCGCTGAGCCAGGCGGCCCGGTCGAGTCCGGCCCGTCGCACGAACGGGCCGATGAGCGCGCCGCCCGCGACGAGGACGACGACCTGGGGCAGCATCCCGACGGCGGCGAGCGCGGGCGACCACCCCCAGTCCAGCTGGAGTTGGAGCGTCACCAGGTAGCCGAGCCCGGCGGTGGCCAGTCCGGCGGCCGCCTTGTAGGCCAGGCCGGCGGCGACGAGCGGGTGCGCGACGAGCCGCAGGTCGAGCAGCGGATGGCGGGCCGCACGCTCACGGAGGACGAAGAGGACCGCCCCCGCGCCGGCCGCCGCCGTGACCAGCCACGGCAGCCATGACCCGGCGCCCCGGTCCAGGAACAGGGTGGGCGCGGCGAGCGCCGGCACGATCGTCGCGGTGGCCAGCACCGCGCCGGCGATGTCCACCGGATCGCGGTGCAGGTCGGCCGCCTCGTCCTCGGCGATGCCCCTGCGTATCCCGAGGGCGGCCAGTGCGGCGATCGGCACGTTGACCAGCAGCAGGACCTGCCAGGGGGCGATCGCGAGCACGAAGCCGCCCGCCGTCGGGCCGATCGCGAGGCCGATCAGGCCCACGGTCGAGATGAGGGTGCTCGCGCGGACGCGCAGCGCGTCGTCGTCGAACAGCCGGAAGGCCAGCGCCATCGACCCCGGGGTCGTCATGGCGGCCGCGACGCCCGTCACCGCGCGAACCGCGATCAGCTGTTCCGCGCTGGTGACGAAGGCGGTCGCCAGGCTGGAGGCGCCGAGCAGCGCGAGGCCGACGAGCATGACCCGGCGCCGGCCGAACCGGTCGGCCACCGCGCCGAACAGGAGCATCAGCCCGCCGAAGACGACCGCGTACGCGCCCGTCACCCACTGGAGCGCGACGGCGGACGCGTGCAACTCCCGTCCGAGGGTGGGCAGTGCGACGTTCAGGATCGAGTTGTCCAGCATCTCGAAGAGGAACACCGCGGAGAGTCCGGCCAGGGCCACCCAGGCTTCGCGCAGCGACTGGGGCGGGCCGGAGGACGGGGCGGCCCGGGCGGGATCGGACAGGGCTGGTGCGGATCCGCTGGGGGTGTTCATGGACGGCCACCTTAAGATACAGAGGTCTATCTTACGGCGGTCAGCGTAGGGCGCTAAGATAAGATAGGCAAGTCTATCCAAGGGAGACGCACATGGCCGAGCGGCGCCGCGGGGCGGCACTGGAGAAGGCGCTCCTCGACGCGGCCTGGGAGGAACTCGCCGCGGGCGGCTACGCGAGATTCACCATGGACGCCGTCGGCCGGCGCGCGGGCACCAGCCCTCCCGTCCTCTACCGCCGCTGGTCCGACCGCGACGAACTCGTCCGGGCGGCCATCGTCCACGCCCTGGAGGAGCAGCGCGTCCCCACGCCCGACACGGGCAGCCTGCGGGAGGACGTCCTCACCCTCATGCGGGAGATCAACGCCACCCGGGTCCGGTTCATCACCGTCATGAACGTGCACCTGGCCGGCTACTACCAGGAGACCGGCAACAGCCTGGGCGACCTGTTCACGACGGGGGGCGAGGACACCGGCGACGTGCTCTTCGACCGTGCCGTCGAGCGCGGCGAGATCGACCCGCGGCGCCTCACCGAGCGCGTCAAGTCCCTCCCCTTCGACCTGCTGCGCCACGAGATCCTCACGACCTATGCCCCCGTGCCCGACCACGTCCTCGAAGAGATCGTCGACACGGTCTTCCTCCCCCTGCTGCGCTGACCGCGACGCCGACGCGCCGCCCGCGCGAGGGAGTTCGTCCCCCGCGTCGCCCGCTACTCCTGCGCGGCGCCGCGGAAGAAGTCGATGAAGCCGTGCGGCGCGCTGTCGCCGAGGCAGAGGTCCAGGATCTCTCGCGCGTCGGCGTAGAAGCCCTCGGTGCGCGGGAACAGCGCCTCCTCGTAGGCGGTGAGGGCCGCTTCGGCGTCGCCGGGGTGCGCGGCGATGGCCTTGGCGAGTTCGGCGCCGTCGAACATCGCCAGGTTGGCTCCGTCGCCGGACGGCGGCATCAGGTGCGCGGCGTCGCCGATGAGCGTCACCCCGGGCACCCGCTCCCAGCGGTGGCCGTCCGGGAGCGTGTGGATCATGCGGGCGACCGGAGGGGTCTCGCCGTCGGTGATCAGCGCGGTGAGGTGCGGCGCCCAGCCCTTGAACTCGGCCGCGACCCGGGCGCTCGCGGCGGCCGGGTCGGTGAAGTCGACGGCCGCGAACCACTCGGCGGAGCGGTTCAGTTCGACATACGTGTGCAGGATGCCGCCGGCCTCGCGGTGGGCGACGATGCCCTTTCCGGGGGTGAGCGCGTACATGGCGCCCGCGCCGACCGCCTCGGCCGTCGCGGGGTGGCGGGCGTCGACGTCGTACAGGTAGGTCTCCACGAACGTCGTGCCGATGTACTCGGGTGTGGCGTCGGAGAGCAGCGGCCTGATTCTGGACCAGGCGCCGTCCGCGCCGACGAGGAGGTCGCTGGTCACGGTCGAGCCGTCGGCGAAGGTCAGCTCGTGCCGGCCGCCGCCGAGGGAGCGCACCCCGGCGACCTTGTGTCCCCAGCGGACCGTGCCGTCGGGCAGCGAGTCGAGCAGGATCCGGCGCAGCGCGCCGCGGAGCACCTCGGGGCGCCGGGCCGTGCCGTCGTCGGGGACCTCCAGCAGCGCCGTGCCGTGCGGGTCGAGCATGCGCAGCGCCTCGGCGCCCTCGTGGATGATCGCGCGGAACGCGTCGGTGAGGCCGGCGTCGGCGAGCGCGCGCTGCCCGTCGTTCTCGTGGATGTCGAGCTGGCCGCCCTGGGTGCGGGACTCGGCCGAGGGGTCGGCCTCGTAGACCGTGGCGGGGATGCCGTGGACGTGCAGGACGCGGGCGAGGGTGAGACCGCCGAGGCCCGCGCCGACGATCGTGACCGGTGTCGTCATCGTTGTGTTCCCTTTCGTACGTGACCTGTCTGGAACGCCGTTCCACATCAGATCTGGAACGGCGTTCCAGTCGGTCATGTTGGAACACCGTTCCAGTCATGTCAAACTGGTGCGCATGGCGAGCGGGACACAGCGGGGCGAGCGACGCGCGGACGCGCTCTCGAAGCGGCGGATCGTGGAGGCCGCGATCGCGATCCTCGACGCGGAGGGGGAGCGCGCGCTGACCTTCCGCGCGCTGGCCGCGCGCCTGGCCACGGGGAGCGGGGCGATCTACTGGCACGTGGCCAACAAGGACGAGCTGCTGGCGGCGGCCACCGACGACGTCATCGCCCGCGTCATGACGGACGCGGGCGACGGCACCGGACCGCGGGAGGCCGTCCGGGCCATCGCCCTCGGCATGTTCGACGCGATCGACGTCCATCCCTGGGTGGGCGCGCAGCTCTCGCGCGCGCCGTGGCTGACCGCGATGCCGCGGATCTTCGAGGGCATCGGCAGCCGGCTCCAGGCGCTCGGCGTGCCCGAGGAGGCGTGGTTCGACTCGACCTCCGCGCTGGTGAACTACGTCCTCGGCGTCGCCGGGCAGAACGCCGCCAACGCCCGCCTGCACGGGCCGGGAACCGACCGGGCGGCCTTCCTCGGGGCGATCGCCGAGCAGTGGGAGCGGCTCGACGCCGCGCGGTACCCGTTCGTGCGCCGGCTCGCGGGCCGGCTCGCCGACCACGACGACCGCGAGCAGTTCCTCGCCGGCATCGACCTCATCCTGACCGGGATCGAGGCCGCCCTGCCGGACCGGGCCCGGCAGGGCGGCCACGTCTGACACGGGGCCTCACCAGGGGATCTCCCCCTCGTCGGAGAAGAAGCGGCCCGTCGGTCCGTCGTCCGGCACGGTGGCCAGCCGGATCGCGGAGACCGCGCCCTGCCGCGGGGTGCGCGTCCCGCGGAACTCGTTGAGGTCGGTGGCCGTGAAGCCGGGGCAGACGGCGTTGATCAGGATGTTCGTGCCGGCCAGTTCCTTGGCGTACTGCACGGTGACGGCGTTGAGGAACGTCTTCGACGGCGAGTAGGCGGCGGAGATCGGGCCCGTCTCGGCGCCGGGGGTGGTCTGGAGGGTGAGGGAGCCGACGCTGCTGGAGACGTTCACGATCCGCGGGGACGGCGCGCGGCGCAGCAGCGGCAGCAGGGCGTTGGTGACCCGGATGACGCCGATGACGTTGGTCTCCACCGCCGCCCGCACCCGGTCCGGGTCGACCACGGTGGGCTCCTGGGGGCCGCCGCCGGTGATCCCCGCGTTGTTGACGAGCGCGTCGAGGCGCCCGGCCCGCTCCTCGACCAGGCGGGCCGCCGCGGTCACGCTCGTGTCGTCGGTCACGTCCAGCGGCACCCCGAAGGCGTCGGCCCCGGCCGCGCGCAGCTTCGCCACGGCGGCCTCGCGCCGTTCCTCGTCGCGCGCGCCGACCGCGACGGTCCAGCCGAGGGCGCCGAGCCCGGCGGCGATCTCGTAGCCGATGCCCTTGTTGGCCCCGGTCACCAGCGCGACCTTCGGTTCGCTCACGTCGTTCGTTTCGCTCATGGACCCGATGGTTCCCCCGCGCCCGGCAGCGCGTCCAAGACCGATCGGGTGGGCGACGATACCGGCCGGGTATCGCCGCTGATCGGCGGGGTTACGCTGGCCGGGTGGAGACACGTGAGCTGCGGTACTTCGTCGCGGTCGCCGAGGAGTTGCACTTCGGCCGGGCCGCCCGGCGGCTCGGGATCGCCCAGCCCCCGCTGTCGCGGGCGATCGCCGGTCTTGAGCGGCGTCTGGACGCCGCCCTCCTGGAGCGCGGCGGCCGGGGCATCGCCCTGACCGGGGCCGGGGCGGTGCTGCTGCGGGAGGCGCGGGCCGCGCTGGACGCCGTCGAGGCGGCCGAGCGGCGCACCCGCCGGGCCGCGCTCGCCGCGGCCGGCCGGCCCGCCCTGGTCCTGGCGGCGAAGGCGGGCGCCTCCAGCGAACTGCTGGCGAAACTCCTCGCCGCCTACGCCGCCGAGCCCGACGCGGTCGCCGTGGACGTCGTGCTGTGCGGGCCGGGCGAGCAGGCGCCGGTGCTGCGCGACGGCCGGGCCGACGTTGCGCTGCTGCACCGGCCCTTCGACGACACGGCCGGCTTCGACACCGAGGACCTGCACACCGAGGGCCAGGTCGCCGTCCTCCCGGCCGGCCACCCGCTCAGCACCCGTCCGCACCTGCTGCTCGCCGAGGTCACCGGCCTGCCCGACCTGCCGCTGCCCCGCTGGCCGCGCCCCGACGGCACCTTCCCGCACGGTCCCGGCCCGCAGGTGCGCGACCACACCCAGCTCTTCCAGCTCATCGCGCTCGGCCGCGCCTGCGCGGTCGTCCCGGAGGCGGGCCGCGTCGGGCTGGGCGACGACCTCACCGCCGTACCGGTCCTCGACGCACCTCGCGTCACCACGGTCATCGCCTGGCCCCCGCACAGCCGCTCGACGGCGGTCGCGGCCCTGGTCCGCGCCGCGACCGCCCGGTGAACTCCGCCGGCGACGCCGCACCGCACCGGCCTCATCCGCCCCCCAGTCGCGCGATGGCCTTGAGGGTGTGACCGGCCGCGTCCTCGGTCGCCATGTGCCGGGCGCCGTGCGCGGCGGCCCGGGTGTACGCCGACTGCCGCACGGTCTCCCCGAGTGCGTCGGCCAGCCGCCGGGCGGTGAGCGACGCGAAGGGGATCGGGTCCGGCGCCGCGCCGATCGCTGCCAGGCGGCGTGCCCAGAACGGCTGGTCGGCGGTGACCGGCACGGTGACCGCGGGCACCCCGGCGCGCAGCGCGGCGGCCGAGGTGCCGGCCCCGGCGTGGTGGACCACCGCGGCCAGCCGGGGGAAGAGCACGGCGTGCGGTACGTCCCCGAGGGTGAGGACGTCGTCGCCGTCGGCGGCGAGTTGGGCGCGGCCGGCCTGGAGGACGCCGCGCAGCCCGGCGCGGCGCAGGGCCGCCACGGCGATCCCGCTCAGCCGTTCGCCGTCCCCGGCCGCCATGCTGCCGAAGGTGATCAGGACGGGCCGGGGGCCGGCGCGCAGGAAGTCCTCCAGGCGGGCGGGCAGTCGCGCGGCCGGATCGTGGTGGGGCCACCAGTTGCCCACCACGTCCAGGCCGGGACGCCAGTCGGCGGGGCGCGGCACCAGTGCCGTGCTGAAGCCGTGCAGGACCGGCCAGTCGGCCCGCTCCTGCCGGCGGCGCGTCGCGGCCGGGGAGAGCGGGGGCAGGCGCAGGCGGTGGCGCAGCTCCGCCACCGCCTGGGTGTAGAGGCGGTCGGCCATGCGCAGCGCGAAGCGGCCGGCCAGGCGGTTGGCGGGGCGGCCCAGGGAGCGGGCGCCCGTGACGACGGGCGGGAAGTCGCCGGTCGGGGCGGTGGGCTGGAGGTAGACGCCGAGGCTGGGCGTGCCGGTGGCCTCGGCGAGGTGCCAGCCGAGCGGGGCCGTGGTGGCCGAGAGCAGGAGCAGATCCGTGCCGTCGGCCATCGCGTCGGCGAACCCCTGGCCCAGCTCGGTGACGAACGCGGCGGCGTCGCGCATCAGTTCCCGCCGGCCGGTGCCGCCGCCGCGCACCGCGGGGTCGGCGGGCAGCGCGCGGAACTCCAGTCCCGCCGCGCGCACCAGGGGCGCGAAGGCGTCGGTGGTGGCGAGGGCGACGTCGTGTCCGGCCCGGTGCAGTGCGGCGCCCAGGCCCGTGTACGGCGCGATGTCGCCGCGCGATCCGGCCGCGGCGATCAGGATCCTCATCGGTCCCCCTCCAGGGGGGTACGGCCGTCTGCGCGGCGGGCGGCGTTGGCGTGGACCGCCTTGCACAAGTAGGCGGCCAGGCCCGGCCGTTGCTGCGAGGGCGGTACGACCAGGGCGAAGGCGCGCGGGTCGGCGGCGAAGTCGTCCGCGATGCGCCGGTGCATGTCGGGCGGGCAGGAGGTGAACCAGCGGGAGATGTGCAGCCGGTGCTCCTCGGCCAGGTCCATGGCCCGTTCGCCGTCGCTCGGTTCGCCCTCGTCCCAGGCCGCGAGCAGCTCCGCCCGCCAGGCGCCGGCCTCGCGCATGAGGTGCGCCCAGTCCTCCTTGGTGTGGGCGGCGGCGCGCGCCATCGCCTGGCGCTGCCCGTGCGAGTGCGCCCACTTCAGCTCGGCCTCGGTGGCGTAGCTCAGGTCGAAGGTGATCTCGCCGAACACCTCGAAGCGTTCTTCGGGGGTCAGTGACACCCCGGTCTGCTGGACCTCGATCGCCCGCTGCGCCACCTCGGCCAGCCGTCGCAGCCTGGCGATCTCCTCGCTCAACTGCCGTTGCCGGGCCCGCAGGTGATCCACCGCGTTGGCCTGCGGGTCGCTGAGGATCGCGGCGATCTCGTCGAGCGGGAAGCCGAGTTCGCGGTAGAAGAGGATCTGCTGGAGCCGGACCAGGTCGGCGTCGTCGTAGAGCCGGTAGCCGGCGTCGCTGCGCCCGCTGGGCGAGAGCAGTCCCGCCTTGTCGTAGTGATGCAGGGTGCGCACCGTCACCCCGGCGAACGCCGAGACCTGCCCCACGGAGTAGTTCATCTCCCGTCCTTCCGTCGGCCTCCAGCCTCGGGCCTGACGCGGGGGGAGGGTCAACTCGCGTCCGCGGCGACGGGGGCGAGTCCCCGGGTCAGGGTGCCGGGGCGACGGTGTGCGCGGTGTCGTAGACCGCATGGGCGCGGGCGATGTCGCCGCTGTGGCGGGTGGCCCAGTCGACCAGGGAGAGGAGGGTTTCGTAGAGTTCGAGCGCCATCTCGGTGCACGCGTACTCGACCTTGGGCGGCACCGTCGGGTAGACGGTCCGCGTCAGCAGGCCCTCGCGCTCCAGTTTGCGCAGGTTCAGGGTGAGCATCCGGCGGCTGATGCCGTCGATGGTGCGCTCCAGCTCGCTGAAGCGCACCGGGCCCTTCGCCGCGGCGACGAGGATGCCGATGGCCCACTTCCCCGCCACCCGGTCCAGGACCTCGCTGACCGGACACGCCGGGTTCTCCACCTGGTCGGTCACATCCGTGTGACTGCGAGACATAAAAGTGCCTCCTTCCGCGCGTCGGCATGGTTACACACGATGGACTCCGTAACAAAGCGGCCCCTCAAGGAAGGCACTTCCATGTCCGCTCACGCCGTGTATCCCCCGGCAGGTCAGGCGTCCCGCTGGCGCGCGCTGGCCATCCTCTGCGTCGGCCAGCTGATGGTGATCCTGGACGGCACCGTCGTGAACGTCGCGCTGCCGGCCGTTCAGGAGAGTCTGGGCTTCTCCCCGGCCGGGCTCGGCTGGGTGGTCAACGCGTATCTGATCCCGTTCGGCGGACTGCTGCTGCTCGCGGGCCGGTTCGGTGATCTCCTCGGCCGCAAGCGCGTCTTCGTCACCGGTCTGGCCGTCTTCACCGCCGCCTCCCTGCTGTGCGGCCTGGCTCCGGACGCGGGCACGCTGCTCGTCGCCCGCTTCGTGCAGGGCGCGGGCGGCGCGGTGACGTCCTCCGTCACCCTCGCCATGGCCGTCACCCTGTTCACCGAGCCGGTCGAGCGGGCGAAGGCGATCGGCGTCTACAGCTTCGTGCAGTCCGCGGGCGGCACGCTCGGCCTGCTGCTGGGCGGGGTGCTGACGCAGGCCCTCAGCTGGCACTGGATCTTCTTCGTCAACGTGCCGATCGGCGCCGCGGCCGTCCTCGCGGCCCGGCGCGGGCTGCGTCCGGAGCGGGGCACGGGCCGGGGCAGGAGCACCGACGTGCCCGGCGCCGGTCTGATCACGGCCGCGCTCATGCTGGCCGTCTACACCGTGGTCTCGGTGTCGGACCACGGTCTCGGCTCCGCGCACACCCTCGGCTGCGGCCTCGGCGCCCTCGTGCTGCTCGCGGCGTTCGGGGTGCGCCAGGCCAGGGCGGCCGATCCGCTGCTGCCGCCCCGGATGTTCCGCTTCCGCAACGTCTCCGGCGCCCTCGCCACGCACGCCCTGCTGGTCGCCGGCATGTTCGGCTTCCAGTTCCTGGTCGTGCTGTACCTGCGGAAGGTGCTCGGCTTCGACGAGGTGCGCACCGGTCTGGGCGTGCTTCCCGTCTCCCTGCTCATCGGCGCGATGTCGCTGTTCCTCGCGCCCCGGCTCGTCGCGAGGTCCGGTTCCCGCTCGGTGCTGCTGGCGGCTCTCCTCCTCATCGCCGGCGGGCTCGGCCTGCTCGGTCTGGTCTCGGCGGACGGCGCCTACCTCACCGACGTCTTCCCGGCGACCGTGCTGCTCGGCGTCGGCTTCGGTCTGGCGATGCCGGCCCTGGCCGGACTGGCCATGTCGGGCGCCACACCGCGGGACTCGGGGCTGGCGTCCGGCATGTTCAACACGGTGCAGCAGGTCGGCGCCTCGCTCGGTCTCGCGGTGCTGAGCACCCTGGCCGCGTCGCACACCGGCGCCCTGCCGGGCGGCGGGGCCGCCCGGGCCGACGCCCTCACCGACGGCTACCGGCTCGCCTTCCGGGTCGGCGCCTGCTTCGTCCTCGCGGCCGCGGTGGTCGCCGCGGCCGTCCTGCGCGAGCCGCCCAGGACCGGGGAGGGCGCGCCGGCCGCCCCTGCCGCCGCCGCGCGGCGGGCCGCCGCGGATCGGTGAATGATGAGTTCCGGGGCCCGGCCGGGTCCACCCCCGTGTCCGTGACAGCCGCGCCCGAACTCCGTGAGGCGATCATGACCAGCCACGCACTGCCACCCGTCGTCGACACCGCCACCTGGGAGCGCCGGCTCCAGGAACTGCGCGCCCGGGAGAAGGCCGCGACCCGGGAGCTGGACGCCATCGCCGCCGAGCGCCGTCGCCTGCCGATGGTGGAGCTGCCCGACTACACCCTCGAAGGCGAGGACGGCCCGATCCGGCTGGTGGACGTCTTCGACGGCAAGAGGCAGCTGATCGTCTACCACCACATGTGGTTCCCCGGCGAGGAGTGGCAGTGCCCGGGGTGCACGGGCTTCACCGCGCAGTTCACCCGGCCGGACTTCCTGGACGCCTACGACGCGCGTTTCGTCGTCGTCACCCAGGGCCCGATCGACGAGGCGCTCGCCTACCGGCGGCGGGTCGGCAACCGGCTGCCCTGGTGCTCCACCGCCGGCAGCTCCTTCGGGGCCGACGTCGGCGCACCGCCCGGGGGAGTGTTCGGGATGAACGTGTTCCTGCGCGACGGGGACACCGTGTACCGCACCTGGCACACCGGCGGCCGGGGCATCGAGCAGCTCACCCACACCTTCGCGCTCATCGACCTGCTGCCCTACGGACGGCAGGAGGAGTGGCAGGAGGTGCCCGAGGGGTGGCCGCAGTCCCCCACCTACAGCCGGTGGCCGGGGTCCGAGGACATCGCCGCGCTGTACGGACCGGACGCCGAGGCAGCCGGACGGCCGCCTCAGGACCGGTGAAACCGGACGGCCCCCTCAGGACCGCTGAAGCCGGACGGCCGCCTCAGGGCCGGTGACCGCGCCGGTCCGCCGCCGGGAAGCCGTAGTCGGCCCAGTGCGCGGTGACGTGCCGGCGTACGTCCTCGGGGAAGGAGTTGTCGAACGACGCCGTGACGCCCCGGGTCACGCCGTCGAACTGCTCGGGCAGCAGACAGCTGACGACACACTTCCCGCCGCGGCCGGCGCGCACCTCCTCCTCGGTGAGGTAGGGGACCATCGGGATGCCGGGGGCGTCCGGGTAGACGTGGTGGCCGGTGACGGGGTGGCTGCGGGTGGCCATGGCCCACACCACCTGGTCGATGTCGGTGATGTCGATGTCGTCGGCCACCAGCAGGACCTTGGGCACCAGCCACCCGGTGTGCGAGCCGAAGAGCACCTCGGCGACCGCGTCGGCCAGTTCCCGTTCCGTCATCCGTGTGCGCGCCAGCCGCCGGATGTCGACGGCCACCACCATCCAGCAGGTGGCGGCCTCGTAGGAGCACCAGGCGAACGAGACGGGCAGGCCGCTGGAGCGCAGCAGGTCCAGGCCGGTGGCGGAGATCATCGTGCCCCAGATGGTGTGGTTCTCCTCCGGCGGCAGACCGGCCACGCAGACGGGCAGGACGGCCCGGTCGCGGTGCGTCACGGCCTCGACGTGGAAGACGGGCTGCGGCTTGCTCTCCGCGAAGGCGTACCCGTGGTACTCCCCCATCGGCCCCTCGGGCGCGGTCTCGTCGGGGCTGATGTACCCCTCCAGCACGATCTCGGAGTTGGCGGGCACGTACAGGCCGTTGGTCTCGGTGCGGACCACGTCGACCGGGCTGCCGGTCAGGGCGCCGACGTAGCCGCTCTCGTCGACCTCGGCGGGCAGCGGCATCCCGGCGGCGGCCAGGGCGGCCGGCGGGGCGCCCAGGACCATGGCCCAGGGGGTGCGCTCGCCCCGGTCGGCCCACATGCGGTGGATCATGCCGAGGTGCTGCTGCGGCATGGCCGGGCCGACCAGCGTGTCGCGGCCGTGCAGCATGGTGCGGCTGACCGACCAGCTCGTCCAGCGCCCGTCCGGGGTGCGCACCACGTGGAAGCCGTACGTCCCGAAGTAGCGCCCGCCGTCCTGCTCGTGCAGCAGCGGCACCGGGAACCGCGTCAGGTCGACGTCGGCGCCGGTGAGGACGTTCTCCTTGCAGGGGCCGGTCGGCACGATCCGCGGCGGCACGGGGCGGGCCTTCATGGCGGAGACGAGCTTTTCCAGCAGGTCGCGCGGTGTGGTGTCGCGCGGGAGGCCGAAGTGCGCGGCGAGCCGGCCGTAGGGCTCCCCCGGCACCCCGCTCAGTCCGGCGGGGGCGCCGAGGATCCGGAGCCCGGGTGCGCCCTCGGTCAGGTCGCCGAAGAGCGGGGCGGGGTCCCTGGTGTCGTAGACCCGCCTGGTGACGGCTCCGACCTCCAGGGTGGGGCTGACCGGCACCCGGATGTCGACCGCGTCACCGGTGGCGAGCAGCTCGGTGACGAAGTCGCGGAAGTTGAGCGCGCTGCCGCGTTGGGTCATGGCGGTGCCTTTCCGGTGGGCGAGGGGCGGACCGCGCGGCCGGGCGCGGAACCGTCGTGCCGGAGCGAAGTCACACACAGTTATGACGTACGCGTCCTATATGCCGCACGTTATAGTACGTGTACGTCCTGATCAACCGAGGCGGAGGCGGAGACGATGGCGCGCGAGAAGGCGGCCCGGCCCACTCCCCTGGACGCGCTGGCCGGAGTCGGCCCGCTGGCAAGGCAGTTGAACCAGACGCACAACCGGCTCTGGTACGAGCGGGTCCACCAGGACCTCACCGGGCCGCAGTTCACCGTGCTGAGCCTGCTGGACGCCCATGGCGACATGGACCAGGGCACCCTCGGCGCACGGGCCCGGCTCGACAAGTCGACCGCCGCGCCCCTGCTCGAACGGCTGCGCCGCCGGGGGCTGTTGGAGATCGCCCGGGACGAGAGCGACCGCAGGCGCAAGCTGGTGCGCGTCACCGAGGAGGGCGCGGAGCTGGTCCACCGCCTCGCCCCCGCGGTCGCGGAGGTGAGCGAGCACATGCTCGCCCCGTTCACCCCCGGGGAACGCGAGCAGTTCCTGGACCTCCTGCGCCGGGCGGCCGGAGATCCGGAGGCCGGCTGACCGGACGCCTGGCTCGTGCCGAGGCGCCCGGGATCAGGCGCCCAGGAGGCCCCGACAGTGGGCCAGGAAGCCCGCCAGGGTCAGTTCGAAGGCGCGGTCGGCCCGGGCCGGCCCCGTGGCGGCCTGCGCCAGGGCGAGTCGCGGGGCCTGGGACTCCTCCCCCACCACCCACATCACCTCGGGGGCCGACATGTCCAGGGCCGAGCCGAGGACGATGTTGTCCAGCCCGGTGATGACCGGCATGACCGTCTCCGGAGCGAACCCCGCCTCCAGCAGCAGGCCGGCCACCCGCTCGTACTGCTCGATCACCCGCGGCGCCCGCACCGGCGAGGTCATCAGCATGGAGACGGCCCGCGGGTGGGCGGCGAAGGCCGAGCGGTAGGAGTGCGCCCAGGCCTCAAGGGCGGCGTCCCAGGGGCGCACGCCGAGCGCGGCGGGGTCCAGGTCGTCGACCACCCGCTCCCGCAGCAGCTCGATCACCCCGGCCCGGCCCTCCACGTGGTGATACACGGACGCGGTCTGCACCCCGAGCCTGCGCGCGATCTCGGGGACGGTGAAGTCGCCCGTCTCGTCGACGAGTTCGAGGGCCGTACGACCGATGCGCCCCCGGTCGAGCAGAGCCTTTCGCGGCCGCCCCATATTTCGTTCTCCTGACGTGAGGTCTTCCCCGATCGTAGGCGGCCGTCTACATTACCTAAACCGACACGGTTTAGTTTTCGCCGCGGCCCCGCCGGCACCACACCTCTCTCCGGACGCTCCGGGCCGCCGCTGTCCCGATCCTCTGTTCAGAAGGGCCGAGCGCGTCATGGCCGTTGAGTCAGCATCCCGCGAGGGAGTACCGGAGGGCGCCGCGCCGCAGCGCCGGAGCACAGGGGCCGAAGACGGCAGGCACGGCTCGGACGGCTCGCCGGGACTGCGCCGGGCCAGTCTCGGCGTCGCCGACATCGCGTTCTTCGTGGTCTCCGCCGCCGCGCCGCTGACCGTCATGGCCGGTGTGGCACCGCTGGCCATCGGCATCGGCGGCGTCGGCGCCCCCGTCGGATACCTCCTCGCCGGCGCCACACTCGCCCTCTTCGCCGCCGGATTCACCGCGATGACCCGGCACGTCCGCCACGGCGGCGGCTTCTACGCCTTCATCACCCGGGGCCTGGGCCGGCCCGCCGGATTCGGCGCCGCCGCCCTCGCCCTGCTCGCCTACAACGGCATGCAGATCGGTGTCTACGGACTGCTCGCCACCAGCACGCAGGACACCCTCCAGGCCCTGTGGGGCGTCCGGGTGCCCTGGCCGGCGATCGCGGTGGCGGGTGTCTTCGTCATCTGGTTCCTCGGCCACCGCAGCATCGAGTTCGGTGCGAAGGTCCTCGGTGTGCTGCTGGTCGCGGAGACCGGCATCCTCGTCCTGCTGGCGGGCGGAGTACTCCTCGACGGCGGCGCCGAAGGGCTCGCGCTGGACTCCTTCACGCCGGGCAACGTGCTGGTGCCGGGCACCGGCGCCGTGCTCACCTTCGCGTTCGCCGCCTTCACCGGCTTCGAGTCCACCGCCATCTACCGCCGCGAGGCCCGCGACCCCCGCCGCACCATCCCCCGGGCCACCTACATCGCCGTCGCCTTCCTCGGCCTGTTCTACGCGTTCAGCGTCTGGATCGTCATCCAGGCCTTCGGCGGCTCGCGGATCGCGCAGGCCGTCGCCGCCGACCCGACCGGCCTGTTCTTCACCGCGACCACGCACTACGTCGGCGGCTGGGCGACCGACCTCATGCACCTCTTCATCGTCACCAGCATCCTCGCCTCGCAGTTGGCCTTCCACAACGCGATCAACCGCTACGGGCTCTCCCTCGCCCAGGAGGGCGTGCTGCCCGGGGCGCTGGGCCGGGTCCATCCCGAGCACCGTTCGCCGTACGTCGCCGGCGCCGCGCAGAGCGTCCTCGCGCTGGTGGTCGTCACGGGCTTCGCCGTGGCCGGCGCCGACCCCTACCGGCAACTCCTGCTCTGGGTCAACACTCCTGGCAGCCTCGGTCTGCTGGCGCTCCAGGCGGTCACCGCCGTCGCCGTGTTCCGCTACTTCCGCCGCACCCGGCACCAGGAGGGCCGCTGGCGCGGCGTGATCGCCCCGCTGGCCGCCGCCGTGCTGATGGCCGGTGCGATGTGGCTGGTCATCAGCAAGATCGGCCTGATGACCGGAGCGTCGTTCACCACCGACACCGTCCTCGTGCTGCTGGTCCCCGCCGCCTTCGCCCTCGGCACCCTGTTCTCGCTGCGCGTCCGCCGCACCCGGCCCGAGGTGTACGCCGGTTTCGCCGCCGAACCGGACGAGGCCGACGACCTCGGCGCGGGCGGCGCGGGCTCCGGGGCGGGTGGCGAGGGCTCCGGGGCGGGCGCGTCGGGCGGGCCCGACACGGCCGCGCGCTGACCCTTGTCCTCGGCCGGCGGCCGTCGCCGGCCGAGTCCGGCCCGCGTCCGGCGGCCGCCGGTCCGCTCCGCTCCCGGGGCCGGCGCACACCCGGCCCCGCTCACACGTATCTCTCCCCTCCCGTCCGCGCCCACCGCAAGGAACCCCGCCCGTGTCACACCCCGCCACCTCCCTCTCTGCCGCCTCCTCCTCTGCCGCCTCCTCCTATGCCGCCGACACGATCCTGACCGGCGCCCGGGTCCGCACCCTCGATCCGGACCGGCCGTCCGCACACGCGGTCGCGGTCAAGGACGGCCGTATCGTCGCCGTCGGGGACGACGCGCACGTGTCCGACTGGCGCGGTGCGCGCACCGAGGTCGTCGACCTGGCGGGCGCCACCCTCACACCCGGACTGGTCGACGGCCACAGCCATCCCTACCTGGGGGTGCTCACGGCCGCCGGGCTCGACCTCTCCGGCTGCGACGACCTGGAGGCGCTGCGGGCCGCGCTGGCCGCGGCGGCCCGTGCGGCCGGCCCCGGCGACTGGGTGCTGGCCCACGGGCTCGACCACAACGTCTTCTCCGGCGGCCCTGTCCACCACGACCTGATCGACCCGGCCCTCGGCGGCGTACCGGCCTTCATCCGGCTCTACGACGGCCATTCCGGCCTGGCCAGCGGACCCGCCCTGGCGGCGGCGGGCATCGACGGGCCGCGCCGTTTCGAACAGCGGGCGCAGGTCGTCTGCGACGCAGCCGGACGGCCCACCGGGCACCTCGTGGAGTTCGCCGCGATGAGCCTGATGGACCCCGTCCTGCCGCGGGAGAGCGCGGCCGTGCGCCGGGAGCGCCTGCTCGCCCTGCTGCGCGCCATGGCGGCCACCGGGCTCACCGGCGCCCATGTCATGGACCTCCAGGAACCCGACGTCCTCGGCCTGCTGGCCGGTATCGAGGAGGACGGCGAGCTGCCGATGCGGCTGCGGATCGCCCCCTGGTGCATGCCCGGCACGGACGAGGCGGGCCTCGACCACCTGATCGAGGCGCAGCGCTCGCACGGGCGGCGCTGGCGGGTCGGCGGCGTGAAGTTCTTCATGGACGGCACCGTCGAGGGCGGCACCGCCTGGCTGGAGCACGCCGACTGCCACGGTCAGGGCACCGAGGCGTTCTGGCCGGACCCCGCCGCCTACACCCGCGCGGTCCACCGGCTCGCCCGCGCCGGAGTGCGCACGGTCACGCACGCCATCGGCGACGCGGCGGTACGGCACGTGCTCGACACGGTCGAACTCCTCACCGACCCCCACGAGCGCGCCCTGCACCGGATCGAGCACATCGAGACCGTGCCGGACGCCCAGCTGCCCCGGTTCGCCCGGCTCGGGGTCGCCGCCTCCATGCAGCCCACCCACCTCGCCTACACCCGCGCCGACCACGGCGACGAATGGTCCCGGCGCCTGGGCGGGGAACGCGCCGACCGCGCCTGGCGCTGCCGTGATCTGCGGGACGCGGGCGCGACCCTGGTCCTCGGCTCGGACTGGCCGATCGCGCACTACGACCCGCGCGAGGTGCTCGCCACCGCCCGGCTGCGCCGGCTGCCCGGACGGCCGGAGGTGGAGCCGGTCGCGGCCGGGCAGGCCCTGACCGGCCTGATGGCCCTGGAGGGCTACACCTCGCACTCGGCGCGCGCGGTGGGCGAGCAGGACGTGGCGGGGCGGATCGCGCCGGGTTTCCGCGCCGACCTCACGGCGTTCGCCGTCGACCCCGTCACCGCGCCCGCCGACGAACTGGGCTCGGCGCCCGTCGTGTTGACGATGACGGGCGGCACGATCGTGCACCGGGTGTGAGACGGGGGCGGACTGGTGTGAGCGGACGGGTGTGCAGCGGGAGCGGACGGGCGGGCGGCCGGTCGGTCACGGTGATCCGTCCGGTGCCGGCGGGCCGGGCGCGGCCGTGCCTCCCCCGCCGTCCGGGACGTCCTCGGTGCGTCCGGTGAGCCGGGTCGCGAGGCGGTAGGCGACCGTGGCGTCCCGGTACTCCTCACCGGCGACGACCTCGTCCGGGAGGTTCGTGCGCTCACTGCGGGAGGTCGACGTCCGGCTGCCGGCGCCGGGGAAGCGGACGGCTGTCCGCGGGTCCTCCCTGAAGCGGAGCCGGTCGGACCGGACCGTCGCGCGGAACTCGATGTCGGGGTGCGGGTGCGGTGCCCGCGCCGGCCGGCGAGGATGCGGTTCCGGTGCCTGCTCCGCCGGGTGCGGGTTCGGGCGCGGGCTCGGTTCCGGTGCCCGCTCCGGCGGGTCCCGCGGGGGTTCGGCGGCCGTTCAGGGCGGCTCGTCCCGCTCCTCGGCCGCGCGGCGGCGGGGCCGGGGCGGCGGCTTCCCGTCCTCGCCGCGGACCCGGCGGGCGCGGGCGGCGCTGCGGCTCCTGGCGGTGGCCGGGTCCCGGGGTTCGTCCCCGCGTCCTCGCGCCGTGCCCCGTGCGGGCCGCGCGGTCCGGCGCACGGCGCCGCCCGCCGCGTCCACCGCGTCCGGCGCATCAGACGCCCTCGCGGCCTCTGCGACGCCGGGCACGTCCGTGACCTCCGTAACCTCCGGTACGTCCTCGACGGCTGCGGCCCCCCGGTCCGCCGCACCCTCCACCACCTCGCCGCCGGGCGCCGCGGCAACGCCGCCGGTCACCTCGCCGGCGTCCGCCGCGACCCCGCCTACCGCGCCCGCGGCGCCCTCCACCGTGCGCCCCGCGTCCCGGCCCACCTCGCCCACGGCATCCCCGGCGCCCCGTCCGACCTCCCCCACCGCCGCCTCGGCACCACGCCCCATCCCCTCCACCGCCTGACCGGCACCGTGTCCCACGCCCTCCACCGCCTGACCGGCACCGCGTCCCACGCCCTCGACCCCGCGGCCGACCCCGCGCCCCACGTCCCGCACCCCCGCGCCCGCGCCGCGTCCCACGTCCCGCACGGCGGAGCCGGCGCCCTGGCCGATGTCGCCGACCGCCCGTCCCGTTCCCGCGCCCAGCTCCCCGACGGCCTGCCGCGCCCCGCCCCCGATGTCCTGCACGGCCAGCCCGACCCCGCGGGTCAGGTCCTCCAGGATCTGCGGGTTGCGGTCGAGCGTGGTGAGCACCCGGTTGATGATCAGCGCCACGTTGTCGAGACGCACCTTGAGCTGGGCCTGCGCCTCCACGCCCGAGATGCCCAGGTGCACCCGGCCCAGCGCGACGTCGGCGCCGACGTTCAGCTTGAGCAGGTCCAGCACCTCGGCCTGGAGCGAGACGTGCGCCCGCAGGTTCTCGACGTCCAGGTCGATCTCGTCGACCTTGAGCAACGGGACATCGAGATACACGTCGGGCTCCGCGTCGGCCGCCCTCGCCCCGGTGACCGCCTCCTCCTCCGGGACGAGGGTCTCCTCGTAGCCCTCGGAGCCCTCGTCGTCCTCCGGTTCCTCCTCGTCGTACGCCCCCGGCCCGGCGTACGCGCCGGTCTCCTCGGCGGCGTCGGGTCCGCCGTCGCGCACGTCGTGCTCCTCGAAGGGGCCCTCATCGTCCTCGGCGCTGTCACGCATCACCGAGCCTCCGCTGGTCTCGCCGGACGTTTCGTCCATTCTGATGCGGTACGCGCATCGGCGCGCGGGCGGCGCGGGCCATCGCCGTCGGCGCGGGCCATCCCCGTCGGCGCGGGCCGCGGCCGCCGGCCCGGCCGCCCCACGGGCGGGCGTCCTGCCCCTGACGCGTTGCGCGAGGGGGGATGACCGCGTGTCCGTGAGCGGTGGGCGCCGTGATGGCGGATCTTTGTGGAGTCCGCTCTTCGCGGTGTCCGCGCGGCGGGCCGGCCGGCGCGCACGGCGCGGTCGCTCCGCCCACCCCTACGGAGGTCCGTGGCCATGGTCCTGTTGGTGGAGCACGTCGCCAAGAGGTACGGCTCGCGACCCGTGCTGCGGGACGCGAGCCTGCGCGCCGGCCGCGGGCAGCTGGTCGGCGTCGTGGGCGAGAACGGCGCCGGCAAGACCACCCTGCTGCGTGTCCTGAGCGGCGATCTGCGCCCGGACGCGGGCACCGTACGGCTGGACGGGACGCTGGGCTACTGCCCGCAGTACCCGGTGCTCGACGAGGAGCTGACCACCCGTCAGCACCTGCGGCTCTTCCAGATCGCCCACCGGCTGCCCGGCCTCGACCGGGCCGAGAGCCTGCTGCGGGCGCTCGGCCTGGACGCCTACGACCGGCAGCCGGTGCGGACGCTCAGCGGCGGCACCCGGCAGAAGCTCAACCTCGTCCTGGCCCTGCTGCACGACCCGGCGGTGCTGCTCCTGGACGAGCCGTACCAGGGCTTTGACTGGGACACCTATCTGCGGTTCTGGGACATCGCCCAGGAGCTGAGGACGGCGGGCCGCACGGTGCTGATCGTCTCCCACCTCGCCTACGACACCCAGCGGCTGGACGCCCTGTACCGCCTCAGCGACGGCCGTCTGCACCGGGCGCCGACCACCGGGGCACACGGGTGACCGGGTCGAGCGCGCGGAGGGAGACGACGGGCACGGCGAGAGCGGCGGGGGCGACCTGGATGACCGCCTACCGGGTCGCCACCGGGTACGGACTGCTGGCGCTGGCGAAGAACCGGCTCGCCCTGATCCTGCTCGCCGTCTTCGTGCCGCTGTGGATCACGGTCGCCAAGACGGTGGCCACCCCGGAGCTGTTCCCGTTCCGGCTGCGGGCCACCGGGCAGGTGCTGCACGCGGGCGGCGACAACATCACGATGATCAGCGGGTCCCTGAACGCGGTGTCCCTGCTGGTCGGGTTCTGGATGTTCAGCGCCGCGCGCCGCACCGGCGACTTCGACCGGCGCCTGACCGCGGCCGGCTATCCGCGCGGCGCGCTGCTGGCCGCCAAACTCACCGCCCTGCTGGCCACCGCCGCGCTGGTCAGCGCCTACGCGGTCGCCTGGATGCTGCTGTACTGGCGGCCGCGCCAGCCCGGCCTGCTCGTCCTCGCCGTGCTGGCCGCGTCCCTGATCTACGGCGCGATGGGGCTGTTCCTGTCGCTGTTCCTGCCCGGCGAGGTCGAGGGCATGGTCGCCATCATCATGACCAGCATCATCGACCTCGCCCCGCAGAACCCCATCGCGGCGACCACCGCCAACAGCCCCCTGATCGCCTGGCTGCCCAGCTACGGGTCCTTGCAGACCGCGTTGCAGGCCGGCTTCACCGACCGCCTGACCCTCGCTCCGCTGGCCAACAGCCTCGCCTGGCTGGCCGCCCTGTCCCTCGTCGCGCTGGCCGCCTTCCTCCGCCGTACCCGCGTCCACACGGCCCCGGCGGCCGGCGGTGGGCGCGCCGGGGGACTGCTCGGGCGGGCCGCGGGGGTGTTCGGCAGGCGGTAGCCGGTCCGCCGCGTCCCGCCGTGTCCCGCCGTGTCCTGTCCCGGCCCGGCGGCCCGCGCCGGGCCGCCGTACGCGCGGCTCAGGACTCCGTTCGCCGCAGGTGTGCGCGGACGGCCGCGCGGTCGGTGCCGAGCCGTGTCATCACTTCGGCCACGGGGTCCGGCCGCTCGCAGTCCAGCAGGGCGAGCAGAAGGTGTTCCGGCGCGATGCGCCGGCTGCCGGCCCGCCTCGTCTCCACCAGCGCACGGGGCAGGACGGCGCGGGCGCCGGAGGTGAAGGGCGCGCGCTTGCAGGAGACGGGGAGCGGCGCCCGCTCGACTCCCTGGGCGTCGACGCCGACCGCGGCCAGCGCGGTCCGGTCGAGGTCGTCCAGCGCGGCCCGCGCGCTGTCCAGGCCGGCGCCGAGGGCGCGGACCGCGCCGGGCTGGTGGAGCACGCCGAGGAGCAGGTGCTCGGTGCCGATGCGGCGGTCGCCGCGCAGGGCGGCCTCGTCGACCGCCGACGCGACGGCGGCGCGGGCGCCGGCCGCGAACTGTTCGAACATGGTCGTCTCACTTCCCGTATTTGGCGTGCACGGACTGCCGGGAGACGCCGAGGGCGTCCCCGATCTGCTCCCAGGACCAGCCCTGCTCCCGGGCGCGCTCGACCGCCGCCGCCTCGACCTGCTCGGCCAGCCTGCGCAGCGCGCCCACGGCCCGCAGCCCCACCGCGGGGTCGTGCGACCTGAGGCGTTCGGAGAGCTCTCGCGTTTCCATGTCTGTCAGTTTGGATTGACAAGCGAGGCGTGTCAACCCAGCCTGACAGATACGGCGGTAGCCAGGCGGTGGGCGAGGCCGGTCAGGTCGGCCGGCCGCAGCACGCGTCCGCCGAATCCCGGCAGGGGCAGGTGCAGGGGCTCGATCCAGCGGGCGGGGATCGCGTCCGGCCCGTAGTAGGCGCCCGCGAGGCCGCCGGTGACCGCGGCGACGGTGTCCGTGTCGCCGCCGAGGTCGATCGCCGCGCGCAGGGCGCCCTCGAAGTCGGCGGTGCTCCGTAGCGCCCAGACCGCCGATCCCAGGCAGGGCCAGACCGCGCCGTTGAACTCGGTCGCCAGGCCGGGATGCCAGTCGGCGGCGAGGACGGTCGCGTAGCGCCGCCGGTGCTCGGGGCTGACGAGTGCGACGACGTCGGGGAGGGCGTCGAGGGGGTCGGCGCCGGCCAGGGCGCGGCGGAGGAGTTCGTGGAAGACGGCGGTGCCCTCCCAGGCGGCGCGGTCGCCGTGGGTGAGGGCCGCGATCCGCCGGGCGGCGTCCGTCGTGGCCGTCTGTCCGGCCCGGGCGAAGTAGACGGCGGACGGCGTCGCCCGCATCAGCGAACCGTTGCCGGCCGCCCGCCGGTTGACCCGGAAGTGCTCCGCGGCGGCCCGGTCCCAGGGCAGACCGTTGGTCAGGACGTCCTCGGTCTGGAGACCGATGTCCTTGGGGTCGGCCGCCGCCCACCGCTGGAAGCGGGCGAAGACGTCCGGCAGGTCGAGTCCGCCGTGCCGCAGCAGCGACTCCGCGACGAGTACGGCCATCTGGGTGTCGTCCGTGGCCTCGCCCGGGTCCCAGCCACCGCCGCCGCACATCTCCCCGCCGCCGCCCGGGCTCGGGAAGCGGGCGGAGAACACGCCTTCCGGTCCGAACTCGAAGGGCGCCCCCAGCGCGTCGCCCACCGCCGAGCCGACGACCGCCCCGACGGCCCGCTCCTCGTGCCTCATGCCCGTCGGCCCTCCACCCGCACGTCCAGCCGCGGCTTGGTGTGGACGAGCCACGCGCTCAGGGCCGCCACGGCGGACATGCCGCGACGCGGGCGGCCGTCGGGGAGCCGTTCGGCGTCCGGGTGGTCCGCGTCGACGGCGGCGGACCAGTCGTGTGTGGTGGTGACCCACAGGTGTTTCGGTGTCGCCATCGGACAAGTATCGGCTGTCCGGGGGGATTTCGGCTCAGGACACCGGGCAGGCGGACGGTCCGGACGCGGTCAGCGCGGTCAGGTCGCAGTAGGCCGTCCTCGGGTAGTAGGCGCCCATCACCGCCGCGGTGCGGGCCGGGTCGCTTCCGGCGGGCACGTTCTGGATCGCCTCGGCGAAGCGGGGGCTGGTCAGCATGTCGCGCAGGATGAGCAGGTGCTTGGCGGTCGGCGTCGCCGACGACAGGGGGAGGAAGGTGACGCCGGGGACGCGCTCGACGGTCGCGCGCTGCTCCTCCGTGCCGATGACGTAGGTGTAGGCGCCGTCGGCGCCGAGCCGGGTGTCGAAGTCCGCGCGGCAGCCCGGGTCCACCGTGCCGTCGGGCAGCGGGTTGGCGACGACTTCGCCCGGTCCCCACCACAGGTTGTCGCACATCGACCAGTACCGTACCTGCGCCGTGCGGTCGGGCCACGGCCGGGCACGGTCGCCGGCGGTGGCGACGGGCGCCCTGCCGCGCACGACGAGGACCTGACCGGCGGGCGGGGCGTCGAAGCCGGCGGCCAGGTAGGCGTTGTCCGGGTTGGGGTAGAGCCCCGCACCGCCCTGCCGGGCGAAGGCCGGCCGCTCCGGGACACCGATGGGCGTGGATGCGAGCGCGGGCGCGGGTGTGAGCGCGGGTGCGGGTGTGAGCGCGGGTGCGGGTGTGAGCGCGGGTGCGGGTGTGAGCGCGGGTGCGGGTGTGAGCGCGGGTGCGGGTGTGAGCGCGGGTGCGGGTGCGGGTGCGGTCGGCGCGTCGGCCGGGGCCGGTACGGTGCGGGCGTCGGCGCAGGTCGCCACACGGACGCGGTGGCCGCCGCGCAGGAAGGTGACGTCGGGCAGCTGTACCGTCCCGTGCGGCAGGTAGACGCGGTAGATCACCGTTCCTCCGGCGCCTTCGGCGGCGCCCGCGGGTGCGAGCGGCAGGGAGTTGGCCCTGTCGGCCGCTCGTCCGGTGACCGTGACGGTGAACCTGCTGCCGGGGCGGGCGGGTTGCCGGTAGG
The DNA here is from genome assembly GCF_039543625.1 of Streptomyces similanensis. Lineage (NCBI taxonomy): Bacteria > Bacillati > Actinomycetota > Actinomycetes > Kitasatosporales > Streptomycetaceae > Streptomyces > Streptomyces similanensis. The sequence goes on along the minus strand of NZ_BAABKC010000037.1, from coordinate 6,422 downwards.
GGTTGCGGCTGCCCCGGTCCGGGACGATCCGGTGGTCGGTCAGGACCGAGGGCGCGCCGTCGGGTCCGGTGAAGCTGCTGTTCGCGGCGTCGTAGGAGGCGAACGACGCGTAGCGGGCGTCCGGGTAGCGGCCGTCGAGACTGATGGTGAGGCCGGGCTGCGTGGTGTAGTGCAGCAGCCAGTACTGGGAGTTGGTGTCCGGGTAGGCGACGTTCGACGTCCGGTAGCCCAGGGGGTGCCAGGCGCAGTCGGGCGTCGCGGGTTTCGAGGAGGACGAGGACGTCGGCGAGTGGGAGGGGTCCGCCGGGTGCGCGAAGCCGGTCTGCGCGGCGGTCGCGGGTGCGGCCGTCGAGAGGGCGAGAGCGACGGCGAGGAGGAGGGGCTTCCAGTACCTCAAGGGCCTGTCCTTACGGCATCGGTCGGATCCGGTGTGCTCAACCGGGTTCGGAGAGGGAGGGTTGCTCAACCGGGTGCGTGGATGGGGTGGTGGATCAATCGGGTCCGGAGACGCGGTGATTGATCAACCGGAAGCGTGGAGCGGGCGGTTGGCGTGGCCGGTCTCAGGTCGTGGCCGTGTCGCCCGCCCCGCCGTCGTCGGGCGACAGCCACGACCCGGCGGTGGTGAGGAAGTGGCGCACGCCGGCGTCGACGGCGTGCCGGTCGGAGGGGGCGTAGCGCGGGGAGTGGTTCATGACGGTGCCGGGCGGCAGGGCGCCGCGGTCCAGGGCGGCGACGGCCTCGGCGTCGAAGTCCGTGGGGTCGGCGCCGCCGAAGTGGTACATGACCGAGGGGCAGCCGGCGGCGGTCGCGAACCGGCCGAAGTCCTCGCTGGCCGGCAGCGGGGCGGGCAGGGCGCGGCCGATCGTGCCCGCGTCCGCCAGGGCCGCGAGGACCCGTCCGGTGGCGTCCGGGTCGTTGACGGTCAGGGGGAAGGAGTCGTAGGTCTCGACATCGGGTGTGCGGGGCGCGCCCTGGGCGTCGGCCTCCGCGCGGACGACGCGCCGCAGGTCGGTGAGCACCTGCTGCCGGGTCGCCTCGTCGAACGTCCGCAGGCTGCACAGCAGTTCGGCGGTGTGCGGGATGACGTTCGGGACCGTACCGGCGTGCATCGCGCCGACCGTGAGCAGCGGGGACGGGGTCAGCGGCGCGAGCCGGGCGGAGAGCGTCTGGAGGCGCAGGATCACACACGCGGCCATCACCACGGGGTCGACGGCGAGGTGCGGGGCGGAGGCGTGCGCGCCGGCCCCGTGGAGGGTGACGCGGACGCTGTCCGCCGCCGCCATGACGGGACCCGGCCGGGTGATCACCACTCCGGCGGGGAGCGGGCCCACGTGCTGGCCCAGCACCACGTCGGGGCGCGGGAAGCGGTCGAGGACGCCGTCGTCGAGCATGGCCCGCGCGCCGCGGCCCACCTCCTCGGCGGGCTGGAAGACGGCCACCGCGGTGCCCCGCCAGGCGTCGGGGTGTGCGGCGAGCTGCCCGCAGGCGCCGAGCAGGGCGGCCACGTGCACGTCGTGGCCGCAGGCGTGCATGAGGCCCGCCTCCACGGAGGCGTAGGGCAGGCCGGTCTCCTCCCGCACGGGCAGGGCGTCCAGGTCCGCCCTGAGCCATACGACGGGCCCGGTGCCGTTGCGCAGGACCGCCACCACGCCGGTCCCGCCGACCTTCTCGGCGACCTCCCAGCCGCCGACGGCGGTCAGTTCGCGGACCACGGCCGCGGCGGTGCGGTGTTCCGCGAAGGCGAGTTCGGGGTGGGCGTGCAGGTCGCGGTAGACGTCCTCCCAGTGCGGGAGGTGCGCCGCGAGACCGGCGGTCAGGGGGGTCTCAGGTGGAGTGGGGAGCTGTGGACGCATCGTTGTCGTCCTCCTTCGTGAGGGTGTCGCTGACTGCGGCGCGCAGGCGCGCGAGGAAACGGGACGAGGTCTGGGGCACGCACAGCACGGCGATGACGGCCAGGGCGGGGCCGAGCACCAGCGACCAGAAGGCGGCCCGGTAGGAGTGGGCGTCGACGACGTGACCGAACAGCGTCGGCACCACGATCCCGGCGAGCTGTCCGCCGAACAGGACGATGCCGGAGGCCGCGCCCGTCAGATCCGGCGGGAGGCTGCGCAGGGGAACCGAGAAGCAGGGCATGTAACACAGGCCGAGCACCGCGCTGATGAGGGTGGCGACCACGACGAAGCCGGTCAGCGAGGTGGTCAGGGGCAGCCAGACCAGCAGGGCGGCGGCGGCGCACATCGCGGGGACCACGATCAGCCGCGGCCTGCCCTCGAACCGGTCGGACAGCCGGCCGCCGACGACGGCGGTGACCGCGGCGAGGAGGGTCGGCCCCAGGGACACCAGACCCGCGTCGCCCACCCGCAGGCCGCGCTCCTCCATCAGATAGGAGGCGCTCCAGCTATTGAGGCCCCACACGACCGTGTCGTAGGCGAAGAACATCACCGCGAAGCCCCAGATCGCGGGGGACTTCAGCAGCGTGGCCGTGGCCCGCCCGGTCCGCTGGAGGGGCGGGCCGGTCCGCTCGGCGGGCAGCGGCGCCGGCATCCAGCGCCGGACCGCGGCCACCACCAGCAGGCCCAGCACGGAGGTGGCGGTGAACATCACGCGCCAGCCGCCGTGTGCGAGCAGCAGTCCGCCGAGCACGGCGGCCAGGAGTCCGCCGACCGCGTTGGAGCTCTGGATCCAGCCGTTGGCGGTGAGTCGCTGTTCGGGCACGCTGCGGCGGCTGAGGGTGTCGATGGCGGCCGCCGGGAACAGCCCCTGGGCCACGCCGAACAGGCAGCGCAGGACCAGCAGCGCGGCGAAGGACCAGGCGGCCGCCGTGAGACCGGTGAACACCGACCACAGCACGAGGGCCACACAGATCATCCGGACCCCGCCGAAGCGGGCGGCGACCAGTCCGCCCGGGATCTGGGTGAGCGCGTAGGTGACGAAGAACGCCGACAGCAGCAGGCCCCGCTCGCCGTGTGTGAGGCCGAACGTCTCACCGATGGACGGCAGGGCCAGGTTGATGACCTGCCGGTCGATGTAGTCCACGGCCCAGGCGACGAAGAGCAGGACCGCGGTGGTCCGGGTGGTTCTGAGCACAGGGGGCCTCCCGCTCGGCGAGGTGACGCTTGGCGCACACCCTGCACCGCCCGCCGTTCACGACCCGCGCATCGCAGGAAACCGGCGGACGACCCTTCCTGTCGCCGGAAACCGCCACCACGGCACCGCCAACGGCTCGATACGGGCCGTCGGCGGCCGGGGCAGGGGCCAGGTGCGGGGCGGGCTGCCGGCAAGGCCGTGCGCGGTGCCAGGATGAGGCGCGTGCCGCCCATCGACCCCGCCACCGCGCCGCCCGCCGACGCCCCTGTCCGCTCCCCCGCCGACGCCCCTGTCCACTCGTCTGCCGACACCCCTGTCCGCTCGCCCGTCGCGTCGGGGGCTGTCTCCGTCCCGCCCGGTGGAGCCGTGGCCGAGGTCGCCGAACTGACCGAGACCGACCTGGCGTTGGTCGAGGCCCTCCAGTTGCACCCGAGAGCGCCCTGGTCCCGGATCGGCACCGTCATCGGCATCGACGCCACCACGGCGGCGCGCCGCTGGCGTCGCCTGACCGGCAGCGGAACGGCCTGGATGACGGCCTACCCGACGCACCGTGCCTCGGTGGTGGGCTATGTGGACCTCGCCTGCGCGCCCGCCGCGGTGGAGCCCCTGACCCGGCGCCTGCTGTCCTGGGGCCCGGTGTTCAGCATCGAACGCACCACCGGCGACCACCAGTTGTTCCTGGGCGTGGCCGCCCGCGACCTGCCGGCCCTGGACGACTTCGCCACCCGGCGGCTGGGCTCGCTGAGCGGGGTGCGCGCGGTCCGGCTGAGTGTGTGCACCGCGGTGCACCGGGAGGGCAGCGGATGGCTGGTGCACACCCTCAACGAACGCCAGCGCGCGGACCTCAGGGAAGCGGAGCGGCCGGGCCGCCGCCGGCCGGCGACCGGGCCGTACGCCGATGGCGATCGCAGGCTGCTGCTGGCGCTCGGCGCCGACGCCCGGCGCGGCCACGCCGAACTGGCGCGCGAGTGCGGACTCAGCGAGACGACGGTCCGCCGGCGGCTGCGCCGGATGATCGACGGGGGCGAGATCCACTTCCGGTGCGATCTGACCCAGCGGCTGGCCGGCTGGCCGGTCGTGGCCACCTTCCGCGTCGCGGTGCCCGGCCCTGGTGCGGAGACCGTGGCGAAGGCACTGGCGGGGCTGCCCGAGACGCGGCTGTGCTCGTCCGTGACGGGAACGGACAACCTGCTGCTGTCGGTGTGGCTGCGCTCCGCCGGCGACTGCGTGGCCTTGGAGGAGCGGATCCTGCGCCGCCATCCCGGCCTGCGGATCGGCGAGCGGAGCATCACGCTGCACACCGCGAAGCGGATGGGCCGGCTGCTGGACCGGGAGGGCCGGGCCCGCGCACACGTGTCGATGACCGCGGCGGCCGACGGGGAGGCCGACGACGAGTACGGCGCGCCGTTCTGACCGGTGGGCCGGGTGTGAGCGGCGGCGGTGGCAGGGTCACACCTCGTGTTTCTCGGTGAGGTGGGGTCCGAGGAGGGCCAGCAGGGCCGCGGGGCGGTCCAGGGGGATGATGTGACCGCAGTCCGGTATGACATGGCCCGTCAAGTCGTCGGCGTACGGGCCGAGTTGGCGTTCGAGTGCGCGGCCCACCGGGTGGGCGCCGATCGTGAGCGTGGGGACGGTCAGGCGGCCCCGGTCCAGGGCCGCCGCGATCTGCCGGCCGGTCTCCGCCAGCGCACGGTACGGGCCGAAGGCGCCGCGCAGCGCCTCGGTTCCGGTGTAGGTCCGGACGATGCGGTCGCGCACGTCGTCGTCCCGTACGCCGCGCCCGAGTGTGCCGCGGTCGAGGAACCACTCGACGTAGCGCTCCTCGTGGCCGACGAGGACGGACTCCGCGAGGCCGGGTTCGGCGTGGAAGCCGAACCACCACGGCGGGCCGCCGGCGAGAAAGTCCTCGGCGCCGGGCAGCGTGCCCAGCAGCGATTCCATCAGCACCAGTCGGCGGACGAGGTCGGGGCGGCGCATGGCCAGCAGGAACGCGGGCGGGGCGCCGATGTCGATGCCCACCACGGCGGCGGAGGTCTCGCCCAGCGCCGCGAGCAGTCCCTCGGCGTCGGCCGCGAGGGTGCCCGCGTCGTAGCCGCCGGCCGGGCGGGCGCTGTCGCCGAAGCCGCGCAGATCGGGTGCGATCACGCGGTACCGCCGCGCCAGCTCGCCGATCACCCGGCTCCACAACCGCCAGGTGTGCGGGAAGCCGTGCAGCAGCAGGACGGCCGGGCCCGCTCCGGCCGTCGCCACGTTGAGTTCGACGCCGTCGACCGTGAGGGCGCGCAGCGCCACTTCGACGCGGTCGGGGCCGTCGGGCACGGGGACGGTGGTGGTGGTCGCGGTCATGGCGGCCCGCTCCTCTGCTCCTTGAGTAACCAATGGTGACAAGGGAACGGTAGGGAACTAGGATGGGGCGGCCAAGACCGCACTTTCCGTTCAGGTGGTGAGCTTCGGGTGACCTCCCAGGCAGCGGGCGCGTCCGACGCCGGCGGGGCGCGCGGCGACCTGTTCGATCCCGCGTGCCCGACGCGCCGGCTGCTGGACCGGATCGGGACGAAGTGGACGTCCATGGCGGTCAAGGTGCTGGCGGAGGCCGCTCCGGCGGAGGTGCGCTTCAGCGAGCTGCTGCGCCGGATGCCCGGGGTCTCGCAGAAGATGCTCTCGGTGACCCTGCGCAGTCTGACGCGGGACGGTCTGGTCGCGCGCCGGGTCGAGCCGACGGTGCCGCCGCAGGTGCACTACCGGCTCACCGGTCTCGGCCTGTCCCTGGAGGCCGCGCTCGCGGTGGTGCGGGCCTGGGCCGAGGAGCACATGGCCGAGGTCGACCGCGCGAACGAGCTGAGCGCACGCGAGGAGACCCCGGCCTCCGGCCTTCGGTGAGGATTTGAAGCCCGCCGGTTCAGGCGGCCGGCCAGACCGTCATGTCCGCGGTGACGAAGTTGCCCCCGCTCCCCGGCAGCACGGTCGACTTCACCTGGATCACCAGCAGCGCCAGGTCACCGGAGGAGCGTTTGACGCAGATCTCGCTGCCGCTCGCCGCCGCGGCCAGGTACAGGCGGTGGCTGTCGCCGCGGGCGAGGATGCGACACGTGTCGAGGGTGGCGCCCGGCTTGCCGTAGACGAGGGTCATCACGCTGGTGTCGCTCTCCAGCGCACAGCTCTGGCCGCAGACCAGACGGATGTCGCCCTTGCGGTCCGCGCGGGTGCCCGGCTCCTTGAACACCAGCGAGTTCTTCTCGGTCAGCATCTGCCCGGCGTACGCGACGGCGCGCGGCGAGGCGGCCGGGGACCCGGAGGGCTGCGCCGCCGCGCCCGCCGCCCGGCCGGCCACCTCA